>JBBIUR010000026.1:0-30057 GCA_037440145.1 Myxococcales bacterium | reverse complement strand
TTCCGCGATGATCCGGATCTTTGGGTGGCGATCATCACGGGCGCGGGAGACAAAGCGTTTTGTTCCGGCGGGGACCTAAAGGAGTTTATCTCCGTGGTCACCGAAAACATCGGCGACATTGCGGCAACAGGCGGCCAGCAGACGCTGGGTTACGATTTCCCTGTGAATGCGTCGCTTATTGCCGTTTTGCGCGAGGTCGAGATCTACAAACCGATCATTGCCGCGGTGAATGGGCATTGCGTTGCGGGTGGAATGGAGATGTTGCAGGGAACCGACATCCGGATCGCTGCCGAAAATGCCACTTTCGCGATCGCCGAACCGCGGCGCGGGCTGTTTCCTGGAGGAGGCTCGACGACGAAGCTCCCGCGCCAGATCCCCTTTGCCCACGCCATGGAAATTTTGCTCACGGCCGAGCCTATCAGCGCTCAGAAGGCGTACGAGTATGGCATTGTCAACGCCGTGGTTCCGCTGCCAGAGCTGATGCCGACGGCACTGCGGTATGCCGAGCTGATCTGCAAGAACGGTCCGGTTGCGGTGCGGAAGGTCAAGGAGTCCGTATTGAAAGGTCTGCAATTGCCGCTGAAGGAAGCGCTCGAACAGGAGATGGTCTATTCTGCCGAGGTTTTTTCCACCGAAGACGCCCGGGAAGGAATCCGCGCTTTTCAGGAGAAGCGCGAGCCCGTGTGGAAGGGCCGATAGAGCCGGTGCCGGCCTGAGGCGGCGCGAGGCGCTCCATGCTGCTCGGCGGGAAATATGCCATCGCGGGCGTTGGCTGCTCGCGCTTTGGCAAGCTCCAGGGAGTCAGCACCATGGGTTTCACCCTCGAAGCGTCCAAACGGGCGATGGAAGATGCAGGCATCGGCCGGGACGCCATCGATGGCGTGCTCGTGATGATGCCGGCGATCATGGGAGAGCAGCACGGATGGGCCGCTCGCGTGGCCGCCTACCTCGGCATCGAGCCAACTTTTTCCGCCACCATGGATCTGGGGGTGCGACCGCGTGCGGAATGGTGCAGACGGCGGCCGCGGCGATCGAGGCGGGCTATTGCCACACTGTGCTCTGCGCCTTCGCGGCGCAGAACTTGCCCCAAGGGGTCGAGCTCAGGCTGTTCGGCTCCGAGTTCCAGGTGCCGTACGGAGATGTCGGCGCGATCACCTTCATGGCGCACTTGAAGCGACGGCAGCAGCACGAGTTCGGCTACAAAGACGACCATTACGGCAAGATCGCCGTCACCTGGCGGCAGCACGCGCTGCTCAACCCGGAAGCGCAGATGCGCAAGCCGATGACGCTGGAGGACTATTTCCGCTCGCGCTGGGTCGTTGAACCGCTGCGGCTGTTCGACTGCTGTCCGAACACCGATGGCGGGGGAGCTTGCATCGTGACCTCGGTGGAGCGCGCCCGCGACCTTCGCAAAAAGCCGGTGCGCATTCTGGGCGGCGGCCAGTCGCACTCCGCGGAAATCATTCGGCCCCTCGGAGCCGACCCCGGCCGTTGGGGTGGCCAAGAGGCCGCTCGCATGGCATACGGAATGGCGGGGGTGAGACCGGAGGACATCGACGTGGCGCAGCTCTACGACGCGTTCACGCCGCGGGTGATCCACGACCTTGTCGCGTACGGATTCTGCCAGCCCGAGGACGTGGGCGCGTTCATCGACAGCGGTCAGATCGGGCTGGGCGGGGCGCTGCCCTGCAACACCGCCGGGGGGCTCATTTCCGAAGGCCACCTCTCGGGTTTTGGCCATGTGCGAGAGGCGGTGCGGCAGTTGCGCGGAGAGTGCGGCGACCGCCAGGTACGCGATGCGGAGTTGTGCCTGGTAACGGGTTATGGCGGAGCGCCGCACGAAGCGCCGCCGACAGTGAGCTACAGCGCCCTGATCTTAGCGCGAGATTGAAGGCGAACGGCTGTGTTCGCGATCGAGAAGCCTCTGCCCCGGCCTACGGAAGACAGTGCCCCCTATTGGGAAGCGGCCAGAAACGGCGAGCTCCGAATGCAAAGATGTTCGGACTGTGGTCACCTGCGTTTTCCGCCGGCGATTCTCTGCCCGCGGTGTCTCTCGGAAAACGCAGAGTGGGTGCGGCTGAGCGGGCGCGGGCGCGTGTTCAGCTGGATCGTGGTTCACCAGTCGCAGCATCCCGCGTTCAATGCCGATGCGCCGTACAACGTCGCGATCGTGGAGCTCGAGGAGGGGCCGCGCCTACACGCAAATATCGTGGGCTGCGCGAACGACGCGATTTTCATCGGGATGCCGGTCGAGGTGGTGTTCGAGAAGGTAAGCGAGGAGATCGCGCTACCCAAGTTCCGCCCGCGCCAAGAAGACTAGTTGGGCCGCTGCGTCTCGGGGCGTCCCGAAAGGCGGGCGCTGCCGCGCCGCGCGGATTGGAGGCCGAAGGCGCGGGACGCGCCTCGGCATAGAAGAAGGAGAAGTCCAAGGGCACCCCCTGCCGCTGAGCCCTGGCCAGGCTGGACGGCACACGAGCTGCCACCTGTGCTCGGTGCGGGACTTTCCCCGTTCGGCAGCGCCCCGTAGATGAACATCGCTCCCTCGATATCGTCGGCCTGGGGTCGATCCAGCCGGGGCCCCAAGCGGTTGATTGTCGATTTCATCAGCGTTCCCGCGCCGGGCTTCCCGCAGGCGTCCGAGTGGTCCAGCCCGAGGACGTGCCCGAGCTCGTGCATAGCGACTTCCAGGAAAAACGCCGGGTTCTGGAATGCTGGTTCGCTGACGTCAAGCACGACGTTGGCGTCTGTCAGACGGCCCGTCGCGCCGTCGAAGCGGGTGACCGTGACGGCAATCGCATCGCCTTCGAACGGGTCGCCACTGCACGTCGCGGCCGAAAACCCGAGAGTCACCACTCCGTCTTGGAGGTTGCAAAACTCGCCGTCGCCCAAGCTGAAGCGGAAGGCGGGTACGCTTTCATTCCAGCGCACCCGAGCCGTGTCCGCGAGCTGAGCGAACTGCGGTGGCTGCAGGAGGGCCGCATTTACGGCAGCGACCTTGCTCGCCCAAAAGATGTTCTGAGCAGCAGAGCAGGGGTCGTTGTTGACGCGCTCTAACTCGAAAGCGAGGGACCCAGCCGCAGCCGCCGCAACGCAGGCGAGGCAGGCCAACGCAAGCCGGACGAGTTTCATGGCGTGGGGTGCGGCGTGCGCGCTGCAAGGAGGTTCCGGACCACCGCCAGGAACGCACTCAGGGCAGTTGCGTCTTCTTCACCCGCACCTTCCGTGCCCATCAGGACCGTGTCCGGGTCGGCAGTGGTCACCGGCCGTCCCGTGGCGCTGAAAACTGCTTCGCCGATGTGCGTCCTCCGCACGCGGAGATAGCCTTGGTGAAAGCCGACGATGGGGCTGGCCCCGGGGCGCCGGTGCGCAAAGACGAGAACGCGCTCTCCGATGGAGAACTCCGGAATCCCGGCGACCACTTCGCGAACAGTTCCGACTTGGCCTCCCGCGAACCGAAGGCGCACCGGCGTCGAGTCACGCAGGCCGAAAATTGGCTCGATGTCGCTGAAAGTGACTACGGTCTCGATGGAACGCTGCTGCGGATCCGCCCAGCGCGATTCGACGGCCGCGACCCTGCCCAGGAAGACCATGTCCGATTCCGCACACAAGGCAGCCAGGGTTTTCGGCACGATGGTCGTACCGTTTGCCGTGCTGGCGAGGATTTCCCAACCCGCAAACACCACTAGCCATGCTCGGCGGAAACCCCGCTGGAACGGTGTCCGGCTATGCCAGCAAGCGCCGGCAGTTGGCGCCGGCGCAAATCGCACACTCCTCTTGCGCCCCCCGATGAGCTGTCTATGGATTCTCTTGCCCTTCACGGCAACGTACCATACCAGTTCCTGAAGGCGGCTCCCACCTTCATGCGCTCGCACTTGGGACTTGCAATCTGCGTCGCTGCCCTGGGTGGAGGCGTCCTACCATGGGCGGCTTGGGGCGCGGAGGGACCTATTCCCATCTACCGCTGGGTCATCGGGGAGGAGGTGGTGCATCGGGTGAATCCCGGCGACACTCTCTGGGTCCTGGCACGCCGACTTGGGCTCTCGCTGCCCGTCGCGGCAGAGATGAACGCGCTGCCCGATCCGAGCCGGCTGCGCATTGGGCAGGCATTGCGGCTGTCGAATCGGCACATCGTGCCGGCCACGTTCACCGAGGGAATTGTCATCAACATCCCTGAGCTCGCGTTGTATTGGCTGCGCGGCGGCCGGGTGGAAGCGCGCTTTCCCGTAGCCGTCGGGCGGGCTGCCTGGTGGACGCCGCCGGGTCGCTATGCGATCGTCGGACGCCGCCGCGATCCGACCTGGTACGTTCCGCCTTCGATCCAGAGGGAGATGCAGCGGCATGGCGAGCCCGTGCGGAAGGTGGTCCCTCCCGGCCCGCAGAATCCTCTTGGGAATTACTGGCTTCAGCTTTCGCTGCCGGGGTACGGGATTCACGGCACCAACGCGCCGGAAAGTGTGGGCCGGTTCGCCACCCACGGCTGCATGCGGCTGCGGCCGGAAGACATCGAGCGCCTGTTCCGCGAGGTTCCGGATGGAACCCCCGTGCACATCGTCGAGGAGCCGGCGAAGGTCGCGCAGTTGCCCGATGGCCGCGTTTTCCTCGAAGTCCACCGGGGCCTTGGGGCCCGGGAGCCGGACTGGCCAGAACACCTGCTGCGTCGATTGGAAGCAGCGGGACTGGGAGCTTCGGTGGACTCGCGGGCCGTTCTTGAGGCCGCGCGCGCAGCCTGGGGAGTCGCCGTCGATGTGACGTCGCGGGCAATTCCCTCAGCGGCCCCAGCAGCGACCCGGTCCGGTGACCCCGTTGCCGCTTCCGGTCGGTAGCTCGGCTGCTGGCCGCAGCCGGCAGCCACTCTCAGCGCGGCGGTTGGCTTGCCACCTGCGTCCCGCCAGGTGCGGGCGTTTCGCGGAGAATCGCCTCCACGTGTTCTCGCAAAGTGCCTTTGCGAGTCCCGTAATACCCGCGGGTGCCGAGCGCGATTTCTTTCCCGATGATGTCGGCGGTGATGACTTCCGCCAAGTACCGGCAGAGTTCCCGCTGCATGCGCTGGCGGCGCAGGCGGCGCCGAGCCTCTCGCTGGGATGGGGTGAGTCCCTTCTCGTTTAGCTTCGGCAACACGTCCCCGACCATGTTGGCCACGACCCGGCGCAGGCGCAGCTCCCACCCCGGGGGAATCTGTACGGTCCACTCTCCCCCGTTCTTTCGTGCTCGAACCTGGATGAGCTGCTGCCGGGCCATTGCCAGGAAACGTGACGTAGCAGGCTCCGGGGCACAAGTCCACAGGATTCCTGTCGCCGACCCTTGGGGCCCGGCCGGACATCGAGCCTGCATCTGGTGCGCGCTCGGCGGGCCGCTCGCCGGGCGCGGCAACGACCGTACGGCCCCGCGCCGAGAAGGGCTGGCGCCTCACGACAACCCGAGCGCTCGGTCTTCTTCTTCGGGATCGAAGTTCTCGAACTGGAGGATTCCCAGTGCCTCAAAAGCAGAGCGAACGCGCGGTGTCAGCAGTCCCAGACGCTTCACGTTCGGCACGATGCGCGAGAACAGAGATTGCTGGAACATCTTCATGATTGCCGAACCGAGCACGACCTTACGGGTCTCTGCGATGTCAAACCCCGCAAACGCCCATACCTCTTCTGCCAGAAGACGGTCCCGCATGAGGTGACACGCCTCCGCGACGAAATCCTCTCGCTCTCGCCGCTCGTGCTCTTTCATGTCGGCGTAGTATCCGTGGAGGGAGATCACGCCAAAGGCCACGTGGCGGGATTCGTCCTTCATCACGTACCGTACTAGTTCCTTTGCGAGCGGTTCCTGGGCCAGGCGGAACATGTTGCCGAAGGCCGCCATGGCCAGTCCCTCGACCAGGATCTGCATACCGAGGTACTTGAAGTCCCAGCGGCGGTCCAAGAGGATCATGTCCAGCAGGGTCTTCAGGTTGGGGTTGATCGGCCACTGCCAGTCCAGCTTTTCCCGCAGGTACCGGCTGAAGACCTCGACATGCCGCGCCTCGTCCATGGCCTGAGTGGCCGCGTACAGCTTCGCGTCCATCCACGGCACGGCGCCCGCGAGTTGCGACGCCACGATCAGCGCGCCTTGCTCCCCGTGCATGAACTGAGAGAGCTGCCAGGCGAGCAGTGCGTGCCGCAGGCGTTTCACCTCGGGCTCGCTGAGCTTGCGGTACGGGCCGTATTCCTGGAGCGGATTGTACGCCTGGGGAAGGATTTCGCTTTCCGGGTCCACCGGCGTCTCCCACGGGAGCTGCGTGGTCGCGTTCCACTGCTCGCGCTTCGCCTTCTCGTAGAGATCGCGCAGGCCCTGCTTCATGGCGGCGTAGTTCCAGGTGTATGTCGTCTCGTACGCCGTGAGCACCGCTTCGGTTTCGGGTCGCACCGACTCCCTTTGCGCCGCTGGCGCTGCAGTCATTGCTCGATTCCCTCCTCTCCTAAAGTCCTGGCCAACCCGACGGTAGACGGCGTGCCGCGGTCAGTCAACACTCGCACTGCGCGCAGCGCTCGGGACGCCTCCCGTCCCTCGAGGTCGCAGCCCCGCGCGCTCGTAGATGGCGTCGATCACCCGCATGTTCGCAGCGCCGTCCCAGGCGTTCGTGGGGACATCGCCGCCGCCCTGCACGGCAGCCACGAAGGCCCGAAGTTGATGCGTGTAGGTGGCTTCCCCGGCCACGCGTTCCCAGCGCACCCCGCGGGCTGAGCGAACGCGGAGCAAGTGAAAGTACTGCGGCGCATAGGGATTCAGTACCCACAGCGAGCCCGTGTCGCCTCGGACCTTCGCGGTCGCCCGCACGAGGGTGCCCGAGAGCAAGGCACAGGTCATCCGCCCGGATATAGAGCCCGGGAAGCGGAGGTCCGCGGCCATGTATCGATCCACGTTCGGTGCGATGCACCGCGCCCGGGCGGCCAGCACCTCGGGTTCCCTGCCGGCCAGAAAGCGAAGCAGGTGAACGGCGTAGCAACCGACGTCCATGGTCGCCCCACCTGCAAGCTCGTATCGGTAGCGGATGTCGCGTGGAAACGGCAACGGAACGCACATGTGCGCTTCGAGCTCGCGGACCATCCCGAGCTCGCCGCTGGTGACGATCGCTTTGATTCGCTCCGCCAGGGGATGATAGCGGTAGTGAAAGGCCTCCATCAGGAGTCGGCCGGCCCGCGCTGCTGCCGCGGCCATGCGCTCCGCCTCCGCGGCGTTCGCGGCAAGCGGTTTTTCACACAGAACGTGTTTCCCCGCCTCGAGCGCTCGGATCGACCATTCGCAGTGGAGGCTGTTGGGCAACGGCAGGTAAACGGCGTCGATTTCCGGGTCGCGGACGAGCCCCTCGTAGCTGTCCGCTACGCGGGCGATGCCATGCCGCGCGGCGAACGCTCGCGCGCGTGCCCGGTCGCGCGCTGCGATTGCAGCGACTACGACTCCTGGGACGGTACGCGCTGGACGCACGAGCGCCAGCGGGGCGATCCGCGCGGCTCCGAGGATCCCGATGCGCAGCGGTAGACGCGCCGGTCGATTCGCCGGCATCACCGCCGCCTCGGGCTGCGCATGGGGCGAGGCAGGAAATCGGCTTTGAGGACCCGCTCGGCAGCTCTCATCTGAGCGCTTTTCTCTATCTCTTGCCGCGCAACGAGTGCAATGGCGGCGCGGTACGGTCCGGGCACCGGCTGGAGAAAAGCGCGTCGACGGTAGCGGCGGATCGTGTTAGAAGGGAGCGAATCTCGCCCGTGCGCGGCGTATCCGCGGGAGGCATCTGCGCGAGCTAGCGCCGTCGCGAGGCCGTTTGCCGATGGTCGCGAAGTTTTCCCCCAGAGCGCTGCTCTCGCAGCTCGAAGCGAGAGCGCCGCGCCCTCTGTCGGCCGCGGAGCTGCGCCGCTTTCTCAATCTCGGGCCAGAGTCGGAGCAGGAACTGCGGGCGTATCTGGACGCTGAGGTTCGTGCGGGCCGGTTGCGCCGAGTCGGAAAAGGCCGCTATCAGTGGATTGGCGCGCGCTCGGAATCGCGCACGGCCGCCGGTGCGTCGACGGCCGGGCACGAGGTGACGGGTCGGTATTGCCGCGTGCGGGCGGGTTACGGCTTCGTAGAGGTCGCGGCGGAGGCCGGGGCGCGCGCACCCGCGCGCGACATCTTGATTCCGGAAGGATTGGAAGGGCCTGCATGGCACGGAGATACCGTCGCCGTGGAGATCGTGCGCCGAGACGCACGAGCCCGGCGGCTGGTCGGGCGTGTCACGCGCGTCCTCGAACGGGGTCGCGAGCAGGTCGTTGGGACGCTGCAGTGGGCCCGCGGCCGCTGGCGAGTGGTCCCCGAAGACGACCTGCTGCCGGTCGTGGAGTTAGCGGGCGACCGCGTTCCGCGGCCCCCGGATGTCGGCAAGATTGCCCTTGCGCGGTTGGTGCGGGCGGCGGGTGGCCGCGCCGGCGCCACCGGCGAGCTGGAACGGGTTTTGGGCGACGCAGAGGAGCTGGAGGTGCAATTTTTCTCGATCGCCGTGGAGCACGGTCTGCGCACGGAGTTTCCGCCCGCGGCGGTGCGCGAGGCGCAAGCGCTGCCTTCGGATCCTTCCCCTGCGGAAATGTTGGGGCGAAAGGATTTGCGGGACCTCCCGTTCGTCACGATCGATGGCGAGGCCGCTCGCGACTTCGACGATGCGGTCTGCCTGGCGGTGGAGGGCAGCGGCTACCGCCTCTGGGTTGCAATTGCGGACGTCGCATTTTACGTGCGCCCGGGTTCGGCTCTGGACCGGGAAGCGGCAGCTCGGGGCACGAGCGTGTACTTTCCCGATCGGGCGATTCCCATGTTGCCCGCCGCATTATCGGAAGGCCTGTGCTCTCTCGGTCCACACCGCGAGCGCCTGGTCCAAGTGGTGGAGCTGCGGTACGACCGCCATGGCCGGCGGCGGGAGGTGGCGATGTACCCCGGAGTGATCCGCAGCCGCGCGCGCCTGACGTACACGAAAGTCGCTGCGGTTCTCTCGCAGGCAGATACTGCGGAAATCCGCGCCTGGCGGGCGGAACTGGGACCCCTGTTGCCTCAACTGCGCGCGATGGAGCAGTTCATGCGCTTGCTCCTGCGCAACCGGATGGCCGCGGGCTCGCTCGACCTCGACCTGCCGGAGGCGCTGGTGGATCTCTCGGAGGAAGGCAGGAGCATCGGGGTGCGCTTGGTCCACCGGAACGACGCGCACCGAATCATCGAGGAGTTCATGTTAGAAGCCAACCGCGCCGTCGCCGAGTATTTTTCGGCTCAAGGGGTGCCAATCCCGTATCGCGTCCACGAGGCACCCGAGCCGGATGCCATCGAGGAGCTGAACCGGTTTTTGCGGGCTTTCGGTTTCGAAGTCCGGTACCACCGCGAGATTCGACCCGGCGACCTCCAGCGGCTGCTCAGCGAGATCGAGGGTCACCGCATGGAGCGGGTGCTGTCGCGGCTCGTGCTGCGATCCCTCAAGCAGGCGCGGTATTCCGTGGAAAACTTGGGTCACTTCGGGCTCGCCTTTCCCGTTTATTGCCACTTCACCTCCCCGATACGGCGGTACCCGGATCTCCTCGTTCACCGCCAGCTCCAGCGGTTGCGGGAGGGAAGGCGAGAAGAGGCGGAGTCGGAGCGCGCCGCGCTCGAAGCTGCGTGCGCCGCGAGCTCTGAGCGGGAGCGCGAGGCCATGGAGGCCGAACGGGCGATGCTCGACTTGAAGAAGGCGGAATTCATGCTGGACCACTTGCTCGAGCCAGAGCCCGGCACCATCGTTTCCGTGATCTCGTCCGGCTGCTTCGTCGAGCTCGATGCCTATCCGGTGGAGGGCTTTCTCCGGGCAGAAGACTTGCCAGGCGATCGGTATCGGTATGTCGAGCGGGAAAACGCGCTTCGCGGCTTGCGAACCGGTCGCCGCTTGCGCCTTGGCGATCGGGTATTGGTGGAGGCGACGAACGTGTCCCTGGCGCGCCGCCAGGTGGACTTCGCGCTGCTCAAGGTTCTGTCCCCGGCGGATCGACCTCCGCGTGCGGGGCTCCCCGAAGCGCCGCGCCGGTGAACTCGCCGGCGCCGCTGCGGGCAAGGTGAGGCACCCCGGCCCGTCCGAGAGCGCGCACCGGCCGCGCGTGGGTCGCCTCCGGGTACCAGAACGGAGCTCTCTTCAGGCTTTCAGAAGGATCGCAGCAGCGGGTTCGAGGACGCGGAACGTGAACGTCTCGGTCAGGTAGAGCTCCACGGTCTCCCGGTCATGGCTCGCGTAGCCGATAGAAAAGTCCTGGCCGAGCACGAGCTGGAAGTCCCCGCCTCGCAACGAGACCAGGATACCGCCTTGGATCGCGGGGCTGCGTACGAGCGGTCCTTCCACAATTTGGCGCAAGTGCTCGCGGATCGGATACCCGTTCGTTCCTGCCTGCGAGATGTCGGTGTAGCAGCGGGGGCTCAGGACTAGTCCGTAGGGGCCTCCAATGCTCGCTTGCTGCAGGGCCTCGCATGCTTCCGCGACGATCTGGGGGTAGCGATCGGGCTTCGCAATGGTCAACGGCTTGTGCGGACTGGCCTCAATCAATCCGGTGATGCCCGCTTCCCGGTAGCCGTGGAAGATTGCAGTGTCCTCGGCACGAGCGATCTTTTCAGCGGCCTCAACAAGTGGCTGCAGAGGTGTGCTTGCGGCGCCCCGGGGCGCCGTGTCGAGCTCCATGAGCCGGAGGCGAAAAGGGATGCGCATTTCCACGAGCGGTTGCGCCGTTCGCAAGCCGGTGCGCACCCCGGGCACCGGGTCTTTCTTTAGGAACTGCAGCTGCCCCGTGTTCACCGCGGCGAGCTGCCACCCGTGCGGGCCATCGACGTCGACGACCTTGCGCCCTGCCAGGTTGGAGCAGATTACTCGCGTTGCCTCTGCGTCGATCCTGGCCCAGGCTTCCGACGGGACTGGGGCCAGGTTTCTTTTCAGAAGATCCATCGCTCACTCCTCTGCCTTCAGGCTCCCGATGCCCAGGGAGCCCGGAGACCGCTGCACTTCCGGGTTCTCGGATTTGCCGGAGCCGTGTTTTCCCTGGATCGGCAGGCGCGCAATCCGGCCGTCAGTGAAGAGATACGCGCGCAGCTCTCGGTCGAATTCGGGGCTGTTGCGGCGAATCCATTCCAGCACCATGGCCGCGTGTTCGATCTCTTCATCGCGGTTGTGCAGCAGCACTCGTTTTAGTTCCTCGTCGGAGCACGCGGCGGCCCGCTGCTGGTACCAGTCGATGGCTTCTAGTTCTTCGATGAGGGAAGCGAGGCCTCGGTGGAGGTTCCGAACTGCTTCCGGCAGCAGCTCTAGCGGCTCGTGATAGGTATCGCTTGCCATTCTGTTCTCCTCGACGCGGCGTCAGCCGGGTGTTCCGAGCGCGGGCGGAACGCCGCTATTGATCGCCTCCGCGCAGAACGGCGCGCAGGTATTCCCGGTTGAGGCGCTGGATGGCTGCCACAGAGATGCCCTTGGGGCAGACCGCCTCGCACTCTCCCTCGTTCGAACACGCCCCGAACGCCTCGCGCTCCATCTGCCGGACCATCCGGATTACCCTGCGGGCGCGCTCGGCCGCGCCTTGTGGCAGGAGAGCGAGGTGCGCGATCTTCGCGCCGACGAACAGCACAGCGGAGGCGTTCTTGCATGCCGCAACGCATGCCCCGCAGCCTATGCAAGCCGCGAAATCCATTGCGCGTTCCGCAACTTCTTTCGGGATCGGGATGGAGTTTGCCTCTGGAGCGCTTCCCGCGTTGACGGAAATGTAGCCGCCCGCCGCCATGATGCGGTCGAAGGCGCTGCGGTCGACGACCAGGTCCTTGACGACCGGGAACGCGGCGGCGCGCCACGGCTCCAGGGTGAGGGTATCCCCGTCCCGGAAATGCCGCATGAAGAGCTGGCAGCAGGTTGTGCGCGGTATCGGTCCGTGCGCAATCCCATTCACCAAGAAGCCGCACGATCCGCAGATGCCTTCGCGGCAGTCGTAGTCGAATGCCACCGGGTCTTCGCCGTAGCGGACGAGCTCCTCGTTCAGCACATCGAGCACTTCGAAGAGCGACATGTCTGGCGAGACGTTGCGCACGACGTAGTCCACGAACTTCCCCGGTGACTGGCTGTCGGGTTGCCGCCAGATTCGTAGGTTCAGGGTCATCGCTGCCATCGGTTTTTGCCCCGGTTCCCGTGCTGGAAAAGTCGAGCCCCCGGCTGCTCCGGTGGGCGGTTCATTTGTAACTTCGCTGCGTCGGCTGCACGAACTCGAACCGCAGTGGTTCTTTGTGCAGCACGAACTCCTTGCCCACCCCCTGGAACTCCCAAGCGGCGACGTACGCGAAATGCTCGTCGTCGCGCTTGGCTTCTCCCTCTTCGGTCTGGCTCTCCTCGCGGAAGTGACACCCGCACGATTCCGTGCGGTGCAGGGCGTCGATCGTCACGAGTTCGGCGAACTCCAGCCAGTCGGCAGTGCGGAGCGCGAGCTCGAGCTGCTTGTTGAGGTTGTCCTTGCGGCCCGGCACGGTGACGTTTTGCCAGTACTCCTCTCGGAGGGAGCGCACGCGCTCGAGGGCCTCCTTCAAGCCCGCTTCGTTCCGCGACATGCCGACCTTGTCCCACATCACCTTGCCGAGCTCGCGGTGGAACTGCAGGACCGTCTTGCTCCCCCTGACCTTGAGCAGCGCATCGATGCGCTCTTGCGCAGCGTGGCTTGCCTCGCGGAAGGCGTCGTGGTCGACGGAAACCGGCTCGAGAGTTGTGTTGGCGAGGTAATTGGCCACCGTGTACGGCGCGATGAAGTAACCGTCGGCCAGCCCCTGCATGAGAGCACTGGCTCCCAGGCGGTTTGCACCGTGGTCGGAGAAGTTCGCTTCGCCGAGTACGAAAAGCCCCGGGATATTGCTCATCAGGTCGTAGTCCACCCACAGACCGCCCATGGTGTAGTGGACAGCCGGATAGATGCGCATCGGCACCTTGTAGGGGTCCTCTCCCGTGATTTGTTGGTACATCTCGAAGAGATTTCCGTAGCGCTCGCGGATCACCTCTTCGCCCAACCGGCGGATGGCGTCGCTGAAGTCCAGGTATACGGCCAGCCCCGTCGGGCCGACGCCCCGCCCCTCGTCGCACACGGCCTTGGCGGCCCGCGAGGCTACGTCGCGGGGCACGAGGTTGCCGTAACTCGGATAGCGCCGCTCCAGAAAGTAGTCGCGCTCGGCCTCGGGAATTTCATTGGGCGGCCTCTGGTCGCGGGCTTTCAGGGGAACCCACACCCGGCCGTCATTGCGAAGGCTCTCGCTCATCAGGGTGAGCTTCGCCTGGTAGTCGCCCGTGACCGGGATGCACGTGGGATGGATTTGCGTGAAGCAGGGATTCGCGAAATACGCCCCCCGCCGCGCACACCGCCAAGCCGCCGACACGTTGCTGTTTCCCGCGTTCGTGGAGAGGAAAAACAGGTTTCCGTAGCCGCCCGTGCACAGCAGCACCGAGTCGGCTGCGTACTGCTCTATGTTTTTTGTTATGATTTTGCGAGCTACGATTTCTAGACTTTTTCCCTGCACGACGACCAAATCCATCATCTCGCGGCGCGGGAAGATATGCACCTGTCCCCGGTCGACTTCCTTCATCATCGCGCTGTAGGCGCCGAGCAGGAGCTGCTGGCCCGTCTGGCCGCGCGCATAGAACGTGCGCGAAACCTGCGCCCCGCCGAAAGATCGGTTTTCCAGCAAGCCCCCGTACTCGCGGGCGAACGGGACGCCCTGGGCGACGCAGTGATCGATGATCTTCACGCTGAGCTCCGCCAGGCGGTAAACGTTCGACTCGCGTGCCCGGAAGTCTCCGCCCTTGATCGTGTCGTGGAACAGGCGGTACACAGAGTCGCCGTCGTTTTTGTAGTTCTTCGCAGCGTTGATCCCCCCTTGTGCGGCGATGCTGTGCGACCGCCGGGGGCTGTCGAGGATCGTGAAACTCAGAACGTTGTAGCCCAGCTCGCCCAGAGTCGCTGCCGCAGAGGCACCCGCGAGTCCGGTGCCGACCACAGCGATCGTGTACTTGCGCCGATTCGCCGGGCTGACGAGCTTCATCTCGAACTTGTGCCGTTCCCAGCGCGTTTCGATGGGACCGCTCGGAACCTTCCCGTCGAGAATCACGGCTGTTCTCCCAGGAAGAAGATCAGCACCGGAATGAGCAGAAACCCGCCCGCGAGCCCCACGGCGAGCGCCTCGCCGAAACGGCGCAGCCATTTCGAATAGCGCACGCCGAGCGACTCGAAAGCGCTTCCGAACCCGTGCCAGAGGTGAAACCCGATGACGATCATGGCGAACGCGTACCAGATCACCTCTCCCGGTTCGTGGAACTCCTCGATCACCAGCCGGTAGAGGTCGCGGACCGCCGGATCCGCCGACGAGGCATAGTGGGGGCCGAATTTGAACGTCCAGAGATGCAAGGGCACGAACGCAAGGACGACGAGCCCCGTGTAAATCATCGTCGTGGAAGCGAGCGTCTTGTGGCTTGGCTCCCCCGCCCACTTCTGCACCGCGTATCCGACCGGACGAGCGGCTCGATTCCGGAGGAACAGGACGATGCCGTTTCCGAGGTGCACCGCGAACAGGACCAGCAGAACCGCTTCGGCCAAGTAAATCAGAGGGTTGGAGACGAGCTTGTGGCTGTACGCGTTGAACGGCTCTGGGCCCGCGAAGACTAAGAGGTTGCCGCTCAGGTGCACCACGAGAAAGCCAATCAGAAGCAAGCCCGTCACCGCCATCAGGGCTTTTCTGCCGATGGGCGAGGTCAGGAATTCTCGAACCAACGACACCGTCTCCACTCCGCTGCGATCTCGTAGGCTTTTCCGGCCGGCAGGCGGCGACAGGGACTTCCGGCACGGCAGCCTTCGCACATACGAAAAGCAAGCGCCCCGCACAAGCCCCCCTGGACAGCCCAATTCTCGCATTCGGCTCGCTGATACCCCGGGGATGGCGCGTGCGGCCCAGCGCGGTCTCGGCAGAGCCCGACGCTTTCCCGGCGCTCGGCAGCTTCACTCCGTCCGCCCGAGGTGCGCTAGGTCCAGGGGCAGCCGCAGCGTAAAACACGAGCCTCGCCCGGGCGTGCTCTCTGCCCACACGCTCCCGCCGAGAGCATCCGCGAGGCGCTTTACGATGTAGAGGCCCAGCCCCACTCCTTGCCCCCTGGGGCCAACGCCCTTGGCTTGGTGAAACATCTCGAAGATGCTCTTGAGCTCGTCTGGCGCAATGCCGAGGCCCGTGTCCTTCACCCGAAAGTCCACGAAGCGCTTCTCCGGCGCGAAGGCCACCTCGATTCGGACCTTCCCACTGTCGGTGTACTTGAGGGCATTGTGGATCAAGTTCCGCAGCGCCATCTCCACCTTGCCGCGATCGCTGCGCATGAGAATCGAGTTTCCCGAATCGTCCCAGACCATCTGGACCGCTGGTTTCAGCCATCCCCTGGGAAGGCCGTCGCGCAGTTCGCTCAGCAGTTCCCCGATCGAGAAATGCTCGACGCGAAGCGGCGTGTAACCGCTTTCGAGCCGGTTGAGGTCGAGCGTCGCCGTGATGAGCTCGAGGAGGTGCAGAGACCGGTCCTGCATGCGTGCCAGCGCGTGCTCCTGTTCGGGAGTGAGCGCGCCCAACAGGCCCTCGCGGAGGAGGTCCACATAACCGAGAATCACGTTCAGCGGCGTGCGCAGCTCGTGGGACATGGTGGCAACGAACTCCGACTTCGCGCGGTCTGCCGTGCGCGCGGCTTCCATCAGGCGCGCGTTCTGCAATGCCAGCGCCGTTTGTTGGGCAATGCCGCTCAAGAGCCGGACCTGGAACCGCGAAAATGGGCCGCTCCGGTCCGTGTAGCCGACGGCAAGTGCGCCGATGGGCTCTCGGGCCAGGCGGATGCTGCTGCAGAGCATGGACCGAACCCGCCACCGCCGCAGGAGCTCGGGAGGCACGAGCGATTGCTCGTCGCGGTCGGGGATCTGCAGGAGGCTCTCCCGCTCGAGCGCGCGGATGAGGGGAAACGCGTCCCGGCCGAACTCCACGCTGCGAATCTCCTCGATTAGGCCCTGCGCAGCTGCATCCGCGGCGGCGAATCGGTAGACTTGCCGCGGCTCGACCCAGAGATAGGCGATCGCCCAGTCGGCGCCGAGCGCGTCGCGCGCGGCCGAGACGAGCTGCTGCACGAGTGCGTGCGGATCCGCCAGATGCCGGTGCAGGAGATCGGAGATTCGGAGCATGGCGCTGGAAAGCGCTGCCTCTTCGCGCTGCTGGGCGTGGGCTCGTTCGAGCTCCGCCGTGCGCCGGAATACGTCGAACCGGTGGCGCTCGAGGAGGTGGGCTCCGAGGCAGGTGAGGGCGGCTCCAATGCCGAGGAGGAGCACCGTGTAGCTCGGACTCAAGCTGCCGTGCGCACCGCCCGCCAGTGCCCAACCCATGGCCGCCAGTGCGCCGGCACTCACGGTTGCCTGGCCTGCTAAACCCCACGGCAAGACGACCTGTACCCCGGCGAGCGAGAGCGTAAGCCCGATCAACAGCGTCTCCGCGTTCGTTCGCGCTAGTAGGAAGTACGTCGCCATGCAGAACATGATCAAAACCGGCCCCGAGAAACTGGCAATCCACATTGCCCGTTGCCGCGCCCGCGCCAGGGCGACCCATGCCGCGCACACCGCGACCTCGGCAGCGTACGTCCCCAGGAGCACGGCCCGCCGGTTGGGGTAGTTCGCGTACTCGAAAACGCTCGCTAGGCCGAGCAAGATGACGAACAGTGCTGCGGCTAGCGGTATCCTCGCCGCAACTGCCTCGCGCACCGCTTCCCGGTACGCATCCCGGACTTCCGGGTGCGGTGGCTCCCCGTGCACCTCTCTCCTGGCAGCCCCTGCCAGCTCCACCCCGCCTTGCGACTCACGCGATCCGTGCATTCCCAAGCTTCCCCTGCTGCATTCCTAGCACCGTCGGCGTTCACGGCAAAAGGCGCGGCTGGGCCGAAGGCACCCCCGTCGCAAGGGTGGAATGCCGGGTCAGCGGTGGAGCGCGCCGCTCGGCTCCAAAAGGTCCGATTCGAGAAGCGAGTCGAGAATGCGCAAGGTGAGCCCCCAGATGATGCGGCCCTCGAACTCGATGGCTGGAACCTCGACTTCGGTGCCCTGCTCCGTCCACCGATAGCGGATCCGGGCACCGGGATCGCGGCAGCGCTGTAAGGGCATCGTGAAGACCTCTGCGACCTCTCGCGCTTGGGCGACAAAGCTGTGGGGGTGCGAGAGCCGGGCGACGAATGGGGTGACGAGGAAGCCCGAACTGAGGGTTCGCACTTCGGGAAGCACGCCCAGAATTTCCACGTCCGCGCGCCGCAAGGCGATTTCCTCCTCCGCCTCGCGCAATGCCGTCTCCAGCAGCGATCGGTCGTAGCGGCTATCGAATCGCCCGCCAGGAAAGGCAATCTGACCCGCGTGCGTGGAGACCGTGTCTGTCCTCCGGGTGAGGACGACAGCAGGCCCCGCCTCCGTGAGGAGCAAGGGCACCAAAACGGCCGCGCGCACCGGGACGTGCTCCTCTTCGCCTGCCACGGGGTTCGCTCCATAGCCCGGTTGCGTCCGCGCCTCAAGCGGCCCACTGCGCGTAGAGACGGCTTGCGGTGTCCGCCAGTCCGCCTGGATCGGTCGCCGAAGTCTCCCGTCGCGTTGCAAGTTCTCCCCAGATCTGCGACTTGGGGAAAGGTGCCTCCTCGTTTTCGGTGCCAGAATCACCCGCAGATGGACCGGGTCGTCGTTCGGTATCACGAAGTCGCTCTGAAACGCGGGAACCGGGCTGCATTCGTCGGGCAATTGACGGAAAACATCCGCCGTGCCCTGGCCGGCACCGGAGTGCAGCGCATTCGCAATGCCGCCGGCCGTGTCGTGATTCTTTTGGGGAAAGGTGCCGATCTCGCGGAGGTGCGGGCGCGCCTGAGCCGGACCTTCGGCGTCGCGAACTTTTCTCTGGCGCTGCGCACCGACCCGGAGATGAACGCCATGCGCGAGGGGGTCTTGCAGGCGACGGGCGGGAGGGAATTTCGGACTTTTGCCGTTCGCGCCAAGCGCGCCGACAAGCAGTTTCCCCTTCCGTCTCCGGAAATCGGCCGGATCTTAGGAGCCGCGGTGGCGGCGAAGTCTGGAGCGGAGGTCGACCTGGAGCACCCAGAGCTGACCGTGAGCGTCGAGGTGCTGCGCGACGCGGCCTTCGTCTCGATCGAGAAGATTCCGGGCCCTGGAGGCCTTCCTGTCGGAAGCAGCGGGCGGGTTTTGGCACTGTTGTCCGGCGGGATCGACTCGCCAGTGGCGGCAGTGCGCATGATGCAGCGCGGTTGCCGCGTCGATTTCGTTCACTTTCATGCGGTGCCGCTGCAGGATCGGGCCGGGATCGAGAAGGTACGGGAGCTTGCCGACATCCTGACGAAGTACGAGCTCGAATCGACGCTGTACCTGGTTCCCTTTGCTGAGGTACAGCGCCAGATCGTCGCCCGCGTGGATCGCGCCTATCGCGTCGTTCTCTACCGCCGGATGATGGTCCGCATCGCGGAGGCGCTGGCCCGGCGCGAGGGCTTTACCGCTTTAGTCACAGGCGAGAGCCTGGGACAGGTCGCCTCTCAGACGCTGGAGAACATCGCCACCATCCAGGAAGCGGTTTCCATCCCCGTATTGCGGCCGCTGATCGGAATGGACAAGCAGGAAATCAGCGCCCAAGCCCAGCGGTGCGGGACGTGGGAGGTTTCGATTCTGCCCGATCAGGACTGCTGCCAGCTCTTTGTGCCCAAGCACCCTATCACCCGGGCGAGCCCCGAGGCAGCCCGGGAGCAGGAGGCGCGCTTGGATATCGGTCGCCTGGTCGCCACGGCAGTTGCGGGCGTCGAGGAGGAGCGATTTTTTTTTCCGCCCCTCGCTCACGGCTGCTCTGACGGCGCCGGCGCCCCCCGGATTCCAGGCTGAGCAGCGGCCCGACCGGTGCCGCCCTGGCTCGGGGAAACCCTTGCCGCGCCCAGCGGCGGTGCTGCGGACGCGCTCAGGTTACATAGCCCTTCGGTCCGACTCCCACGGGCACGGACTCGATGTACCGCACGGACTGATCGGGCAAAATGGCGACCTGCTCGAGGGTGATGACCTCGCGGCCGAGTGGACAGTATACGAGGACAGCCAGCAGGCTGCCTTGGTCCGGGTCCAACACCACGGCGGGAGCGCAGTGCTCCACGCTTCGCTCCGCGTGCCAGCCGGGCCGCGAAAGGAAGTGCGCGACGTCCTCGGGGGTCGCGAGCACTCTCGCGTGAGCCCAGTACGTGCTCGCCCAGATTTCTTCCACCGCAAACCAGTACTCGAAGACGCCCTCGGCAGTGCGGGGGAACGTGAAGTGCCGGTACAGGAGGTCGACATCGCGCGTCTTCCAGACCGTTCCGGCGTGGCCCCGCGCGTCCGGCGGAGGATGCCAGTCGAGAACGCGTCGAAAGACCGCGACGTCGGTCTCCACTCGCGCCGCAAAGGGTCGCACCCGTAGGTCGCCTCCCTCGTTCCCGTAGAAGCGGTAGCAGATTCGAAAGCCTTCGCGGAGGCGGGTGTGCGTTAGCGCCGAAAGGACGTGGGCGGCGTTTGCTTCCAGCACTGCCTCCCAGTATTCGCGCTCTCCAGGGGTGCCGGGATGCGGCATGCGCCCGAATCCTTGCAGCGCCAACGTGCGCGCCTCCGCAACTTGCCGGACAAGGTTGTGCACGAAACTGGGCGAGACGAACTCAACTCCCATGGCTGGGCCCTTTTCGCTCGGCGATGAGCCGGTCCAGCTCCTCCCGCAGCCGGTGCAGCACTTCTCCGTAACTGTAACTCCCCAGGGGCGTGGACTTCCGCTTCAGGTGCACGGTCGAGGGTCCGCACCAAAGGCCGAGGTCCGCGTCGTCTGTTTCGCCGGGGCCGTTCACCCGACAACCCATGACCGCGATTGTGATCCGGTGCTCCCGCGCGTACTGCGTGACCTGGCGCACGTGCTCTGCGAGCTCGATAAAGCGTTCGTTCTCCACGCGCGAGCAACTCGGACACGCGATGATGTTCAGGCCGTTCTCGAAATCCGGGACCGAGATAAAGCGGTCGGCGGCCACATCCTGGAGAATCCGCAGCGCTGCGAGCACTTCTTCCTGCTTCCGGTCGTTGGGAAGCGTCAGGGAGACTCGCAGCGTATCGCCGATCCCGCGGGCCAGTAGCGGCTCGAACGCCAGTCGCGTCTTGATGATTCCCTCGGGCGGCAGGCCGGCTTCCGTCACTCCCAAGTGCAGCGGCACGTCAGGCCTCGCGGCGGCAAACCGCAGATTGGCCTCGACTACGTTTCTCGGGCCGGAGTCTTTCAGCGAGACGACATAGCGCTCGCAGCCCGCCGCATCGAGCAACTCGCAGTGGTATCGCGCAGACTCTACGAGGGCGGCCAGCGGGTCCTCGGGGTAGCGGGTTCGAAAGTCCGGTGCCACGGAGCCGCAGTTGACGCCGACCCGCAGCGCGCAGTCGTTGTCTCTGGCGACGGCGGCGAGCCACGCGACTTTTTCGCCCACCGGCCGTTCCCGGTCGACGTGGTGCAGGTGGCCGGGGTTGTACCGGATCTTGTCCGCGTATGGTGCGACGCGCGCTGCAATCCGGTAGTTTTCCTGCAGGTCGACGACTAAGTTGGCGGGTGTTTGTCGCCGGATTTCCTTCAGGGCTGCGGCGTCTCTTTCGTTGTCGACTGCGAGGCGGACCAAGGCCGCCCCTGCAGCCCGCAGCGCCTCGATCTGGGACACGGTGGCGTCGATGTCCCGCGTCCGCGTCGCGCACATGCTCTGCACTGCGATGGGGGCGCCTCCTCCAATTTGGATCGAGCCGACGCGTACAGCTCGAGTTGGCTGTCGGTTTGGGATGCGAGCCATTCGGGCGCGACAGCGTGACGGTATCGCAGGGCCGGCTCCGGCTCAAGGGACCCGTCGGCCAGCCCGAACGGGCCAGCGCGGCTCAGAGCAGGCGTGCGGGATCGAAGTGCCGGAGCGATTCGTCGGGTTTCCCGAGTACCGCCGCCGCTGCAAGTCGGCCCACGGCAGCACTGGTCGTTACCCCGTGCCCTCCCAGCGCCGCCACCCACACGAAACCCTCGAGGGCCGGGTCACGGCCGATCACGAAACGTTCGTCGCGCGCGAACGTGCGCAGGCACGCCCACGAGCGCTCGATGGTGGAGGGCAGGAGTTTCGGGAACGCCCGCTCGAGTTTCGCATAGAGCTCGTCCAGCGCGGCCCCGTCCACCGTGGGCTCAGCGGCGGGATGGGGAGTCGCGTCGCACGGGCTCATCAGGATGCCCCCGCTCTCGGGGCGGAAATACACGTCCACCTCGCTGTGCCAGACGAAGGGCGCGTCGCGCTCCACGGGCAGTGGCGGGTGGCCCCAGAACAAGTGGCGCCGGCGGGGCAAAAGGGAGATGTGCCGCAGGCCGGCAGCGCGGGCCACCTCGGTGGCCCAAGCTCCCGCGGCGTTGACAACGACGCCGCAAGCGACGGCCGAGGTGTCGGTCCGGACCCGGGCCACTTTCCCGTTTGCCGTCTCGATCGCCCGCACTGCCTCCCCGCACCGGATCCTCGCGCCGGCCCGTCGCGCGCCCGTGAGAAACCCGTGGAGCAGGGCGTGGATGTCGACTACGCCATCCGTGGGCGTGTACAGCGCCCGGGCAACTGGTGCCGCTCGGAGCGCGGGGACCCAAGCGCCGGCTTCCCCCGCTTCGATCAGGCGGCTCGCGAGTCCGAGCCGGCTCGCAGCATTCGCCGCTTCGCGGAGCGCGGCCAACCCGCTCTCGCTTGCAACCAGCAGAGAGCCGCACTGGCGCAGCAGCGGGTGGTCACAAAAGCCCGGGGGCGGAGTGGCGAGGAACTTGGTGCCTTCCACTGCCAGGTGCGCTTCCGCGCCATCGGCCAGGATCTGGAATGCCATGGCAGCGTTGCGCCCCGACGCGTGCATTCCCGGAGTCCGCTCGCGCTCCAGAACCAAAATGTCGCTCACCCCTTCTTGCGCGAGCTGGTAGGCGGTCGCTGCACCCGCGAGACCTGCTCCGATGATGACGACGTCCGCGCGACGAGCCACGAGAAAACGCCCCGGTACGAAAGTAGCAGGCTCGGCCTCGAGGGTACACAGGGCGTAGCAAAGGGGCCGCACGCGATTGGGGGTGCCGTTCTCGTTTCCCGGCTGACAGGTCTCGGTCGAGTGCTACAATCCCACGGGTTGTGGGCCGCGGGAGAAGGGCGACATGATTCGCACGACCGTGGTGAGTAGCTGGCCGGCGCCAGCTCGATGGGCGCCGGGGCTGCAGCGGTACTACCGGGGCGAGTTGAAGGAGTTCGAGGCGGAACCGCTGCTGCGCGCGGCCGCGAAGGCGGCGATGCGCGAGCAGAGGGGAACAGGAGTGGACAGCATCACGGGAGGCGAACTCTTCACCGACGGCTTTCTCGGCCACCTGCCCCGATGCCTCCGCGGTATCGAGCGCGTGACCGGGCCGGACGCCCGGCCAAGCCGTGGGTTTTACCGGGTTGCGGGGTGCCTCGAAGCACCGGCAGGCATCGGCTATGCGGGAGCTTTTCAGCGCGAGTCGGAGATTGACGAGCAGCTGGGAAAAGCGACATGCCCGGGAGCAATGACGCTGCTCTCCTTTCTGCTGCTGGCAGACCCTTCCGCGTACTCCGCGCTCGCGGACGCCGTGGCGATCGTGAACCGGGAAGTCCGCGCGATCGCTCAGGCCGGGGCTCGGGAAATTCAACTCGACGTCCCGGGCGAGGTCGCGGCGCTGGTCTTGTGGCATCACGACGTGCAAGAGGTCGCCCGCTGCATCGCTGCTGCGTTTCAGGGCATTCGCAACGCCGTGCGCACCGTCCACCTGTGTTCTCGTGGGCTGCAGGCAGCGGCCGTCGGAGCGCAGGAGAAGGCGCGCAAGCTTTTGCCCCTCATTGGCGAGATCGAGGGGCATGTGGACCGGCTGCTGTTGGAATGCGCAGATCCCGATTCGCTGGAGCTACTGCGCCGGGCGCGGCCGTCCGTGGAAGTCGTGGCGGGGATCGGGTCGGTGGCCGCCGGCCCGGAGCCAGTCGACGTTCTGGTCGGGCGTGGCAGGGCGGTGCTGCAGTGTGTGCCGGCGGAGAAGGTGCTCTTTTCTACGGAGTGCGGGCTGCGCCACCGTAGCGGTCCGCAGGCCGTGGGGATCATGACGAATGTCGTTGCAGCGGCGCGCCGCCTTTCGATCTGACCGCGAGGTGCAGCGGGGTTCAAGGCAGGCCGCGATGCGGCCTGCCGGCGGCGTTGCAACGCGGGGAGCTCGCGACCACGATGCCAGAGGGAACCTGGGGTGCCCGTGTTGATCGCTTTTGACCTCGACGGCGTGCTCTACTCGAGCGAGCCGTTTCTCGCTGAGGCGTACCGGGACGCCATCGACGCCGTTCATGCCCTTCGGCCGGGCAGCTTCCGCCGCATCCCGAGCCGCGACGAAATCTTGCGTTACGTCGGCTGGCCGGTGGACGCGATCCTGACTGGGCTCTTCCCCGATGCCGCGCCGGAGGCGATCCGGCTGCTGCGCCGGGTATCTCTCGACGTGATCTGCAAGCGCGTCGCCCGCGGCGACGGCATCGTCTATCCGGGGGTGCCCGAGACGCTGGAGCGGCTGGCGCGCGAGGGGCACACGATGGTGATCGCTTCGAACGGGCGCCGGCAGTACGTGGAGACGGTGCTGCGATCGCATGGGCTGGCGCGCTGGTTTGCTCCGCTGCTGAGCCTCGATGGCGAGGGCTTGCCCGATAAGACCGCACTGCTGCGCGCGTACTTACAGCGGCATCGGATCGAGCCTGAGGATGCCGTCCTCGTAGGGGACCGAGCGAGCGATGTGGCAGCCGCGGCAGCGGTGGGATGCGCGTTTGTCGGCTGTGCATACGGGCACGGAGGTGGTGCGGAGGTCGAGGGGCGCGGCCCGGTTGTCGATTCCTTTTCGGAACTGCCGTGCGCGCTTGCGGCAACCCGGAGAGAACAGCGATTGCGGTGCAGCTCGCGAGGCGGTGCGCGCTAGCGCAGCCGCCATTTTGGCCGCCGGCCGGAGCTGAAAGCAACTTGCCCCGCTCGAATCGAGTCGGGGCTGGTGCCCAGCCCGACAAAGGCGTAGGCGAGCGAAAGCGCCTGGCTGCGGGAAAGCTCGCGGGCAGTCCAGATGGCCCGCAGCGTGCCCTGGATGGCCAGCGGGGGTTGCGAGGCAATGGCCTCGGCGGCCCACTGCGCTGCTTCTTTCAGCCGATCCCCCGGCACGACTTCGGAGACGAGGCCGATTTCGTAAGCGCGCCGCGCCGACATTCTCTCGTGGCTGCCCAGAAGGGCGAGGCGGAGAACTTCTTGCAGCGGCATTTTCTGCAGCAAGTGGATGGGCTCGAAGGCCGCGGTCATGCCGTAGGTCACGTGCGGGTCGAAGAACGTAGCGTGCTCTGCCGCGATGATGAAGTCCACTTCGCCTAACATGTAAAAGGCACCGCCGCACGCCATTCCGTTCACGGCAGCGATCACGGGCTTCCACAGGTCGCACGATTTCGGGCCGAGGTTGGACCCCGGATCGTCGAACATGAAGGGGCCGGACACCGATCCCACTTCTCGGGTGCTTCCGGGCCCCTGGTCGAACGTCTCCGTGCGATCGATTCCGGTGCAAAAGGCTTTGTCCCCGGCCCCGGTGAGCACGGCGACGCGCACGCTTTCGTTGCGACGCAAAGCTCGCCAGATCTCCCGCAGCTCGCGCTGCATCTGCATGTTGAACGCGTTGTGCACCTCGGGCCGGTTCAAAGTGACCCACGCGACCCCGTTTTGCTCCTCGTACGCGATCGTCTCGTAGCTCGGCATCGCCTCCTCCGAGCGCTTGCGGCGGCCTCGCCGAGAGCGGCGAGGACCGCCAGGATTCCGGGCGTGTCCTGACCCGCCCTCCGTTTACCGCCAGCGGGCGGGGGGGTCAAACGCGGCCGCAAAGGCCGCGTTTGCGCCGCCTCAAAAGATGGGGCGCGTGTAAATGCGATAGATGTCCCGCGCGGTCGCCAGCGGGGTACTCTTGCCCTGCACACAGTCCTCGATCTTCCGCAGACTGCGCGTCAGGCGCCACGTCGCTACGTCTCGCCCGACGTACCGGCGCACTTCCTCGGGGCGGATGGGCGGAGAGTCCGGGTCACCCACCTCGTCGCGCAAGAACGCGTTGGCGAGAGGCAGCAGCGGGGAGACAAGGTCCGGGCGCCCGTGAATGCTGACGTTGCCGAGGAAGTCGAGGACGATCGTTCGCGGGCGGAAATAGCGGTCGAGAATGCTTCGCGCCAGCGGCTTGAGCAGGGGGCGCAGGAGCCGGGGCGTTGCTTGCAGATAGAATTCAATGGGCAAGCAGTCCTGCCCGCGGTGGCGCATCATGGGGGTGTTCGTGTCCAGGTAAATCAACCCCTCGTCGCCCCGGAGCTCGGCGCCCGGTTCGTACCGGTGCAGGGCCCAGTTCGGAATCTGGCCGTCGAGGCCAATTTCGAATCCGAATTGGGCTTGCTCGCGGTTGTACCGGATCCACTTGCGGTATTCAGCGAGAACCATGCGAAAGAGAATGACGGCTTGTTCCACGGAGGCGCGGAGCAACAGCTCCTTTGCCACCGAGCGGGGATCGACCAGTGCTTGGGTCGCATAGACGACGAGGCGCCCGTCGGACCTCCGAAGGGCCCGGCATCCGAACTCGGGAACCGCAATGCCCACTTCGTCGCGCAGCCTGCGGTTGTACTCCAAGTATGCGGCTTTGTAGCGCTCCGCAGAGGCTGCGTCAGGGAAAGGGGCCAGCCTTTTGTAGACGACCGCGGGCCTGGTCGCGGGCCGGCCGAAGGGCGAGGCCGGAGACCCTTCCAAACCAATTGTGCGAGAGATCTCGCCGAACCCGTACTGCCGAATTTCGAGCTGGCTCGGTGCAGCAGCGCGGAGCGTGCGCATCAGCTCGCGCAGTGCCTTCCGCTCCGCGCACAAGGCCGCTGCGAAGTCAGAAGTGCGGCGCGCCACGGCCGCGGCTCTCTCGGGAGAGAACGCCCGCTGGCAAGCCGCTCGCGACTCCAGGAACGCGTCTTCGGCTGCGACGCATCCCAGGATGCCGTGCGGGTCGAGGAGCAGTGCCGCAGCGCGGTCCGCTATCCTGGGGTTCGGGAGCCATTCGGTGCAGGCGCGGCGCAGCCGTTCCGGGGTCGCGCCCCGCAGCGCCCGGTTCGCTGCGGCGACCTCTTGCCAGACGGGATCGAGCTCGGGCCGGCCGAGGGGGGACTCCTCCCACAGCGCTAGTGTTCCCTCCGCGGAGGCTGCGAGCGCTGCTATGGGGCCTCGCGCAGCAGCTCTCGTGAGCGCGCGGAGCAAGCGGCGCTTGTGCGCGCTAGCCCGCTCCAACCGCAGCAGTGCGCTCGCGAGTAGCGCGCTGTCGGTGCCTCGCTCGCCTTGCAGGCTCAGCCCATGCTGGCCGCAAACTTCTCCAGGCATTGGTCGAGGATGCGGATGCTCTCTTCCGCTTCCCCGTCGCTAATTGTGAGGGGCGGCAAGAACTGCTGGACGCTGTGGTCGTTGTTCGCGTAGAGGGCGAGAAGTCCGGCCTCGTAGCAGAGCTTCGTCATGACGGGTCCGCCTTCGGGATGCCGGTAGCGCAGCCCGATGAACAATCCCAGTTGGCGCACTTCTGCCAGGACTCCTCCGTGCTTTCGCCGCAGCCCATCCAGCTCTCGGGCATACCATTGCGCCAGTTGCCGCACCCGAGCAACGAATTCTGGCGCGCCGACAATATCCAGGACCGCCAACGCTACCGCGCAGCCGAGTTCTGCTCCTCCAAACGTGCTCACGTGAATGAAGGGGTCAGGGCGGAAGACCTCGATCAGATGCGGGCGCATGCAGGTCGCTGCGATCGGGTAGAGCCCGCCGCTGAGGCCTTTGGCAGTCACCAAAATGTCCGGGACGACGTCGAACCACTCGATGCCCCACATTTTCCCTGTTCGCCCCAGGCCGGTCTGGATCTCGTCGGCGATGAACAGGCAACCGGCGCGATCGCAGATATCGCGCGCGGCCGCGTAGTATCCTGGCGCCGGAATCGGCATTCCCAGGGTCGCGGGCACAGTTTCGAAAATCACCGCTGCGGTTTCCCTGTCGACCGCCGCTGCCAGCGCGTCTACGTCGTTGAAGGGAACTTGCACGAACCCGGGTGGCATCGGGCCGAACGGGTCGCGGTACTTTGGGTCACCCGCCGCCAGCGCAAAGCCGGTGTGGCCGTGGTATCCGCCCTTGGCACTCACAATCTTCGGCCGGCGCGTGTAGCCGCGCGCAATCTTGATCGCGCAGTCCACTGCCTCACCGCCCCCGACCGCAAAGACCGTGTACTGGATGTCTCCCGGGGTGCAGGCAGCGAGCCGCTCCGCCAGCGCCGCACGTTGGGCGCTTACGAGATGGTGGTTGCCGATGTCGAGCTGTTCCAAGGCGCTTTGCAATGCCGCCACGAGTTTGGGGTGACGGTGACCCAGATTGAACGTTCCCCCGTTGCCGTGGCAGTTGAGAAGGCGCTTGGTTCCCTCTAGGTTCCACACGTAGGAGCCTTCTCGTCGGCCGATCACGAAGTCGAGGCCGTAGGCGGTGAAAGTCCCTGCCTTGAATGGCGACACGAAGCGGGCGAAGCGCTCGAAGACCTGGCGGGTCGGTGAGGAGTTCGGCGGGTCGCCGCGCAGTGGATCCCGAGATGCGCTCACAGCATTGCTTATCTATCCGTCCGGATGTCGCTGGCGCAAGGCGCTCGCTCGCCACCGGTCGGAGAGCGGCGCTTCTCGCCTGACCCGAGCCAGCAGTTGGGGTGCTTGTGGAACGCCCTTTCGCCGGAGAGAGTTCCGCGCCGGACAAGGGCACTGGGAGGCAGCCGGGTTCGTTGCTGGTGTGGAGACGTGCCGCTTAGGTGCAGCGGTACACGCGGGCGCACTGGATGCGCCCGCCGTCGCTGCGTTCCAGGATGGCGGCGCGGACTCCGTCCTCGGCCCCACCCCGGATCTGGTATTCCACGACGGCGGTTCGGAGACCGGTGGCTGTGGACCGGGGTTCGAGCCGGAGGGTGGGAAACCGGTCGCACGTGTACCGGGCGTACGCTTCGATCGCGGCGCGACCGTCCACTGGCCCCGGCCGGTCCCACGGCTCGCCCGCGACGCCCCCGCTGTGGTGCGCCGCGATGTCGTGCAGCGCGCCCAGCCGGGTGAAATCCCGAGCGTTCCATGCAGCCAGCCAGGCCAGCCCTAGGGGCTCGGGGGGATCGCAGTCTTCCGGCGGCAGCGGCCTGCGGTGGACGGCAGAGGGCGATGCCTGGTCGGTAGGCATCAGCAGGATTTGCTCCGCATTGACCCGCGCGGGCAGGCTCACGCACCAGAGGATCGCCTCGGCAACGTCCGCTGCCGACAGCGGTCGAGTGTTCTCGTACACCTTGGCAGCCCGCTCTCGGTCCCCGTGGAAGCGCACCTCGCTGAACTCCGTTGCGACCATCCCCGGGTCGATGCACGTGACGCGAATGCCAGTACCGAGAAGATCCAGGCGCATCGCCTTATTCAGAGCGCGCACGGCTGCTTTGGTCGCGCAGTAGACATTTCCCCGCGCATACGGTTCGTGGCCCGCCACGGAGCCGACGTTGACGATGTGGCCGCGGCCTCGGGCCACCATGCCCGGGAGCACCGCACGCGTCACATAGAGCAAGCCCTTTACGTTCGTGTCGATCATCTCCTCCCAGTCGTCTTCGCGCCCCTCGTGGAGGGGATCGAGGCCGCGCGAGAGGCCCGCATTGTTGACCAAAACGTCCACGGCGCGAAACGGGTCGGGCAGCGCGGCGAGCGCCGCAGCAACCGCATGCCGTTTCCGAATGTCGAGCTCGATCAGGTGCGTCGCCACCGGAAGCTGCGCGGCGAGGCCCCGTAGCCGCTGTATACGGCGCGCGACCAGGACCAGATGCGCCCCGTTATGGGCGAATGCCCGCGCCGTGGCTTCGCCGATCCCACTGGAAGCTCCGGTTATCAGCACGACCATTGCGTTCCCTCCGTGCATCCTCTACCGACGCGGGCGATCGCGGTGCAAGGAGTCTTGCAATTCCCCCCGCGCGGCGCTCGCCTTGTCGGCGGGCGGGGGCAGTGGTAGACGAATGCGCGCAGGGCGGGCCTCGGGCGCGGCCGGGGCGAGATTCGACAAGGAGGCAATGCGATGGGAGCGACACTCTTGCGCGTGCACCTGGGCAACAGCTCGGTGCGCAAAGAGCGAGTTCCAGATGAGATCACGCGCGCCTTTCTCGGTGGCCGGGGAGTGGGGACGAAGCTCCTTTTCGAGAACATGGCGGATCCGCGCCTCGACGCCTTCGACCCTGGGAATCCTTTGATTCTAGCGACAGGGCCGCTGACGGGGACGTACGCTCCGACCGGAGGGCGGTATATGGTGGTGACGAAATCGCCGCTCACGGGCGCTGTGGCGTGTTCGAATTCGGGAGGTTATTTCGGGCCGGCGTTGCGCTTTGCGGGGTACGATTACGTGCTAGTCGAAGGGGCGGCGAGCCGTCCCGTCTACCTGTGGATTCGCGACGACCAGATCGAGATTCGCAGCGCCGAGCACATCTGGGGCAAACGGGTGGCCCAGGCCGAGGAGATGTTGCGCAGCGAAACGCACCCGGATGCGCGCGTGGCACTGATCGGGCCCGCCGGAGAGAAGCGGGCGCGGGTTGCCTGCGTGATGAATGACAGAGGGCGGGCCGCGGGGCGGTCAGGAGTGGGAGCTGTAATGGGAGCGAAAAAGCTAAAAGCCGTTGTGGCGTACGGCACGCGCGGCGTCTCCGTGGGGCGTCCCGAAAAGTTCGCTGCCTCCACCTACGCGGCGGTTCAGACCCTTGCGGACTCGCCCCTGCGCAGCGGGCTGAGCATGCTGGGGACAGCGGCTACGGTGTCGTACATGAACGCGGTGGGGATTTTGCCGACCTGCAATTTCCAGCGCGGCGTGTTCGAGGATGCCTCGAAGATCGACGGGGAGCGGGTGCACTTCCTCCACGTCCGCTCGCCGGAGACGGACG
>JBBIUR010000025.1:8266-31403 GCA_037440145.1 Myxococcales bacterium | reverse complement strand
GATCCCCGCTCGCCCACGCTTTCGCCCTTTCGGGTCTCGCCGCAGGCCTTCGCCGCTACTGTCTCCGGCACCCTCGCAGGACGAGAGGGGGCACTGTTCGGCGCAAGCGGCAAGCAATTCGACCCTACCCCGCGGTGGGAATTCTGGTATGGAAGGGCCATGCAGCGCTTCGAAACGCGGGTGCGTCCGAACGATCCCGAGTTTCGGGAAAACCGCTCCGCCATGGAGGACCAGGTGCGCCGCCTGCGGTCCGAACTCGAGCGCGTACGCCAGGGGGGGCCAGAAGAGGCCCGCCGCCGCCACAAGGAGCGGGGCAAGCTTTTGGCCCGCGAACGCGTGGAAGCGTTGCTCGATCCGGGGGCGCCCTTTCTAGAACTCTCCCCGCTGGCCGCTTATGGAATGTACGGCGACGAGGCACCTGCAGCGGGCATCATTACCGGAATCGGCTCGATTCACGGACGGGAAGCAGTCATTGTTGCCAACGACGCGACCGTCAAGGGGGGAACCTACTACCCGATCACCGTAAAAAAGCACCTGCGCGCCCAGGAGATCGCTCTGGAAAACCGGTTGCCCTGCGTCTACCTGGTCGACTCTGGCGGGGCGTTTCTGCCACTGCAAGCGGAGATCTTCCCCGACCGGGATCACTTCGGGCGCATCTTCTACAATCAGGCCGTGCTCTCCGCGCGGGGGATTCCGCAGATCGCCGTCGTGATGGGCTCGTGTACGGCAGGGGGCGCTTACGTGCCGGCCATGTGCGACGAGAACGTGATCGTGCGGGGCGTGGGCACGATCTTCCTCGGCGGCCCGCCGCTGGTGAAAGCCGCCACCGGCGAAGAGGTCAGCGCGGAAGAGCTGGGAGGCGGCGATGTTCACACCCGGATTTCCGGGGTGTCGGATCATTTGGCTCTCGATGACGCGCACGCCATCGAGATCACTCGATCCATTTTCGAAAACCTCGGCGCACCGCAGCGCGCGGAACTCGACTGGGAACCTCCGGAAGATCCCGCCTACGATCCCGCCGAGATCTATGGAATTATCCCCCGCGACCCGCGCAAGCAGTACGACGTGCGCGAGGTCATCGCGCGTATCGTCGATGGAAGCCGCATGCACGAATTCAAGCCTCTCTACGGCACCACGCTGGTAACCGCCTTCGCGCGAATTCACGGCTTCCTGGTCGGCATTGTCGCGAACAACGGCGTGCTGTTTTCGGAGTCCTCGTTGAAGGGAACCCACTTCATCGAGCTCTGCGGCCAGCGAAAGATCCCGCTCGTATTTCTGCAAAACATCACCGGCTTCATTGTCGGCAAGCAGTACGAACACGGGGGCATCGCAAAGGACGGGGCGAAGATGGTCCATGCCGTGAGCACCGTGGGCGTGCCCAAGTTCACCGTGATCATCGGCGCCTCGAACGGCGCCGGGAACTACGGAATGTGCGGGCGCGCGTACTCGCCCCGCTTCCTGTTCATGTGGCCGAGCGGCCGGATTTCGGTGATGGGCGGCGAACAGGCTGCGAGCACCCTGCTCACCGTCAAGCTGCAGCAACTGGCAGCGAAGGGGATGACGATGCCCCCCGAAGAGCAAGAGCGCTTCATGGCGCCGATCCTGGCCAAGTACGAAGAGGAATCGAGCCCCTACTACTCCACGGCCCGGCTCTGGGACGACGGCGTTATCGATCCCGTCGAGACCCGCGACGTCCTGGGGCTCGCGCTCGCTGCCGCTCGCAACGCCCCCATCCCAGACGCGCAGCCCGGGGTTTACCGGATGTGAGCGAGGCCTGCTTGCTGCCCTTGACGGACGCGAAGGGCCTCCCTATAGGCCCCGTGCATCCGGCGCCAAGGGCCGATTGCCCGGCAGCGGCACCGAGGCTGCCGGGAAGCTGTCATGGTCCGACCCGAAGACGAGTATCGCCACCCGGCTCCACCCGATGCAGGGTCGCGCCTGTGGGGCGACACTATGTGGGTCAGCGTGGTCGATCCGCAGGCTCGCGTTTTCGGCGTCAATCACTTTCACCTCACGAACAAGGGCTACGGTCGCTTCACGGCGCTCTACGTCATCGACGGAGTGCAGCAGCTCTACGGGAACAAACATCCGCTGCGGGAGCGCCCCGACATGGGCCCGTGGTCGGACGGCCGCCTCTCCTACGCTGTGGTCCGACCCCTCGAGGAAATCCACATCGCCTTCGACGGGCCGCGGTACGCCTTCGACCTGCGCTTTCGCGGGCGGTTCCCGGTCTTCGACTACGCGGACTGCCCGAGCGGAAATCCGCTTTCCGCCTTTGGGCGGTACGGCGGCCACTACGAACAGGCCATGGAGTGCCGCGGTGTGCTCGAGATTCGCAGCGGGCCCGCCCGCGGCGAGGTGCGCGAGATTCGGTGTTTTAGCCACCGGGACCATTCGTGGTCCGCCCGTTTCTCCGAAGAGGAAGGCTGGGAATGGCCCGACGGCAACCGGCCCGCGCATTTCTGGCCCACCATCCAGCTCCCCGAGCGCCAGATCAACGCATTCGGCCTCATCCGCGGCGACCACCCTCCTCCCCCGGGAAAAAAGCGCCCCGTCGGCGGTTGGGTGGGAAGCGCGGGCGGCGTGGCGCCCCTGCTCGATGCGCGCGCCACCATGTTGGCTGCTGACGACCGCCGGACTGCGGTCGCTTTCCGCTATACCCTGACTCTCGCAGATGGCACGGTCCTTCACGTGCGCACCGGCCACAAGTACGGCCAGGTAAAGCTCTGGTGCCGGGGCGAGGAGGATCTGGAGAATCGATTGGACTGCTACGAACCCTTTTTCGACCTCGAAGTCGAAGAAACCGGCGAGCGCGGGAACGGCGTGTGCGAGTACTCGATCTATCCGCCCCAGCCGCGATGGTTGGTGTGAGCGAGACCAACAAGGAACGGGAACAGCGCCGCGCCGCTTTGGCACGGTTCCTCTCGCAACAGGAAAACGCGGATGTCGCGGTGAAATCTCTGCACCGCCTCCCCGGCGGTTTTTCCTACCAGACCTGGGGCGCGGAAGTGCAGTGGCGCGCGCGCGGCGGGCACCACCGGCTGCACGTGATCGTGCGGCAGGCCCCGCGCGGCGGCATCCTGGAACCCTACGACGTCCTGCGAGAGTTCCGCATTCTGCACGCCCTCTCCAGCTCCGCTGTGCCCGTTCCGCGGCCGCTCTGGGCAGAACCGACCGGAGAGGTGCTGGGCACTCCGTTCTACGTGGTCGAACGCATCCGGGGTCGACTTCTGTCGCCGTGGCAGCCGCCCGTCGAGCCCCGCCGGCGCGAACAAATCGGCAGCCGTTTCACAGACACGCTCGCCGCTCTTCACCGCTTCGACTGGGAAGCAAGGGGCCTTGGCGCGCTGGGGATTCCCGCAGACCGCCGCGACCCGGCCGCGGACGAAATCGCTCGCATCCGCGAGGCACTCGATCGCGTGCCGCTTCGCCCCTGCCCGATCTTGAGGGAAGCAGTCGAGTGGCTCGACGAGCGCCGGCCGCCCGCTCCGGTCCTGACGCTGAATCACGGCGATTACCGGCTGGCAAACATCTTGTGGCGCAAGGGAGAAATCGCTGCCGTACTGGACTGGGAGCGAGCCCACATCGGCGATCCCGCGGCGGACGTGGCCTACACGCGCTTGGCAGGCATCGCGGGATGGTGCGCCGTGCGCGGCGAGCTGGCGAAGCGCTACGCTGAGCAGAGCGGGGTTCCCCTCGCGCCCGAGCGCATCCACTTTTACACCGTTCTCGAACAAGTGAAGGCAGCGCTCGTGGGTCTGGCGGGCCTGCGGGCGTTCGCGGACGGCCGTTCAGCCGACGCTCGCCTCGTTGCCATCGGGGCCGCGGCTTCGGGGGCGATTGCAGCGATCCGCCGGCAAATCGGGATCGCACGGTGATCGACCAGGCGCTGACGCTCGAGGCTCTCGCGCGCGGGATGGCCCGCTGCCTGCGCGAGCTCGTCCTCCCCCACATCCGAGATGCAAGCGCCCGCATCCAGGCCGAGGAACTCGCGCGCTTGTTGGATGCGTTGCCGGCGGCCTTCGGCCCGCAGAGCTGCGCGCAGCTCCAGGGCCGGATCGCACGCGCTCGGGCACTGCTGGAAAGGCTTGCGCAGGATGCGAGCCCGCCTCCTGCGCTTCCTTCCAGCATCACGCGCGACGACCTTGCGCGGGAACACGCGGAGCTCGTTCGGGCACTGGAAGAGGTCGCGGAGCAGCTCCGGCGCCGAAACGATGCGCCAAGCGCCGCTGCCCTCGCGGAAGTGCGGCGATTCTTCGGGCGCGACTTGGAGGAAGAGATCGGCGATCGCGCGCGGGCCGAAACCGGCCTGCAGAAGCTGAGCGCGCGGGAGCACCGCGGGGAGGACGAGGAGCCATGAAAATCAACTTGACCGGAAGAGTGGCTGTGGTCACAGGCGGCGGAAGCGGAATCGGCCGGGCCATCGCCGAAGCCCTGGGGCGCGCGGGTTGCGCTGTCGCGGTGGTGGGGCGCACAGCAGCGCGCCTGGAGGCTACTGCAGCAGCGATCCGCGATGCAGGGGCTCGCGCCGCGGCAGTCCCCGCCGACGTGAGCGACCCGGAGTCGGTGCGAACCATGGCCCAACGCGCCGAAGCGCTCTTGGGTCCCGTCGACATCCTGGTCCACGCGGCGGGAGTATACTCGGCACACGCGCTCTTGCGGTTTCCGGAGAGCGAGTGGCGGCAGACGCTGGATACGAATTTGACCGGGGCATTTCTCTGCGCGAAAGCCCTCGCCCCCGGTATGATCGCTCGGCGGTGGGGCCGCGTGATCAACATTGCCTCCCCCTCCGCGTTCACCGGTTTCGCCCGCATGAGCGCATACGCCGCGTCGAAGGGCGGACTCGTCGCTTTCACCCGGTGCATCGCAGCGGAACTCGGCAGCTTCGGCATTACCGCGAACTGCGTCTGCCCCGGGGTCACCGCAACGGAACAATTCGCGAACCTCTTCGGCGAAGCGAGCCTTCGCGCTTTCGCGCGCGCTCTGCCGCTGGGCCGGGTGGGCCGCGCCAGCGACTGCGCGGGGGCCGTGCTCCTGCTCGCGTCCGAGGCGGGCCAGTACATCACGGGCGCCACGATCGCCGTCGACGGGGGGATGCTCGCAGCCTTTCCCACCCCGGCCGCCGCCGACTCGGCGCCTCTGGAAGGCGGCAGAAAAGGCTAAAGCCGAAGCGCTCCGACCACCGGCGCTTGCGCCGACGGGGAGCCCGCGGAGGCCCCGAAAACGGGGGAGGGGAAAGCCGCGACTCGTTCCCGCTCGCCAATAAACCCCGTGCATTGACGGGAGCGGGCAAATGTGGTTGTCGAGCCACTCGGGCCCATGTTCCGGCGCGTACTGGTTGCCAACCGCGGTGAGGTCGCCATCCGCATCATGCGGGCATGCCGGGAGCTCGGAATTCGCACTGTCGCCGTGTATTCCGAGGCGGACGCACACGCGCCCCACATCGCGCACGCGGACGCGGCGGTCTGCATCGGGCCTCCGCCCAGCCGCGAGAGCTACCTTGACGCCCAACGCATCCTCGCAGCCGCACGCCAGACCGGGGCGGACGCGATCCACCCCGGGTACGGCTTTCTCGCCGAAAGTCCGGATTTCGCTGCTGCCGTTCGCGACGCCAGCCTCACCTTTGTGGGACCTCCCGCAGAGGCAATTGCGGCGATGGGAGACAAGCCCGCGGCGCGCCGGCGCGTAGCGGCCGCCGGAGTGCCGGTTGCGCCTGCTGCCGAAGACCCGCCGCGGGATCCAGCCGGGCTCGGCGCTGCCGCGCGCAAGATCGGGTACCCAGTCCTGATCAAAGCCGCGGCCGGCGGCGGAGGAAAGGGAATGCGCGTCGTCCGGAGCGAAGCAGAGCTAGGGCGGGAGTTCGCCGCCGCGGCGCGCGAAGCTCTGGCGGCTTTCGGAGATGACCGCCTGTTTTTGGAGCGCTACCTCGAACGGCCGCGCCACGTGGAGGTCCAGATTCTCGCCGACACCCATGGGAACGCGATCCATCTCGGCGAGCGCGAATGCTCGATCCAGCGCCGGCACCAGAAGATCGTGGAGGAAACGCCATCGCCGGCGGTGGACGAAACTCTCCGCGAACGGATGACCCGCGCAGCTCTGGCCGCCGCTCACAGCGTCGGGTACGAGAATGCGGGCACCGTGGAATTCCTGCTGACGCCCGACAAGCAGTTCTACTTTCTGGAGATGAACACCCGCCTCCAGGTCGAGCATCCGATCACCGAGCTCGTCACCGGCGTGGACATCGTGCAGGCCCAGCTTCGGATCGCTGCGGGGGAGCCCCTGTGGCTGCGGCAGGAAGACATCCGGCCGCGCGGCCATGCTATCGAGTGCCGGATTTACGCCGAAGATCCGGCCAACCAGTTCCTGCCGAGCGCCGACAAAATCCTGTTCCTCCAGGAACCCCAAGGCCCCGGCATCCGCGTCGACTCGGGAATTGCGCCGGGCTTCAATGTGCCCCTGTACTACGATCCGCTGCTCGCCAAGCTCTCGGTCTGGGGAGAAAACCGCGAGCAGGCGCGCAGGCGCCTGATCGAGGCCTTGCGCGAATACGTCGTTCTCGGCTGCACGACCAATATTCCGTTCCTCATCGACCTCTTGGAACATCCTGCCTTCGCTCGAGGACAGACGCACACGCAGTTTATCGAGGAACACATGCCGGCGTGGAAACCCGCGAACCGCCACCGGCTCGTTGCCGGGCTGGCAGCGGCGCTCGATGTGGCCACGGCGCCGGCACAGCCGCCGGCCGAGGCCAGCCGGCGAGCAGCTCCATCCCCGTGGCGAACCCTCGGGCGGTGGCGGCTCGGCGAGTGAGCAGAGTCGCCGTTCGGACGCGGCAGTGCGCATCGTCCTGCGACACGAGAAATCCCCCTTCACGGTCGAATTGCAGAAACTCGACCGCAGCTACCGCGCTGTGGTCGGCGACATCGAGCATGAGGTGGAGACGCGCCCTCTCGGCCCGGCAACCACCCTCCTCGTCGTCGATGGGTGGGCATTTCGCGTCCATGTCGTTCGCTCCGGATCCCAGCGCCTCGTCGCTGTGGGCGGCGAAGTGTACGCGTTCGTGCCCGATTCGGGCGCGGCGGAAGGCCGGCCCACGACTGCAGCCGTTGCCACGCCGGAGATCAAAGCTCCCATGCCCGGCAAGGTGCTCCAGGTGCTGGTCCGGCAAGGGGATCGCGTGGACCCAGGCGATGGGCTGCTCATCCTCGAAGCCATGAAGATGGAGAACCGCCTCGTCGCCGAAGCCGCGGGAACCGTGGCAGAGGTCCGCGTCCGCGAGGGCGACACCGTCGACGGGGGGCAGGTGTTGCTCGTGCTGCGCTACGACTGACTCGAGCTTCCGGCGAGAGTCGCGCGCGCGAACAGGAGACGCGTGCCGCGCTGGGGTTCTCGCTCAATCGGACCGGGGGCCTGGAAGTCCTGCTGGGACCACTCGCCCGCCGTCGTTGGAAGCCGGTCTCCGAACCACTCGAGTCGCTGCAACGCGCGAACCCCCTTCGCGATCCCCGAAGCGGAACGATACATCGGCTGCACGGCCCTGCGAGCACGCGCCCCAGGCGTGCTCATTCCAGTCTCGCGCCTACATGCAAGCCGCACTCGGCCGCGACCTCGGCCGCCAGCCCCTTCTGGCCGGCAGCCCGCAAACGCGCCGCCCGAATGGCTGCCTCCCCCGCGCCTACGAGAACGCCATCGGGCCCGATCTCCTCCACGCGCCCAGGTTCGTGCCTGCCGCCCGCGACCAGGCGAGCGTCGTAGAAACGGATCTTCGCTCCCCGATAGATCGCGTAGGCACCGGGCTGAGGATCGCAACCCCGAATCAGGTTGTAGATCTCACGCGCCGGTCTTTGCCAATCGATGCGCGCGTGCTCCTCGCGGCAAAGCGGGTCGTAGCTCGCGCGCGCCTCATCCTGAGGGATGCGCGGTGCGCGCCCCGCCGCGATCAGGTCGACCGAGTCGAGCACTGCTTCCACACCCAGGGGAAACAGCTTTCCATAATAGAGAGACCCCGCCGTGTCGTCCGGGCCGATCGTCGCGCGCCGCTGCAAGAGAATGGGACCGGTGTCGATGCCCGCGTCTACCCAAAAGATCGTCACCCCGGTCTCCGTCTCCCCCTTGATGATCTGCCAGTTGATCGCGCTGCCGCCCCGATACCGCGGGAGAAGAGAAGGATGAAAGCAGATGCTGCCCAAGCGCGGCGTGTCGAAGATCCCGGGCGGCACGATCTGGGTCACGTACGCGAGGACGCCCAGGTCCGCTCCGAGTGCAGCAAATTCCCGCTGCACCTCCGGCGTCTTGAGGGACCGATGCTGCCGCACGGGAATGCCCAATTGTTGCGCCCGAACCTTGACGGGATCCGGCCGCCCACCGGCTTCTGGGGGACAGTACACGACCACTACCTCCTGACCCCGCTCCCGCAAGCCTTCGAGCACTTTCTCCGCGAAGGTGGCCCGACCGATCAACGCGATCCGCATAGTGCTCGCCGCTGCGCAGCCCTTGGCCAGCGCGGAACTTAGCCCCCGGCTGAACTTTCGTGCCGCCGTAAGTGCGCGCCGAAGAACCGGCACAGCCGATTCCACGCATCGGAGGCCGCCTCGGGGCGATAGGACGCCCGCTCGTCGCAGAAGAAACCGTGTGGGGCGCGCGGGTAGACCACCACCTCCGCCCGCTTCCCGAGTTCAGACAGCCGCCGGCGCACCCGGTGCACATCTTCCAGCGGGATGAACGGGTCGTCCTCCCCGAACAAGAGGAGGACCGGTGCGGCCAGGCGGTCCGCGTACTCGAGCGGGGCCCGCGGCGTGCGCTCGGAGGGCGTCGCAACCCAAGCAATTCCACCCCCATAGAAGACCGCGACAGCGCGGAGTGCCAGGTTGAGGCAGGCGGTCAGAAAGACAATGCGGCCGCCCATGCAGAATCCCACGGCGCCGATGCGCTCCCCGGCAACTTGCGAAAGCGACTGCAAGTACGCCACGGCCGAACCCATGTCCGCGACGACCCGCTCGTCCCACAGCGTGTTCATCAAAGCCAGCGCCCCGGGCAAATCGGCGTACGCGGCGACCCGTTTTTCCTCCCGGTAGTATAGGTCGGGTGCAAGCGCCACGTATCCCTCAGCCGCAATGCGTTCCGCCACCCGCCGGATGTGGTTGTTGAGCCCGAATGCCTCCATCACCACGACCACCCCCGGGTAGACGCCCGGCGCGTCCGGCTTCGCCAGAAAAGCCGGCATCGTCCCGTCTGCCGCCTGGATCGTTACCGCAGCCTTCGCAATGTCCATGTTCTCGCCGTTGCCGCGACCAGCACCATCTACCGGACCGGGTGCCTCCAGCACAAGCTGCCCGCTTCCTTTCACCCGGGGCGCCCATTTTTCCCGGCGCCGCGGCACTTGCGGGTCCAGCAAGGTGCGCGGCACCGGGTTTGACTGATTCGCCCCGTTCAATTAGCTAAAACAGCTTCTCGGGGCTGCTCGGTCGGCCCCGGTGCAAGGGAAACCAGTGCGACGGGAAAAGTCGACTTATGTGATCCAGGCAGTCGCCCACGCGCTCGACGTGATCGAGCAATTTGGGAGCGACCGGGAGGAGCTCGGGGTCACCGACCTCAGCAAGCGGCTGAAACTACACAAGAACAACGTCTTCCGGCTGCTCGCGACGCTCGAGGCGCGCGGGTACGTCGAGCAGAACAAAGCCACAGAAAACTATCGGCTGGGCGTGCGCTGCCTCCAGCTTGCACAGCGGTTCGCTGCCCAGATGGGTTTGCTGCGGCAAGCGGAGTCGGTTCTCGCAGAACTCGCGAGATCCCTCCGCGAGACGGCAGTGTTGGCGGTGCACCGCAGCGCCGGGATGATTCCGCTCGCTGCGGTCGAAGGCACGCAGCCAGTGCGGGTGGTGTTGCAGATCGGCGCGCCGATGCCCATCCACTGCACGGCGCTCGGCAAGGCGCACTTGGCGTTCTTCGGAGGCGAGGATTTGCCGCAGCGAATTCCCCCCGAATTGCCCGCCCAGACGAGCCGGACGATCACCGACCCGCAGCGCTTTTTGGCCGAGATCGAGGCGACGGCCAGACGGGGCTTCGCCGCGGAAATGGGGGAGTTCGTCGAAGATGTCCACGCCGTCGCAGTACCCGTACGGGACTACACCGGGGCGGTCGTCGCTTGCCTCGGGCTGTCAGGGCCAGCCCACAGACTGCCGCCAGAGGCCATTGAATCCACCTTCGGCCGCGCGGTGATGCGTGCCGGAGAAGAGCTTTCGCGGCGGCTGGGGCACCAGCCTTGAGGGCCTGCCGGCGCAAGGGCAGTTGGAAACGCGCGGGGCATCAGAATTCCGCCCCTTACCTTGAATCCCAACCTACCGCATGGTAGCCAGAGCCCGCTCTGGCATTCCCACCGAGGAGGTTCCTCGTGAAAATTCTCGTTACGGTCAAACGGGTTCCGGACCCAAACTCCACGATCAAGGTGAAACCAGACGGCAGCGGTATCGTGACGGAAGGGTTGAAATACGTGATCAACCCCTTCGACGAGATCGCCATCGAGGAGGGGCTCCGGATCAAAGAAAGGCTGGCAGGAACGGAGGTCGTTCTCGCGAGCATCGGCGAAAAGGCTGCCCAGGAGCAGTTGCGGACAGGCCTCGCCATGGGAGCGGACCGGGCGGTTCTGATCCTGGCCGACGGCGCTCTCGACTCCTTGGCGGTTGCCCGCATCCTCCAGAAAGTGGTGGAGAACGAGAAGCCCGACCTGGTCCTTATGGGCAAACAGGCGATCGACGACGATTCGAACCAGGCCGGGCAAATGCTGGCCGAGTTACTGGGCTGGCCGCAGGCGACATTTGCCTCTAAGGTCGAACTCGACAGCGGGCAAAACAGGGTCACGGTGGTGCGCGAGGTAGACGGCGGCCTGGAAACGGTGCGGATGCCTCTTCCTGCGATCATCACGGCCGACCTGCGGCTCAATGAACCGCGTTACGCCTCGCTGCCCGGGATCATGAAAGCCCGGAAAAAAGAGCTAAAGGAAATTCCGCTAGCCGAGCTGGGCGTAGACGCAAATCCGAAACTCAAGCTGCTCCGAGTGGATCCTCCACCAAAGCGGCAGGCCGGGCGCAAGGTGAGCTCCGTCCAGGAACTGGTGCATCTCCTGCACACGGAAGCCAAGGTGATTTGACCGCGGCGCGACCTATCCAGCACTGCGGAAACCGCAGAACAGGAGCAAACGATGGGTGACGTTCTCGTGTTCGCCGAACATCAGCGCGGCAAGTTTCCAAAAACCACGCTCGTCGCAATCCACGCGAGCAAGGAGGCGGCGGCAAAGATCGGAGGCGGGTGCTGTGCGGCTCTGCTCGGCGCGGGGATCGATGCCCTGGCGCACGAGCTGGCGGAGTACGGGCTGAAGGTTTACGCGGTCGACGATCCCGCGCTGGAACACTACGTGGCGGACGCGTATGCCGCGGCCCTCGGCCAATTGGCGAAGGAGAAAGGGGCGTCTCTGGTGCTGGCAACGGCAACCGCAGTGGGAAAGGACTTGATGCCCCGCGTCGCCGTGCGGCTAGGGGCCGGGATGGCGAGCGACGTGATCGCGATCGAAGGGCCGAACACCTACAAGCGCCCGATGTGGGCGGGCAATGCGGTTGCCACCGTACAGCTTGAAGGAGACATCCAGGTGGTCACCGTGCGCGGCACGGCATTCGACGCCGCGAAGAAAGACGGCAAGGGCAGCATCGAGAAGGCCACGGTGAACATTGATGCCTCTGCGCGCAAGATGCAGTTCGTGGAGTTCGCGGAGACCAAGTCCGACCGCCCCGTGCTCACAGAAGCGAGCATCGTGGTGTCGGGCGGCCGCGGCCTCAAATCTGCGGAGAACTTCACCAAGGTCCTGGAGCCACTGGTCGACGTACTGGGAGCTGCCATGGGCGCTACGCGCGCCGCTGTGGACGCCGGATACGTCCCGAATGACCTGCAGGTGGGGCAAACCGGTAAGGTGGTCGCGCCGGAGCTCTACATCGCCGTGGGCATTTCGGGGGCCATCCAGCACCTGGCAGGCATGAAAGACTCCAAGGTCATCGTGGCAATCAACAAGGACGAAGAGGCGCCGATCTTCCAGGTTGCGGACTACGGACTGGTGGCCGATCTCTTCAAAGCGGTACCCGAGCTGACCGAAGAGATCCGCAAGCTCAAGCAGGCTTGACGCCCGCATTGGGCCAGCAGGAAGGGAACTGATGGACCTCCGCTACACACCCGAGTACGAAGACTTCCGGAAAGAGGTCCAGCAGTTCCTGGCCGAGCACTGGACCGACGAGGATATCGCCGCGGCCCCGCCTCCGGAAGACGAGCGAGCGGCGCTGATGGGTGCGAGCGTGCGCACCGACGAGCGCGCCACGGCGTTTCGCCTGAAAGCCATCGAGCGCGGCTACCTGTACCGGCACGTCCCGCGCGCATACGGCGGCGGCGAACAGCCGCCGGATCCTTTGAAGGCCGCGATCATTGCCGAGGAGTTCCGCAAGCGAAAAGCCCCGCATGAGGTGATCGGACAAGGTCCCAGCATGCTCGTGCCGACCCTGCTCGAGCACGGCACAGAGGCACAGAAACAGCGGTTCATCCGCGACACGATTCTCGGCAAGATCGTCTGGTGTCAGGGCTACAGCGAACCAAACGCAGGGAGTGACTTGGCTTCGCTGCGCACGCGGGGCGAGGTCGATGGCGACTTCTGGGTAATCAACGGGCACAAGATCTGGACGTCGGACGCACAGCGCGCGGACTGGATGTTCTGCCTCGTGCGCACAGAGCGGGACGCGCCGAAACACGAGGGCATCAGCTACATCCTGATCGACATGAAAAGCCCAGGCATCACCGTTCGCCCCCTGCGCCAGATGACGGGCACAGCGGATTTCAACGAGGTGTTCTTCGACAACGTGCGGGTGCCCGTCGAGAACACCGTGGGCAAGCGCGGCCAGGGGTGGATCGTGAGCCGCTCTACGCTGAAGCACGAGCGGGCTCTGATCGGCGCGTCGTTCATGAATCGGCGAATGCTCGACGGCGTGATCCTGCTCGCCCAGGGGGTGATGCTGCGCGGAAAACCGGCGATCCAGGACCCGGTCGTGCGCGACCGGCTGGCAGCGCTCGAGGCGCGGCTGCGAGCGGCGGAGTGCCACGAGCTCCGGCTGCTCACGATGAGCGCCCGGCGGGAAGAGCCCGGGGTGGCCAGCATGGTCACGAAGCTGTACTCCACGCAGCTCGGCTACCAGATCGCGAAGCTCGCGATGGATATCCTCGCGGATCGGGGCCTCATGGCACCGGGGGAGCCGCAAGCGCCCGCCATGGGGATGTTCGCCACGGCCTACATGTGGTCGCTCGGAATTCTCATCGCCGGCGGCACCGCCAACATCCAGCGCAACATCATCGCCGAACGCGGCTTGGAACTGCCGCGCGATCCGGCAACGCAGAGAAGATGACGACCTCGCAACCGCCACCGCTGGCTGCCGGCACTCGACCGCAGCGCCCGAACGGATAGCAACCGATGGACTTTGGCCTTTCTGCGGAGCAGGTCCTGTTCAAGAAAACGCTGCGCCGCTTTTTCGAAACGGAGTGCCCAACCTCGCGGGTCCGGGCCATCATGGAAAGTGATAGTGGCCACGACCCAGAGCTCTGGGCCAAGCTCGTCGATCTCGGCGTGACGGGGCTCATCGTGCCCCCAGAGCAAGGGGGATCGGGACTGGAGCTTTTGGACCTGGCGCTTGCCGCAGAGGAGTTGGGCTACGCCGCAGCCCCGGGCCCGTTCCTGGGCAACGCGCTCGGCACCGTGGCCCTGAAGGAAGCCGGGGCTTCTGGAGCCCCGTGGCTGCCCCGGATCGCATCGGGGGAAGTGCTAGCTACAGTGGCCATTGGCGAGGATGAAAGCGAATGGGAACCGCAGCGCCTGAAAGCGCGGGTCGACAGCGGCCGGCTTCGGGCGCGCAAACCCTTCGTGCCATATGCCGCACAGGCCGACTTGATCCTGGTTGCCGCACACGACCAGGAGGGACCCGGCCTGTTCGCGGTGGAAAGAGGCGCCCGGGGTGTGACGATCGAACCGGTTTCGGGGGTCGACATGACCCGCCGCGTCCACCGCGTGGCTTTCGAGGACACACCCGCGCACCGCATTGCCGGTCCCGAAGCGCTTTCGCGCACGATCGACGCGGGGCTCATCCTGGTGGCCGCCGACGCCTATGGGGGCATGCGCCGGTGCTTTGAAATGGCGCTAAACTACGCGAAGCAAAGGGAACAGTTTGGCCAGGTCATCGGTGCCTTCCAGGCCGTGAAGCACCAGCTCGCCGATCTGATCACGGAGATCGAGCCGGCTCTGTCGCTCTGGTGGTACGCGGCGCACGCATTCGATCACATCGCCGACCAGTGCGCGCGCCATGCGGCGCTGGCGAAAGCGCATCTGACCGATCTGTTTGACCGCGTCGCCCGAGATGCCACCGAGCTTCATGGCGGAATCGGTTTCACCTGGGAGTATGACCTCCACCTTTGGTTCCGACGCGCCATGTTCGACCGCAGTTTCTTAGGCGACGCCTCCTACCACCGCGCCCGCGCCGCCGATCTCGCCGGCTGGTAAGGGCTGCCAGCGGCGCTCACTCCCCCGCTTCTTCCTCTGCCCGGGCATTCCCCGCTTCCTCGATCGCGGGCGTCCCGCTATCCGAGAGCGCAACCAACTCCGGCGCTGCGATCTGGCGGGGGGCTGCATCGATCGGCTCGGCAAGCGGGATCTCCTCCCCGCTCCCGGCTTTCAGATCGCGGAACTTCCGCGCCGCGACCAGGACGCGCGATTCGAGCGAGGCGGCTGCCCGGTTGTATGCGAAAACCGCGCGCTCGAGCGCCCGGCGCAGATCTTCGAAGTGCGATGCCAGCGTGCGCACGCGCTCGTAGAGGCTTCTCCCCAACTCGCTGATCCGGCGCGCGTTCTCTGCCAGAGCTTCTTGCCGCCAGCCGTACGCCACCGCTTGCAGCAGGGCGATCAGCGTCGTCGGGCTCGCCGGGATCACCCGGCGGGCTACGCCGTATTCGATGAGCCCCGCGTCCTGGCGCAAAGCGGCGTTGAAGAACATCTCGCCGGGCAGAAACATCACCACGAATTCCGGCGAGGGCTGGAACTGACCCCAATAGGACTTGTTGCCGAGCCGGGTCATGTGCTCGCGCACCTGCCGCGCGTGCTCTGCGAGCTTTTGCGCTGCAGCTTCGTCATTTTCGGCCTCCAGCGCGTCGAGATACGCAGCCAGCGGGGCTTTCGCGTCCACGACGATGTTGCGGCCTCCGGGGAGGCGAACGAGCAGGTCGGGGCGCAGCCGCCCGTCGTCCGTGTCCGCAGTTTGCTGCTCGTAAAAGTCGCAGTGCTCGAGCATCCCGGCCATCTCGACCACGCGGCGCAACTGGATCTCGCCCCAGCGCCCGCGCACGCCGGGAACCCGAAGCGCCCGCACCAGGTTCGCCGTCTCAGCCTGGAGCTGCTGCTGCGTGACTGCGAGCGCCTGCACCTGCTCCCGCAACGACGCATATGCGTCGATCCGGACCTTTTCCACTTCTCGCAGTTGCTTGTCGACCTCCTCGAGCCGGTCGCGAATCGGCCGCACCAGCTCAGCGACGGCCCGCTGGCGCAGCTCCAGATCTGCCGCGGCCCCTTTTTGGAACTCCGCCAGCGTCGCGCGCGCCAGCTCGAGGAACGACTGGTTGTTCGACCGCAACGCCTCCGAGGAAAGGGCCTGAAACGCTTCGCGAAAGACCCGCTCCGCCTCGCCGAGAAGCTTCAACTTCTCGGCACTTGCCCGCCGCTCGCCTTCGAGCTCGGCGCGCAGTTGTGCTTCCAGCGCGCGCAGCTCTCCCGCCTCCCGGCGCAGCGCGTCCGCCACCTGCCGCTGTTCCGACACTTCACCTTCGAGCTCAGCCAGCCGGCGGCCGCGCTCCTCCAGGCGCGCAGCGAGCGTCGCCACCTCTGCGCGCGAGCGCACCCGCTCCAGCAGCCAGCCCGCTGCCGCCGCGGCCGCGGCACCGCCGGCGATGCCCGCAATCGCGTATGCAGTCTCCATTCTGACCCCCGCACGCCGCAGCATGCTACCGGCAGCTGCCGTTTGCAATCGCGGCCGTCCGGGCGAAAGGCACCGGCGCCTTGACCTCCGTTTCCATCCCGTGAAACAAGTAGCGGAAAAAATCGCGCCGCTGGCGTTGCGTAGCGCTGCCCCACCGGGCCTCGCGCTGGTACACGCCAGCGCTCGGGGCTCGGAGTTCGCGACATGGCCAAGGCGGACATCGAATCGCTTCTAAAGGAGGCGCGGGTTTTCCCGCCGCCGGCGGAGTTCTCGCGCAGTGCGCACATCAAGAGCCTCGAGGAATACCAGCGCCTGGCCGAGCGGGCCGAGCGCGATCCTGATGGGTTCTGGGGCGACATCGCTCGGGAGCTATTGTGGGAGCGCCGCTGGGAGCGCGTGCTCGACTGGCGGCCGCCCTACGCGCAGTGGTTCCTTGGGGGGCGCATCAACATCGCGGCGAACTGCATCGACCGCCACCTCCCGGCGCGAGCCGACAAACCGGCGATTCTCTGGGAGGGCGAGCCGGGGGATGCACGCGCGCTGACCTTTCGCGACCTGCACCGCGAAGTGTGCCGCTGCGCCAACGTATTGCGCGGCCTCGGCGTGCGGCTCGGCGACCGCGTCGGGATCTATCTCCCGATGATCCCCGAAGCGGCCATCGCGATGCTGGCTTGCGCCCGCATCGGCGCGACCCACAGTGTCGTGTTCGGTGGCTTTGCGGCCGACGCGCTACGCGACCGCCTGCTCGACGCGGAGGCCTGCGTGCTGATCACCGCAGACGGAGGGTATCGCCGCGGCCAGGTCGTTCCGCTAAAGGCCAACGCGGATGCCGCGGTTGCGGGTGTCCCGTCGGTGCGATCCGTCCTCGTCGTGCGGCGGACCGGACATGCCATCAGCATGAAGCCGGGACGCGACTTCTGGTGGCACGAGCAGATGGATCGAGCAGCCGGGGAGTGCCCCGCGGTGCCGGTTGATGCCGAACACCCCCTGTATATCCTCTACACGAGCGGTACCACCGGCAAACCGAAAGGCGTCGTGCACACCACCGGCGGCTACTTGGTGCAGACGTACATTTCGAGCAAATGGGTCTTCGACCTCAGAGAGACCGATGTCTTCTGGTGTACGGCCGACATTGGTTGGGTCACCGGACACAGCTACGTCGTGTACGGCATCCTGGCAAATGGGGTCACGACACTCCTCTACGAAGGGGCGCCCAACTATCCAGAACCAGGCCGCTTCTGGGAGATCGTCGATAAGTATCGAGTGACCGTATTTTACACCGCGCCCACGGCAATCCGGTCCTTCGTCAAATGGGGCCGCGAGTGGCCCGCCAAGCACTCGCTCGCCAGCCTTCGGCTGCTGGGCACCGTGGGCGAGCCGATCAATCCGGAGGCGTGGATGTGGTACCGGGAAGAAATCGGCCGCGGCCGCTGCCCGATCGTGGACACGTGGTGGCAAACCGAAACCGGCTCGATCCTGATCACGCCCCTACCGGGAGCAATTCCGACAAAGCCCGGCTCGGCAACCCTCCCCTTTCCCGGGGTCGCCGCCGATGTGGTCGCGCGCAGTGGCGATCCGGTGCCGCGGAACCACGGCGGCTTCCTGGTCTTGCGTCGCCCCTGGCCATCGATGCTGCGGACCATCTACCGCGACCCGCAGCGGTACGAGGAACAGTACTGGCGCCACATCCCGGGCGTGTACTTCGCGGGCGACGGAGCCCGCCGCGACGAAGACGGCTATTTCTGGATCATGGGGCGCGTCGACGACGTGGTGAACGTCGCCGGCCACCGCCTGGGCACCATGGAGGTGGAGAGCGCGCTCGTCAGCCACCCCGCGGTTGCCGAGGCGGCGGTGGTCGGCCGGCCCGACGAGATCAAAGGCGAGGCGCTCATCGCGTTCGTGTCTCTCGAAAAGGGCCACGAGCCAAGCGAAGAACTCAAGGAAGCTCTAAAGCGACAAGTGGCGCGGGAAATCGGCGCCTTTGCGCGGCCCGACGATGTCCGGTTCACCGACGCGCTGCCGAAAACGCGGTCGGGAAAGATCATGCGCCGCTTGTTGCGCGACATTGCAGCGGGCCGCGAGACGGTGGGCGACACCACGACGCTCGAAGACTACTCCGTGCTGGCTCGGCTGCGCGAACAGGAGGAGAGCTAGGCCCGAGCGCGGCTCCTGCTTGCGGCGGTCCCATGGCGCTGCGCCTCCACAATACCCTGACCGGACGGGTCGAGCCGTTCGAACCCCTGCGACCCGGCAAGGTGGGCATGTACGTGTGCGGCGTGACCGTGTACGACCGGTCGCACATCGGGCACGCGCGCGCCCTGGTCACCTTCGACGTCCTCTACCGGTATCTGCGCCGGAGCGGCTACGAGGTCACGTTCGTGCGCAATTTCACCGATGTGGACGACAAGATCATCCAGCGCGCGCGGGAAAAGGGAATCGATCCGGCCGAGCTTGCGGAAACGTACATCCGCGCCTTCGCCGGCGATGTCCGAGCGCTCGATTGCCTGCCGCCAACTTTCGAGCCGCGCGCGACGCAGCATATCCCGGAGATGATCGATCTGATCCAGCAGCTCGAGCAGCGGGGCCTAGCGTACCGGGTCGATGGCGACGTGTACTTCGCCGTGGAGAAGTTTCCAGAGTACGGGAAGCTCTCCAAGCGGCGCTTGGAAGACATGTACGCCGGCGCCCGCGTGGAGGTCGACGAGCGGAAGCGGCATCCGATGGACTTTGCCGTGGAACTCTTTCCCTCCTACGGCAAGCTCTCCGGCCGGCGGCTGGCCGAGATGGTAGCAGGGGCACGGGGAGAGGTGGATGCAAGGAAACGTCATCCCATGGACTTTGCCCTGTGGAAGTCGAGCAAGCCCGGAGAACCCGCTTGGGACAGCCCGTGGGGATCTGGGAGGCCGGGATGGCACATCGAGTGTTCTGCAATGAGCGCCAAGTACCTCGGCCAGCCCTTCGACATTCACGGCGGGGGTACCGACCTCATCTTCCCGCACCACGAAAACGAGATCGCCCAGGCCGAAGGAGCCCGCGGCTGCCCGTTCGCGCGCTACTGGGTACACAACGGATTGGTATCGGTGGCCCAGGAAAAGATGTCGAAGTCGCTGGGCAATTTCATGACGATCGAAGAGGCAGCCGAGCGCTTCGGGGGCGAGGCGCTGCGCTTTTTCCTCCTCGGCACGCACTACCGGACGCCGCTCGAATTCTCCCCTGAGCGCGTGCACGACACTGCAAAGGGGCTGGCGCGCATTTACGAGACGCTGCAGCGCGCCGAGGAGGCGGCCGGTGCGGAAAGCGCCGCGCCGGACCCCGAGATTGAGCGCGCTTTCCGGGCGGCAATGGACGACGACCTGAACACCGCCCGCGCCCTCGGGATCGTTTTCGAAACCGTGCGCGAGATCAACCGCACGCTCGACGCCGGAGGCGACCCGGCACGCATCGCGGCCCTGCGCCAGGCCATCGGGGAAATCGCGGGCGTGCTCGGTGTGTGCGGCGAGCAGCCGCGCGCGTTTCTGGAGCGAAGAGCGGCACAGCAACTGCGGGCTGCAGCGCTCTCGACTGCGGAGATCGAGCAGCTCATCGCCGAGCGCGACCAGGCCCGGCGCGCCCGCGATTTTCAGCGCGCAGACGCCATTCGAGCCCACCTGCGCAGCCGCGGGATCGTTCTCGAGGACACCCCTGCCGGGACCACCTGGAAGGCCGAGCGCTGACGCCGGCCGCTGCGAGGCCGCGGGTCAACAAGGCGCTCGCTGGGCACGCCAGAGATGGGCTCGCTCGATGGCGATCCGCACCACGGGATGGGTCTCGAACGCCAAGTCCATCTGCCGGTACTGCGGATACCGCGAGCGCAGCAGGGCGAGAACGCGTTCGTATGCCGCCCGCTCCGCGACGATCTCAGCGCGGCCCTCCACAAGCAAATAGGCGAGCCGGCTCCAATCCTCGTCGTACGCGTCGATGACCACGGCTGCCCGCGGGTTGACAGCGAGATTGCGCAGCCGCCGCAAGCCCGTGCGAGTTCGCTTCGGCTTGTCGTCGACGACGAAGTACAGCGAATCGCCGTCGACGGCGTAGCAGATCGGCACGACGTGGGGCCGCCCCACAGCGTCGGCGGTCGCGAGCCGGGCGACCCGCTGCTCCGCAGCGAACGACAGTGCCTCCTCAGATAGGCTCATCCGGCTCCAAATCGCCGCGAAAGGCCGCCTCTCCTTCGGCCCGCAGCCGCTCGGCCTGGCCGTCGTAGCGAGGCGAAAAATGGAAAAGCTCCAGGCGCTTCACCCTCGCAAGCCGCGCCAGAGTCCCTGCCTGGCGGGCGGTCAAGTGATAGCGCCGCAATGCCTGCTCGCGGTCGGCATCGGCGAAAAGCGATTCGCAATAGAAAACGTCGGCACCCCGCGCCAGCGCCACGATCCGCTCCGCATTTGCCGCCGAAAAAATTGCATCCGTCACGTACGCGAGCTTCTGCCCCGGAGTCTCCACCAGCAAGCGCCGGCGCAAAAAGCCCACGGGCAGCTCCCGCCTCTGCACTGTGCCGCCGCTGCGCCACTCCGCGAGCACGCACTGGTCCTCCGGATCGCCGCGGCGCACCGCGGCCTTCAGAGCATTCAGCCATGGCCCAGGGGGGACGCCGAGCTGCTCCAGCGCATCCGTGCGCACGTTGAGGTGCGTGTCCTCCTCGGCTGCAAACCCGAGGCAGTCGATGCGGTGATCGAGGTGAACGGCGCTCACGCGATACCCGTTGCCCTCCGCCACGACGCCCCCGAAAGACCTCTCCGGCAATGGCTCCGGCGCGAAGGCGCGCGAGGCCGGCAGCTCCACGCCGCGCACGCGATCCCGCCCTACCTCGTACACCCGCAGCCGCAGCGGGTAGCCGTCCACGAGGTTCCACGTGTACCCGCGCAGCTTTCCGGCCACGTTTGCGATGATCCCCTCGGGGCCGTAGAGTTCCAGTGCCGTTTCGCGGCACAGAAACAGGCGCAAAAGGTGGTCGAAGCCGATGAAGTGGTCCATGTGGGTGTGGGTCACGAAGACCTGTCGCACCTTGAACAGCTGTGCCGCCGGCATGCGGTCGATCCGCCCGAGGTCGAAGAGCAAGGCCTGACCCTGCCAGCGCAGCGCGACGTACAGGCCGGGGTCGCCAAACGGCCCGTTCACGAGACGGGGCTGAAAAGAAAACTTCATCGCACCGCGAGGTTCGAGCTTGCCGTAACCCTAGCCTGGAATGCCGCGCCGGTCCACGCAGCCCGCCCTTCTTTGCAGCGCGTTTGACAGCGCTCGGAGTCGCCGTTATGCGCCTCACAAGCCCATGCGCACTCCTCCCCCGATCGCAGAAATCCAGAAGTCGCTAGCCGATGCGGACGCCGACGGCTGGCTATTTTACGACTTCGGCGGCAGCGATCCCATCGCGTACCGGATTCTGGGGCTTCCGGCTACCCCCGTGCCCACGCGCCGCTGGTATTACCTGATTCCCGCAGCCGGCGAGCCCCGGGGCTTGGTCTCCGCCGTGGAACCCCGCGTTCTCGATCCCCTCCCCGGCCGCAAATCGCGGTACCGCACGGCGGAGGAGCACCGGCAGGGGTTGCAGGCCATGCTCGCAGGGCTGCGGCAGGTCGCGATGCAATACTCGCCCGACAACCAGTTGCCCTACGTCTCCCGCGTCGATGCGGGGACAATCGAGCTCGTGCGAAAGTGCGGGGTTTCCGTTTTTTCCTCTGCCGACCTGCTGCAGCAATTCGAAGCGATTTGGACTTCGGCCGACTACGAGGCTCACGTGCGCGCCGCGCGGGTGCTGTACCGAACGCTGGAAGCCACTCTGGATTTTTTGGCGAGCTCGGCGCGCAGCGGGAAATCCGTCTCCGAGATCGACCTGCAGCAGTTCATGCTCGACCGGATCCGGCGCGCGGGTCTCGAGACCCGCCTGCCGCCCGTCGCGGCCATCGACGCGCACACGGCCGATCCGCACTATTTCCCGCATCCGGAAACCGCCGGGACTGCCAGGTCGGGCAGCCTGATCCTTCTCGACCTCTGGGCGAAAGAACCCGATGGGGTCTACGCCGACATCACCTGGATGGTGCAATTCGGCGCGGAAGTCGACGCCGAGGTCGCTCGGATCTTCGAGATCGTCCGCGCGGCACGAGACCGGGCGGTCAACTTCGTGCGCGAGTGCTTGCGCGCGAACCGCCGCCCCCGCGGTTGCGACGTCGACGCGGTGGCGCGCGACATCATCTGCCGGGCCGGGTACGGCGCCTGCTTCCCTCATCGCCCTGGCCACTCGCTCGGGCCCGAGGTGCACGGCAACGGCGCGAACATCGACGGTTACGAAACGATCGATACGCGGACTCTCCTGCCCTGCACTTGCTTCTCCATCGAACCGGGAGTTTACTTACCGGGGCGCTTCGGGGTGCGAAGCGAAGTGAATGTCTATATGACCAAAGGGGATGCTGTGGTCACTACGATGCCGAAACAGGAGGCTATCGTGCCGCTGCTCGCCTCGAGGGGATGACCGGATCGGGAGGACGGCGGTGCTCGCAAAGGCCCAGCGGCGCAAGGTCGCGCTGGTGATTCTCCTTCTTGCGCTCGGCGCAGCGAGCACCGCTTCCCTGTGCGCGTGCGGCGGAGAAGATCTCGTGGTCGGGGGCAATCTCGTAACCCCGCCGATTCCAACCGCAACGCCCACCGCGGACAACGAGTGAGCACCAGCCCCGAAGGGGCATCTCGGCGCGGGCGCCGCGCTGGAGGGATGCCGTGTCCCAGCCCGAAAGCGCACAAGCCTTCTGCGCAGGGCGCCACGCGCCGTGCCCGGTGGAGGTGCCGGGCGTCGACCCGCCGCAACTGCAGCTTGCACCCTGCTCTGCAAGAGTGAGCGCCGCCCGGCGAGCGGGATCGGCCCGCTTGCAAAAGGAAACACCAGCAGGCGCGAACTGCACGGAGCCAAGCCGCGGCCCTCGCGCGGGACATTTGTGCCAAGCCGCATTTCTCGCTATGAGCCGCCACACAGCGGAGGCGGCATGGGGCGGCGGGTTGTGGTCTGGCTGGTGATCGGCGGCGCGGCGCTGGGTTTCCCGGCGGCGAGCTGTGCCTTCCGGGCGTCGGTGGCC
>JBBIUR010000025.1:0-8256 GCA_037440145.1 Myxococcales bacterium | reverse complement strand
GATCGATCTCGACGGGCGCTTCGAGGTACGCCAGGTCTTCGAGGCCGAGTCTGGCTCCCCGCGGGAGCGCACGCAGGAGGTGCTGCGCCTGCGGCTCGGCGGCGAGCTGCACGAGCGCCTGCGCTTTGTTCTTTCCGCGACCGGCATCAACGGCGGGCCCGCGCGGCGTGCTACGAAGGCCGGCCTCTACAACTACCATCGCGTCTTTCAGGACATCGACCCGAGCGCGGAGTTCGAGGAGGCGTATTTCGACATGGACCTGCCGCCTGTCGACCTGCGCCTCGGCTTGCAAAAGATTGCCTGGGGAAAGCTGGACCGAACGCAGCCGAACGATCTTTTCAACCCGTATCGCTACCACGACTACTTCCTGCTCGAACAAGAGGAGAACAAAATCGGCGTGCCGGCAGCCCGTATCGGTGCAGCCCTTCCCCAGCTCTCGTGGCTTCCGGAAGACGGGCGAATCACCGTTGCCTGGGCACCGAACTACGTCCCCTTCCGCTTCCCGCTCCCGGGCGAGCGCTGGTTCCCCCCGGCTGCGCAATCGCTGGATCGCTTCCACGTTCCCGATGGGGTCATCGTGTTACCCAGCGGCCGTTCGCTGCCCGCCTTCGACATTCCGGTTGCCTTCGGCGTGCGCGAGGCTGGCCTCCCGCCGCGGCGCCTGGAAAACAGCGGCCTCGGCGTGCGCGTCTCGGGTTTTCTCGCCGGGTTCGACCACGCGATGTACTTTTACTACGGGTACGACATTGCCCCCGCCTTTCGACTCCTGGCAGATGTTTTCGCGCAACGGGATGCCGCGAGTCCCCTCGGCGCAAGCCTAGCCGCCCGCGCCACATTGGAGCCAGTCTTCCGGCACATTGAGGCGTGGGGTGCCGACACCGCATACGCCTTTGGCCCCGTCACGGTTCGCGCAGAAGGGGCTTTCGTGCGCGGGCGTGCCTTCACCCGCGATCTGCGCTTGCTGGTCAGCGATCCCACCCCGCTGTTGGACCAAGCCGACGAAATCGTAGCCGCGATCCTGCGAGGCGCCGCCAAAGTGCCCGTAGATCTCGGCCCGTCTTTCGTCGAGCGCGACGCAGTGGAATGGGGAATCGGAGTCGATTACACGTACCGGGGCTGGCTGGCCCTTCTCCAGGTCAATCAAACCGACGTGCTCGACAACGACGTCGACCTGCTGATCCATGACATCGAGACCCGCATCCTCGCCAACATCCGGAAAAGCTTTCTCCGCGACCGCCTCCAGAGCCAGCTCGTCGCGCTCCAGGGCATCGAAAGCGCGTACACCCTCCTCCGACCTCGCCTGACCCTCGCGCTCACCGATCGCGTCCAGCTCCGCGGCGGCTACCTCGCCATCGCCGGGAGCCGGCACACCGTACTCGGGCAATACAAAGCTAACGACGAAGGCTTCCTCCAGCTGCGCGTTTCGTTCTGAGCCCTGGATCTCCGGACTGGCAGGGATCCCGGAATTTGCTTCTGCGCGCGCGCCGGCGTATCGGATCAGGACGGAGGGCAATCCGATGGCCAGACATGCCGCCTCGGTGCGGACTTTTCAGATGTTCGTCAACGGAGCATTCGTCGACGCGAGCGACGGCGAACTGTACCCGATTCCCAACCCGGCAACAGAGGAAATCGAAGCATACGCGCCGAACGCAGCTCCGGCCGACATGGGCAATGCCATTTCCGCTGCCAGGAGAGCCTTCGACGAGGGCCCCTGGCGAAAGGTGACCCGGTACGAACGCGCCCGCATCCTGCGCCGGATCGCGGACGGCATCGCGCGGCGCAAGGAGGAGTTTCGCTCCCTGCTCGTTCGCTGTGCCGGAGCGACGTACGCCACGCACGCGATTCAGCTCGACATGCCAATCGAGTTCCTCTACCAGTACGCGGACTGGGCTCTGCGCTTCGACCCGGTGGAAATGCTGCCCCCAGTCATCGACTCTCCGGTGGCGCCGGGGGTAAACAACGCGATGGTCTACCACCAACCCGTGGGAGTGTGCGGGCTCATTCCCACTTGGAATTTCCCTCTCTACCTGACGGTCCAGAAACTCGGTCCGGCGCTTGCGGCGGGTTGCACCATGGTCTTCAAGCCCTCGCCCTTCGCGCCCGTGGTCGACCTCTTGCTCGCCGAGGTCGTCGCCGAGTGCGATCTACCCCCGGGTGTGTACAACGTGGTCACGGGTCAGCTCAAAGAGCTCGGCTCCATCCTCGTCGAGCATCCGGCCGTGGACAAGATCAGCTTTACCGGCAGCGCCCAGGTTGGAAAAACGATCATGGGTCTTGCCGCCGGGACGCTAAAGCGGGTGCACCTCGAGCTCGGCGGGAAATCCGCCGCGATTATTCTCGACGAGCCGAGCCTCGAAGCCTATGCCATCGCGGCCGCCGCCCCGAGCTTTTTCCACGCGGGCCAAGGATGTGCCCTGTGCACGCGGCTGCTCGTGCCGAAGCGCCTTCAAGACGCCGCGGTCGAAAAAATCCGCTCGTTCCTCGAGACCGGGGTGCGCATCGGCGATCCCGCCGACCCGTCGGTTCTCCTCGGGCCGGTCATCCGCGAGGAGCGGCGCCGCGCCATCGAAGGAGTGATCGCTTCGGGCCGCTCCGACGGGGCGTTGCTGGTGACCGGTGGCGGCCGCCCGCTCGACCTACCGCGCGGCTACTTTCTCGAACCCACAGTTTTCTGCAACGTCCGAAACACCATGCGCATTGCAATGGAGGAGATCTTTGGCCCCGTACTGTGTATCCTGTCCTTCCAAGACGAAGCGGAAGCCATCGAGATCGCGAACCAGTCCCCGTACGGCTTGAGCGGCGCGATTTACTGCTCCGACACGGCGAGGGCGATCGAGCTCGCCAAGCGCATTCGCACGGGCAGCGTGCACATCAACGGGGCTGCGAACCTGCTGCACGCGCCGTTCGGAGGCTTCAAACAAAGCGGCTTGGGGCGCGAAGGCGGCCGGTGGGGCCTGCTCGAGTACTACGAAGTACAAGCCATCGCCTGGCGGTGACCGAAAGCGCTCAACCCGCGCGCACCGCGTAATCGAGCACTTCTGCCAGCTGCCGGATCTGCCGCGCGCGGTGCGGCCGCTCCTCCGCAGGTGCGATCTCGTAGAGGGCGAAGGCGAGCTGCAAGTTGAGCTCGAGGATGCGCACGCACTCGCGCATTTGTTCCTCTTGCCGGCGGCGGCGGCGTGTCTGCGCGAAGTCGCGGAAGGAAACGACCTCACCCATTCCAGGCCCCTCGCGCAACGCCACCCCGGGGCGCCGGGTGTGAACCGGCTTCTTCCTCCCGACGCCAGCCGGCGCTACCGAACCATTCGATTTGCCGGGCGATGCCGAGCAGGATCCGCACATCCCGCTCCTCGAGCCCCGCGCGGCCGAACAGGCGCCGCAGCGCGAACATGATGTGGTCGGGATTGTCGCCGCGCAGGAACCCAATGCGCAGCAGCGCCGCCTGCAGCCTCTGGCAGGCGAACTCGACCTGCTCCGCAGTCGCGAGCGCCGGAGCCGGCCGGAGCTCTGGCGAGGCCGCGGCAAGCCAGAGCTCGTACGCGCACAGCAGCACCGCCTGGGCGAGGTTCAACGAAGGGTACGCTGGCGCTGTCGGAATTCGGATCAGGCGGTGGCAGCGCTTGAGCTCGTCGTTCGTAAGCCCCCGATCCTCCGGGCCGAAGACCAGCGCCACGGGCTGCCGCACCGCGTGGGCGACGATCTGCGGAGCCGCCTCGCGCGGCGACGCCGCGTGTGCCCGGTACGCGCCCTCTCGCGCCGTCGTACCGACCACCAGGGCACAGCCGGCAACCGCCGCATCGAGCGAGGCCGCGAGCCGCATGTTTTCCAGCACGTCCGCACCGTGCACGGCGAAAGTCCTGGCCGCCGCCATCCGCAGGCGCTGTGGCTGTACCGCGACGAGATGACGGAGCCCCATGTTCTTCATGGCCCGCGCGGCGGCGCCGACGTTCGCAGCGCCCTGCGGCGCTACCAGAACGATTCGAATGTTTTCCAGCAGCTCTGGACCCGACACCGGCACGCCCACTGTGGCCGGTAACGTACGCCGGCGCACCTCCGCCAGCAAGCGCCGCGGGCGCGAGTTTTTTCGCGCCGGCTGCGTTGACCGGACCGCGCGCGTGCACTACTAAGGCGGTGGCCGTTTCGCTGAGCTATGCCTGCGTCTCCTTGCACTTGCGACTCGCCGCGGCCTTGGAAGGCCGAGCTTTGCGTCGACCACGTGTCCATCGCCGTGCCCTGCATCGACGAGGCCCTGGATTTCTTCCGCCGCAACTTCCCCATTGAAATGCGGTGCCAGAAATTTCCTGGGTATACACCTGATTTCTCCTGGTGCGACTTCTACCTCGGCGACTTCAAGATCGAGCTGATCGAGCCGGCAGGAGAAGCGAGCTTTGTCGAGCGCTTTTTGCATCGGAGGGGACCGGGTCTCCATCACTGGTCGCTCGACGGCGTGGGTTTGGAGCCCTTGCTGGCGCAGATGGAGGCCGACGGGCTGCGAATTGTCGACCGCTTCCGGGGCCCGAACGGCGAGTTCACCGCGTTCGTCTCGCCCCGCAGCGCGTTCGGCGTGCTCATCCAGTTCTGGGAGGTACCCCACTTGCGCCCCGCGGAACGCCCGGCCGTCGTTCCCTATCGGCTGCCCAATGGCGTCACGGTGCGCCTCCGGGTGGACCATCTGTCCCTGGCCGTTCGCGACATCGAGAAGACGCTGGCATTTTTCGAGCGGTATTTCCCTTTTCGCCTGCGCCGGGCGCCCCACCTCGGCTGGGACCGGACGTTTCTCGTGGCGAGTTTCTACCTGAAGGGCTACAAGGTAGAGCTCATTCAAAACGCACGCGGGAAGAGCGGCTTCGTCCAGGACTTTATCGACCGGCGCGGCGAGGGAATGCACCACATCTCGATCGACGTAGATCACCTGGACGCGTACGCGGCGCACCTGGAAGCCAACGGAGTGCGCGTGGTCGAAAGGCAAACCCTGCCCAACGGGATCCGGACGGCATTCCTCTCGCCGCGAAGTGCCTTCGGCACCCTGATCCAGCTCTGGCAGCCGCTGGACTTCGACACCCGGCCGTAGCAGCGGCGGAACTCGCCGCCGGTCACGACTTCGCGTCCAACCTCGCCGCCGTCCGCTCCAGCTGCAGCGCTAGCTCTCGTGAATGCAGTTGCGAGCGCAGCCGGGCAAGCAGTTCTTTCTTATTGACCGGTTTGGTGAGGTACTCGCCCACCCCCAGCGCCATCCCCTTCGCCCGCGTGGCGAAATCGTCTTTGGCAGTGAGCAGGATTACAGGAATGGCGCGCAGGGTTTCGTCCGCTTGCAACTTCGCGCATACCTCGAGGCCGTCCATCCCGGGCATCATGACGTCGAGGAGAATCACATCGATCGTTTCCGAGCGGAGGGCTGTTAGCGCCTCTTCGCCGCTCGCGACTGCCACGCTCTCGTACCCCTGAGCAGTGAGGAGGCGTGCCAAGATGTCCCTCGTGTCCGGATCATCGTCGACGATCAGGACCCGCTTCGCCAGGCCTTCGGCGGTGCTCATCGCGGTCCCCTAAGTCGTCTCTGCCAGGTCGTCGCCTTCATCGCTTTCCACATCCGCATCTTCGGCAGCCGCCGCGCCGCTGCGGCGCCGCAACTTCGCAACCAATGTCGTCCGCTTGAGTCCCAGCAAGCGCGCTGCCGCCTGCTTGTTGCCCCTCGTGCGCCGCAAGGCTTCGTCGCTCAGGCGGGATTCGACCTCCTCGACTGCCCGGTTCAGATCGATCCCCTCATCGGTCAACTGAGGCCGCGGTATTTTCTTGTCGGAAATGAAGGAACGGATGTTGGGCGGCAGGTTTTCCACCCCAATTTTTCCATCCTCGCTGAGAATCACGAGCCGTTCGACCAGGTTCTCCAGCTCCCGCACGTTTCCCGGCCAGTCGTACTCCCAGAGGTAGACCATGGCTTCGTCGGAAATCTGCACGGGATCCCCCGAGTGCTTCCGGTTGTGCTTCTCGAGAAAGTGCTGGACCAAGAGCGGAATATCGGAACGCCGCTCGCGCAAGGGTGGCAAAACGATGGGAATGACCTGCAGGCGATAGTACAGGTCCTCCCGGAAGCGGCCTTTCTCGACCTCGGCCGCCAGGTCCTTGTTGGTTGCCGCGATGACTCGCACGTCCACGCGAATCGTCCGGTCCGCGCCCACCGGCCGGATTTCCCGGTCCTGCAGAACCCGCAGGAGCTTCACCTGGAGGGCCGGGCTCATTTCCGCGACCTCGTCCAGGAAGATCGTGCCGCCGTTGGCCAGCTGGAACATCCCCATGCGCGAGCCCACAGCTCCTGTAAAGGCCCCGCGCTCGTGGCCGAACATCTCCGATTCCAACAGCTCCGAAGGGATGGCCCCGCAGTTCACCGGAATGAAAGGGTGGGCGGCACGGCGGCTCATCGAATGGATGTATCGGGCTACCAGCTCCTTTCCCGTACCGCTCTCACCCATGATGAGAACGGTCGAATCCGTCGCCGCCACCTTGCGGGCGATGGCCATCACCTTCTCCATCACCGGGTGATTGCCCTTCAAAATGATCGGTTCCATCCTCTTTCAACTCAAAAAGCGTCGAAAAGTTAACACGGCGAACCGGCCAGAACAACCGGAAATTTGCGGTTTGCCGCAGCACGCGGTGGCTGGTATGTTCAACGACTCCGGCCGGCAAGGGAAAGTCGAATTTTCCGCAGGGTCTGCCGGGAGGGTAAAGCGCATGCGGGTAGACGGCCGAAGTCCTGAGCAACTGAGGCCCGTGACAATCCTCACCGGGGTGAGCAAGCACGCTCACGGCTCGGCTCTGATCGAGATGGGGGAAACGAAAGTCCTCTGCACTGCAACGATCGAGGACTCCGTACCCCAGTTCCTGCGCGACACGGGACGCGGCTGGGTGACAGCTGAATACGGAATGCTGCCCGCCGCCTCGCGGCCGCGCATTCCTCGCGAAGCCAGCAGGGGGCGAGTCGCGGGAAGGACGCACGAAATCCAAAGGCTTATTGGTCGGAGCTTGCGCGCCGTGACCGATATGACCTTGCTGGGCGAGCGCACGGTGTGGGTCGACTGCGACGTGATCCAGGCCGACGGGGGCACGCGGACGGCGTCGATCACGGGCGCCTATGTCGCACTTGCGCTGGCGTTCGATGCCTTGCAACGCGAGGGGGTACTGCTGGCGCCGCCGCTAACGGGCTCGGTGGCAGCCGTCAGCGTCGGGATCGTGCAGGGAGAGGCTCTCCTCGACCTGTGCTATGCCGAAGACACTGCAGCCGAAGTGGACATGAACTTCGTGATGACCGGGGACGGCAAGTACGTCGAGGTACAAGGAACTGCGGAGTCGAAACCTTTCACCCGCGCGGACCTCGATCGGCTTGCCGATCTGGCGTGGACAGGGATCCGCAAGCTCACCCACATGCAACGCAAAGCGCTGGAACGCGCGTGAAGCCCAGTAGGCAGCGCGATCAGCGAGCGCGCGCGGAGCATTTGGGAGGTAGGCTTGTACGTTTGGTTTTAGCGACGCGGAATGCGAACAAGGTGTGTGAATTCCGCGCCCTTCTCGCCGACTTACCCCTCCAGTTGGAAAGCCTTCTCGACCACCCAGAAGTCGGCGCGCCCCCCGAGACCGGAACCACGTACCTGGCGAACGCGCTTTCGAAGGCGACAGCGGCGGCGCGCGCATGCGGAGCCCCGGCCCTTGCCGATGATTCCGGCCTAGAAGTCGCCGCACTGGGCGGCGAACCGGGCATTCGCTCTGCGCGGTACGCGAGCGCGGAAGAGCGTGAGAACATCGCGCTGCTGCTCGACCGCCTGCGCGGAGTCCCCGCAGAGAAGCGCCGAGCACGGTTCCGCTGTGTCCTGGTCGTGGCAAGGCCCGACGGTGCCACTCTTTCGGCTAGCGGGACTTGTGAGGGCTTCATTGCCGAGGCCCCGCGAGGGAGTGGCGGCTTCGGGTATGATCCCGTCTTCGTGGACCCCACCACCGGGCTGACGTTTGCTGAAATCCCGCCGGAGCGCAAAAACGAGATCAGCCATCGAGCCCGTGCCTGCGAGGCCTTGCGCCCCCACCTACTGGACTTCTTACGCAACTAAGCGGAGGCGGGTAGTACCGAGCTTGCGTCCTGCCGGACGCTCCCCCGATCCGTCACGCCGCCGGCGTTGCTTTGCCGGGGTCCCTGTGTTAGCGACTGCGCGAGGTCGGCGGCTCCGGGGTGTAGCGCAGCCTGGTAGCGCACCTGCCTTGGGCGCAGGGAGT
>JBBIUR010000024.1:29051-31865 GCA_037440145.1 Myxococcales bacterium | reverse complement strand
TCGTCGATCTCGACCCGCAGGCGAGCGCGACCAGCGGGTTCGGGATCCCCCGAGAAGAAGTCGCAACATCGGCGTACGAAGTTCTCCTCGGTGCCGCAGCTGCAGCCGAGGCGGTGCGGGCTACGGCACTGCCCGCAGTACACGTGCTTCCGGCGAGTCGAGATTTGCTGGGCGCGGAGGTAGAGCTCGTGCCCATGCTGCAGCGCGAACTGCAGCTGCGCCGAGCCCTGCGGGCACTGCGCGACGCATATGAATACCTTTTGGTCGATTGCCCGCCGTCGCTCGGGTTGCTCACGATCAATGCACTGTGTGCGGCGGACTCGGTCCTGGTGCCTGTGCAGTGCGAGTACTACGCGATGGAAGGCCTGAGCTCGCTTCTGGACACAATTCGCTTGATTCAGGACGGCCTGAATTCCGGGCTCGAAGTCGAAGGCGTGGTGCTTACCATGTTCGATGCGCGCAACTCGTTAGCCCATCAGGTCTGCGCCGATGTGCGGGCGCACTTCCCCGGCAGGGTTTTTCGCACCGTGATCCCGCGGAATGTCCGCTTGAGCGAGGCGCCGAGCCACGGGCTGCCCGGCGTGCTGTACGATCGGTCGTCGAAAGGAGCAAGGGCATACCTGGAGCTGGCCCAGGAGATCCTGGCCGGCGGAAAGCCGGTAGACGTGGGACTTCGGGGGACGATTTTCGATGAGCACGACGGTAACCGGTAACCAGAGTAAGGTTGATGATTCTGCCAAGCGCCGCGCGTTGGGAAAGGGCCTTGCCGCGCTGATTCCTGGTGCCGAGCTGAAGGACGGGGGAGGAATTCAGCGCGCACCGCTGCTCGTTCCTGTGGACTCCATTTCGCCCAATCCATATCAGCCACGCGAAGGGTTTTCTGAAGAGGCGATCGACGATTTGGTTTGTTCTATTACCCAAAACGGTATCCTCCAACCTCTCTTAGTCAGGCGGCGCGGACACGGGTATCAACTCATCGCGGGCGAGCGGCGCTGGCGGGCTGCGCGGAAGGCGAATTTGGAGCGCGTGCCGGTGATCGTCCGCGAGGTGTCGGATGCGGAGGCGCTGGAGCTCGCGCTCGTGGAAAACCTGCAGCGCGAGGGCCTCAACGCCCTGGAAGAAGCCGCCGCGTACCGCCGCCTTATGGAGGAGTTTGGCCTCACCCAGGACGAAGTTGCCCGGCGCGTTTCAAAAAGCAGGTCTGCCGTTGCCAACGCGTTGCGGCTGCTCGCACTGCCACCGGCCGTGCAGGCGGAGATCCGCGCTGGGCGGCTTTCCGCTGGCCACGCGCGGGCCATTGCGGGCGCCCCGCCAAGGGCGCAGGCAGGGCTGGCGCGGCAGGTGATCGCGCGGCGGCTCAGCGTGCGCGAGACGGAGCAGTTGGCCCGCCAAGCGGCCCGAGACACGGATTGGGATCGCGCTGCACTGGAAGATCGCCTGCGGCGGGCGTTGGGGACCAAGGTACGCGTGGTCGCGCGGTCGAACGGGAGCGGGCGGGTAGAGATCGAGTATTACTCACTGGACGAGCTCCAGGGATTGGTCGACCGGCTTGCGCCGGGGACTGCGTAGGAATCGCAAGCTCAGAGCGCGGAGGGCGGGCGGCCGGCGCTGCCGGTGGGATCGAGGGCAGCGGCGCGACAGCCGCCAACGGTCTGCTACCCCGGGGGCCAGCAGGTCTTTGACACTCCGTGCGCGGGGGTGGTATAGGCGACCTTTGCTTCGGAAGGCCGCAGACCGCGATCTCATGGCGTTTTTCGGAAGAGCGGAAGACCGGTTCGCCCGGACCGAAGGACAGAAGCCCCCGCCACGTGGCGCGACAACTGCGCCCGAGCGGGTAGGCGAGGTGCAGGCGTATCTCGGGTGCGGCAGCCGTATCGAGGGCCGGCTCAGGTTCGAGGGCAGCGTCCGGATCGACGGTCAGGTCGAGGGGGAGATTGAAGCCAAGGACGCCGTCGTGATCGGTGAGACCGCGGTGGTCGTGGCCCAGATCACGGCGGGGACCGTGGTCCTGCAGGGCCAGGTGACGGGCGACGTGAGCGCGCGGGAGCGCGTGGAGCTGCGGGCGCCGGGCCGATTGCTCGGCAACATTGTCGCACCGACGCTCGTGATCCAGGAGGGAGTGATCTTCGAAGGACACTGTTCCATGGCCGCCGCCGACGCCAGGAGCGAGCGGCCCGAGGGGAACCAGGAGGAGGATCTCTTTCCTGCCGAGAGCGGACTGCCAGCCGCGCGCGCAGCTTCGGAGCTCGCGAAGTAGGCACCCGCACCCCCTACCGTTGCACCTCGCGGCAATTCTCTTTAGATGAGTTGGGTTTTGCAGTAGCCCGCACTGTTCGGCGGACCCAAGGGACGAGTTCGGATATGGGAATTTCGCTCGACGCGAGCTTTGGGATTCAGATCGCCTCTTTCTTTCTGCTCTGGCTGGTGCTGAAGCAGCTCTTGTTCGACCCGATGCTGCGCGTGCTGGAAGAGCGGGAGCGCCGCACGCTCGGCAACGAGCGGGCGGCGCAGCGACTGCGCGCCGAAGCGGAAGCCTTGCGCGCGGAATGCGATGAGCGGCTGGCAGCCGTGCGCCATGAGCTCCTCGAGCAGAGCGAAGAGACCCGCAAAGCCGCTCGGACCGAGGAACGGCGGATCATCGCCCAGGCGCGTGCGGCGGCTGCGCGGCACCTGGCTGCGGCCCGGGCAGAAATCGCCGCGCAAGCCGAGGCAGCCCGCGCGGCGCTGCGTGCCGACGCCCAGGCGATCGCGGCACAGATGGCCGAGAAGGTGCTGGGGCGCAGGGCCGCGTGACGGGCGCGTGGGGGAGATGAA
>JBBIUR010000024.1:0-29041 GCA_037440145.1 Myxococcales bacterium | reverse complement strand
CACATCATGGACGAGATGAAGGCGCGCGGCTGGATGGGCTGGATGGGAATGTGGGCTCTCCTGCTGGGGGTGGGCATTGCAGCCCTCGCCGCCGAGGGGCATACCGCGGAGGCGCACGGGGGCGTACCGTGGCGCACGCTCTTTTTCGCCACGGTGAACTTTGCCATTTTTTTCTACGTGGTCGTGCTCCGCGGAATCTTGCCGAGCGCGCGGTCGTGGGCGCTGGCCCGGCGCGAGCGCGTCCTCCAGGCCATCGCTGCAGCGGAGCAAGCCCGAGCGGATGCCGAGCGGCTGCGCGCGGAGTGGGCGGACCGCATGGCGAATCTAGAGCGGGAAATCGCGGCGATCCGGGAGCTCGCCGTGCGCGAAGCAGAGCGCGAGCGCGAGCGCATCCTGGCCGCAGCGCGGGCAGCAGCGGCCGCCATCGAGAGCGACGCGCGACGCGCTGCCGCACACGAGCTGCGCCGCGCCGAGGCGGAGTTGCGGCAAGAGGTAGCCCGACAAGCGCGGGCAATCGCGGAGAGGCTGCTGCGCGAGCGGCTGACGAAAGCGGACCGAGAGCGGTTTGTCGACGATTTCTTGGGTCAGGTGCCTCGATGAGCGCAGTGGGCCGGCGGTACGCAAAGGCGCTGTTCGCGCTCGCGCGCGAGCAGGGCGTGATGGAAGCTGTGGGCGAGGAGTTGGCCATCGTGGGGGATCGGTTGGGTGCTCCGGAGCTCCGGGCCGTGCTGACGAGCCCCTTGCTGCCGTCGGCGCGCCGGCAGGCAATCTTGCAAGAGCTGGCCGCCCGCCTCGGAGGCTCCCCGCTCGTGGCGCGATTCCTCCAGGTCATCGCGGAGCGCGGGCGCTTGCCGGAGCTGCCCTCGATCGCCGATCACTACCGGCGCCTGGAGGACGAGGCACTGCACCGTACCCGGATTTGCATCCGAAGCGCAGCCCCGCTCGATCCGCGCCAGAGAGAGCGCCTGGTCCAGGCTTTCGCCGCGTCGCTGGGAAAGCGGGTGGTGGCCCGGGAGGAGGTCGTTCCGGAGCTCCTGGCAGGTGTCGTGGTGGAGGCAGAGGGGAAGGTGTACGACGGCAGCTTGCGCGCGCAGCTCGACCGGCTCGCTGAGAAAATCGCCCGCCCACAGGCCTGACCCGAGCGAGAGGAGGAGATCGGCCCGATGGAGATCCGCGCCGCCGAGATCAGCGACATCATCAGGAAGCAAATCGAGCAGTACGAGCGCCAAGTCGAAGTGCGGGAAACCGGCATTGTGCTGTCCACTGGCGATGGCATTGCTCGCATTTACGGCCTGCAAAACGCCGCCGCCGGGGAGCTGCTGGAGTTCCCGAATCATGTCTACGGGATGGTGCTCAACCTGGAAGAGGACAGCGTCGGCGCTGCAGTCTTCGGCGAGGCGTACCAGGTGCGCGAAGGGGACGAAGTGCGCCGCACCGGCCGCATCGCCGAGGTGCCCGTGGGCGAGGCGCTGTGCGGGCGCGTGGTCGACGCGCTGGGTCAGCCCATCGACGGCAAGGGCCCAATCGCCGCCACCGAGACCCGCCGCATCGACGTGAAGGCCCCGGGGATCGTGTACCGACGTCCCGTGCGCGAGCCCTTGCAGACCGGCATCAAGGCCATCGATTCCATGATCCCGATCGGCCGCGGGCAGCGCGAGCTGATCATCGGGGACCGGCAGACGGGCAAGACCGCTTTGGCGATCGACACGATCATCAACCAGCGCGGCGGCGACGTGACGTGCATCTACGTGGCGATTGGCCAGAAGCGCTCGACCGTCGCGCAGGTCGTCGACCGGCTCACGCGCCACGGTGCGATGGACTATACGATCGTGGTGGCGGCCACCGCATCGGAAGCAGCGCCCTTGCAGTTCATCGCCCCGTACAGCGGCTGTGCGATGGGCGAGTACTTTCGGGACAACGGGAAGCATGCGCTCGTGATCTACGACGACCTCTCGAAGCACGCGGTCGCCTACCGGCAGCTCTCGCTGCTGCTGCGGCGCCCGCCCGGCCGCGAGGCGTACCCGGGGGATGTCTTTTACCTGCACTCGCGCTTGCTCGAGCGCGCGGCCAAGATGAGCGACGAGCGCGGGGGCGGGTCGCTCACCGCTCTGCCGATCATCGAGACGCAGGCGGGCGACGTTTCCGCGTACATCCCCACCAACGTCATCTCGATCACCGACGGCCAGATTTACCTCGAAACCGATCTCTTCTATTCGGGTGTGCGGCCCGCGGTAAACGTCGGCCTCTCGGTGTCGCGGGTCGGGGGCGCCGCGCAGATCAAGGCCATGAAACAAGTGGCCGGAACTCTGCGGCTCGACCTGGCGCAATACCGCGAGATGGCCGCGTTCGCTCAGTTCGGCTCCGACCTGGACCCGGCCACGCAGAAGATGCTCGCGCGCGGCGCGCGCCTGGTGGAAGTGCTCAAGCAAGGCCAGTACGAGCCATTGCCGGTGGAGCGCCAAGTGGTGATCATCTACGCGGCGACGCACGGGTTCGTCGACCACCTGCCCGTCGAAGCAGTGCGCCGGTACGAAGTCGCGCTGAACCGCTTTCTGGACAACCGCCACCCGGACATTTTCGAGGACCTGCGGGTCAAGCGGGAAATCGACGCTGCTTTGCAGGAAAAGCTGGACCGGGCGCTGGAGGAATTCAAAAAAGAGTTCACCGTCTGAAGTTCCGCGCCCCACCGCAAGGGCCGTGACGCACTCGCGCTGAGCAATGCCGACGCTGAAGGCCATCCGCAAGCGCATCGCTTCGGTGCGCAGCACCCAGCAGATCACCAAGGCGATGAAAATGGTCTCCGCTGCAAAGTTGCGGCGGGCGCAAGAGGCAGCGACCTCGGCGCGCCCGTACGCGCAGAAGCTCGAGGAGCTTTTGCGCAGCGCGGCGGCGAGCGCGGGCGATGCAGTGCACGCGCTCCTGCGCGTGCCGCCGCGAGAGGAGCGGGTCCACCTGGTGCTGGTCACGGCGGACCGCGGGCTGTGCGGCGCGTACAACGCGAACCTGATCCGCGCGGCGGAAAATTTTCTGGCGGAGAGGGGCCGCGAGAACGTGCGCCTGACCATCGTGGGGCGCAGGGGGTGCGATTACTTCAAAAAACGGGCGGTCTCCATCGCCGGGAAACACGTCAACCTGTTTGCTGGGCCGGGACGCGACTTGGCCGAGGCCTTGGGCAGCCAGCTCGCGGACGAATTCCGGCGCGGGGAAGTACACGGGGTGTATTTGCTGTACAGCCACTTTCGGTCCACGCTTTCTCAGGTGCCGACCGTCGTGCGGCTGCTGCCGATCGAGGCCGCGATCGCCGAGGGCGAGCCCGCTGCGGAGTATCTCTGCGAGCCGGGAGCGGCAGCGGTCCTCGACCGGCTGCTTTCCCGGTACGCGACCGTGCTCGTGCACCGCGCATTTCTGGAAGCGGTCGCCAGCGAGCACGCAGCGCGCATGACCGCCATGGACAGTGCCACGAACAACGCTGCAGAAATGATCGCGCGCCTCACCCTCGCCATGAACCGGGCGCGCCAGGCGGCGATCACGAAGGAATTGATGGAAATCGTCTCGGGAGCGGAGGCGCTGAGGGGATGAGGGCTGCGAGCAAAAGCGGCGCAGGCCCTGCCGCTGGCCGGGCGAGAGCCGGCAGTGGCACGAACACCGGACAGGGGAGGACAGCGAACCGATGCGCGTGGGAAAAGTCATCCAGGTGATCGGGCCCGTGGTGGATGTGGAGTTCGCCGATGGCGAAGTGCCCCCAATCTACCAGGCGCTGCGCATTACCAACCCGGCAATCAACAACCGGCCTTGGAACCTGGTCGTCGAAGTGGCGCAGCACTTGGGCGAAAAGACCGTGCGGTGCATCGCCATGGACTCCACGGACGGCCTGGTGCGAGGGATGGAGGTGCGGGACACGGGCGGCCCGATCCAGGTGCCCGTGGGCCCGCAGACGCTCGGGCGCATTCTCAACGTCATCGGAGAGCCGGTCGACGAAGCGGGGCCTATCGAAGCCGAGAAGTACTATCCGATTCACCGGCCAGCGCCGGCGTTCGTGGACCAGGCGACCGAGGTGCAGGCCTTCGAAACCGGCATCAAGGTCGTCGACCTGCTCGCGCCCTACGCCCGCGGGGGGAAGATCGGGCTGTTCGGCGGTGCGGGTGTCGGCAAGACGGTCCTGATCATGGAGCTGATCAACAACGTGGCCAAACAGCACGGCGGCTACTCCGTATTCGGCGGCGTCGGCGAGCGCACGCGCGAGGGCAACGACCTGTGGCTCGAGATGCGCGAGTCGGGCGTGATCTCCAAGACCGCACTGATCTACGGCCAGATGAACGAGCCCCCCGGCGCGCGCGCTCGCGTGGGGCTGACCGCGCTGACCGCAGCCGAGTACTTTCGCGACGAAGAGGGGAAGGACGTCCTGCTCTTTATCGACAATATCTTCCGCTTCACGCAGGCCAACTCCGAGGTTTCGGCGCTGCTCGGGCGGATGCCGTCGGCCGTGGGATACCAGCCTACCCTGGCGTGGGACCTCGGCGAGTTGGAGGAACGGATCACGACGACTAAAAAGGGCTCGATCACTTCGGTGCAGGCGATCTACGTGCCGGCGGACGACTTGACCGATCCCGCACCGGCGACCACCTTTACGCACCTCGACGCCACCACCGTGCTCTCGCGGCAGATTGCGGAGCTCGGGATCTACCCGGCAGTCGATCCCCTTGACTCCACCTCGCGCATCCTGGATCCCGCGATCGTCGGCGAGGAGCACTACCGGGTCGCGCGCGCGGTGCAGGAAGTGCTGCAGCGATACAAGGATCTGCAGGACATCATCGCCATCCTCGGCATGGATGAGCTTTCCGAGGAGGACAAGCTGATCGTCGCGCGCGCCCGCAAGATCCAGCGCTTTCTCTCGCAGCCCTTCCAAGTCGCGGAGGCGTTCACCGGGACCAAGGGCGTCTACGTGCCGCTGCAGGAAACCATCCGCGGCTTCAAAGAAATCGTAGAGGGCAAACACGACGACGTCCCCGAACAGGCCTTTTACATGGTGGGCACGATCGACGACGCCTTGGAAAAGGCGAAGCGGCTCGCGGGCTGAGGCGCGGCATTCGCTGCAGGGCGTTGTCCGATGGCCGACCGGTTGCAGTTGCGCATTGTTACGCCCACCCGCTCTCTGGTGGACGAGCCGGTTCGCGAGGTGACCGCCCCGGGCACCGCGGGCGAGTTCGGCGTCCTGCCGAACCACATCGCCTTTCTGAGCACGCTGGAGATCGGCACTCTGCGGTTTGCCGGCGAGCGCGGCCCGCGCGTCGTGGCGATCCGGGGCGGTTTCGCAGAAGTGAAGGACAACGTGGTGACCGTGCTCGCCGATGATGCGCGCCTGCCGGAAGAAGTCGACCGCGCAGCGGCGCAGCAGGCGTTGCAAGAGGCTATGGCCCGCGTGGCGGCACTTTCTCCCCTCGACCCGGCGTTCGCCGGGGCAGACGAGGAGCGGCGGTGGGCGCAGGCCCTGCTCGAGGTTTCCAGGCAGTGAGGCGGGGCGGCGCGCCCGATCTGCGCGGTGCGGCTCTCGCGCCCGTCGCGCCCCGCTGGGTTCCCTGCTAAAAAACGCCTATGACCGGAGGGGAGATTCGCCGGGCCTTCCTCGAGTACTTCCGCGCGCGCGGGCACGAGATCGTGCGCAGCTCGTCGCTGGTGCCCGAGTCGGACCCGACCCTGCTCTTTACCAATGCGGGGATGGTGCAGTTCAAGGAGGTGTTCCTCGGGCGCGAGAAGCGCGCGAACCCGAGGGCAGCCAGCGCTCAGAAGTGCGTGCGCCTGAGCGGGAAGCACAACGACCTGGAGGCCGTGGGGCGCGACACGTATCACCACACGTTTTTCGAAATGCTCGGCAACTGGTCCTTCGGGGACTACTACAAGCGCGAGGCGATCGGCTGGGCGTGGGAGCTGCTCACTCGCCACTGGGGGCTCAGGCGGGAGCAGCTTTGGGCCACAGTGTTCGCGACGGACGACGAGGCCGAGCGCTTTTGGCGTTCGGAGACGGATATCCTCCCGGGTCACATCCTCCGCTTCGGAGAAAAGGAAAATTTCTGGGAGATGGGTGAAACCGGGCCGTGCGGGCCGTGCTCGGAAATCCACCTCGACCGCGGGCTCGCGGCGTGCGACCGGCAAGGCGTTCCCGGCCATGCCTGCCGGGTCAACGGGGACTGCGCGCGTTTCATCGAACTCTGGAACCTCGTTTTCATTCAGTACAACCGGCGGGACCCGGGAGAGCTCGAAGAGCTCGAGGCGAAACACGTCGACACGGGGATGGGGCTCGAGCGCATCGCGGCGGTCCTGCAGGGAGTGCTTTCGAACTACGACACCGACCTGCTGCGCAGCCTGATCCGCTTCGCAGAAGAGGCCAGCGGCCGGCGGTACGGGGAGCAGTTCGAAACCGACCTGGCGTTCCGCGTCCTCGCAGATCACGCGCGCGCCCTCACCTTCATGGTTGCCGACGGGGTGACCCCGGCAAACGAGGGGCGGGGGTACGTCTTGCGTCGGGTGCTGCGGCGGGCAGCCCGGCACGCGCATCGCCTCGGCTTCGCGGAGCCTTTCCTGTGGCGGATGGCGGCGGTGGTCGCCGCCGTGATGGGCGAGGCGTATCCGGAGGTCGTGGAGCGAAGGGCGTACGTCGAAGAAGTGATTCGCGCCGAGGAGGAGCGCTTCGCGGAAACGCTGGACAAGGGTCTCGCCCTTCTCGAGCAAGAGCGGGCGGCGCTCGAGCGGCGCGGCGTCCGGATGTTACCGGGAGAGACCGCGTTCCGGCTGTACGACACGTACGGGTTCCCGCTCGATATGACGGAGGACATCCTGCGCGAGCTCGGGATCTCCGTGGACCGAGAGGGCTTTGAGCGGAGCATGGAGGAGCAGCGGCGTCGGGCCCGCGAGGCGTGGCGCGCGGAGGGGGCGGGCGGCGCCGCGCGGGTAGGCGGCACTTCGCGCTTCGCGGGCGACTGGGTGGACGAAAGCGAATCGGAAATCATAGCGCTCGTGCGCGACGGGGAAGAGGTCGGGGAGGCGCGCGAGGGGGACGAGGTGCAACTCGTCGCGGCCGAGACGCCCTTCTACGGGGAGAGCGGCGGCCAGGTCGGAGATCGCGGCAGGATCGAAGCGGAGGACGGGTCGCTCGTCGAAGTCCTCGACACCCGCAAGCCGACGCCCGACCTGATCGTCCACGCGGGCAAGGTCCGGCGCGGCGCGTTCCGCCGCGGGCAGCGGGTGCGCCTCGCCATCGACCGGCAGTGGCGCGAAGGCGCGCGGCTGAACCACTCGGCAACCCACATCGTGCATGCCGTGCTGCGCGAGCGGCTCGGGGCGCATGTTCGGCAGGCAGGCTCGTTGGTCGCGCCGGACCGCTTGCGCTTCGACTTCACGTACCCGGGAAGCCTCGACGAAGCGACGCTCGCGGAAATCGAGGACCGCACGAACGCTTACATCCGGGAAAATGCGCCCGTCGTGGCGGAGGAAATGGACTACGACGAGGCGATCCGGCGCGGGGCACTCGCGTTCTTCGGCGAGAAGTACGGTGACCGGGTGCGCGTGGTGCGGATGGGCGATTTCTCGGTCGAGCTGTGCGGCGGCACCCACGTGCGCCGCACCGGCGATATCGGAATCTTCAAGCTGCGCGGCGAAAGCGGGGTAGCGGCGGGGGTGCGGCGCATCGAGGCGGTCACAGGCGCCGGGGCCTTGCGCTATATCCGCGAGCGCGAGCGCGCGCTGCGCGAGGTGGGTGAGCTCGTCCGCGGCTCGGAGGAAGAAGTGGCGGAAAAGGTCGAGCGCTTGCTCGCGCAGCAGCGCGAGCTGGACCGCCAACTCCAGCAGCTGCGGGCCCAGCTCGCCGCGAGCGAGAGCGCGAGCCTGTTGCAGCAAGCGACCCGGGCCCGCGATGGATTTCCCGTGGTGGCCGCGCGTGTGGATGGCGGGGACGGCAAGCGGCTGCTGGAGATTGCCGACGCGCTTCGCGAGAAGCTGGGCAGCGGGGTGGTGGTTCTCGCGAGCGGCGCGGCGGATCGGGTCTATCTGCTCGCTGCCGTCACGCGCGACCTGACGCCGCGCGTCCACGCCGGCCAGATCATCGCGAAGCTGGCGCCCATCGTGGGCGGGCGCGGGGGCGGGCGGCCGGAACTCGCGCAGGCTGGCGGCAAGGACGCGTCGCGGATTCCCGAGGTTCTCAAGGCTGCGCGGGAGCTGTTCGCATGAGGAGCCCGGACACGCTTGCGAGGGCCGGGGGCGCCAGCACGGTGCTGGAGTTCGAGGACGATCGCCTGTTCCACGAACTGCTGGGCCACGGCGACGAGCACCTGAAGGTGATCGAGAGGGCCACCGGCGTGCGCATTTCCACAGCCGGCCGCACGCTGACCATCGCGGGCGACGAGGTGGAACGGGAACTCGCGGCGCGAGTGCTCACGCAACTGTACGGACTGCTGGAGCAGGGGTACCCGGTGTACCCGAGCGACCTCGGCTATGCGGTGCGAATCCTGGCTGGCGACCGCAACGCCAAGCTGCGCGACATCTTTCTCGACACGATCTACGTTTCCGCGCATCGCCGCGTGATCACCCCCAAGAGCGTGGCGCAGAAGGAGTACATCGACGCGATTCGGAAGTACGACATCGTCTTCGGCATCGGGCCCGCAGGTACGGGGAAGACCTACTTGGCCATGGCCATGGCGGTCTCGGAGCTGATGAAGAACACTTACGCGCGCATGATCCTCACGCGGCCCGCGGTGGAAGCCGGGGAAAAACTCGGCTTTCTGCCCGGCGACTTGGCCGAAAAGGTCAACCCCTACCTGCGCCCGCTTTACGACGCCCTGCACGACATGGTGGATTTCGAGCGCGCGCAGAAAATGCTGGACCGCGGGGTGATCGAGGTCGCACCCCTGGCATTCATGCGCGGGCGGACGCTGAACGACTCGTTCGTGATCCTCGACGAGGCGCAAAACACCACGAGCGAGCAAATGAAAATGTTTCTGACGCGCCTGGGATACGGCTCGAAAGCCGTGATCACCGGCGACGTGACGCAAATCGACCTGCCAGCGGGAAAGGCTTCGGGGCTGAAAGAAGCGCAGGCCATCCTGGCGGGTGTGGAGGGCATCCGTTTTTGCATGTTCAGCGAGCGAGACGTAGTCCGCCACCCGCTCGTCCAGAACGTGATCGCAGCATACGAGCGCTACGAAGCCATGAAGGCGAAGAACAGCGCGGCGGGCTGAACGCGGCCGCGCCGGGCGTGCCTGCCGTCGAGACGCAATGCCAGTGGGAGTCCTGGCGCGCGTGCGCCACCCGGAGGTGAGGCGAGCACCGGTGCGCGCCGACGCTCAGTACGTGTTGCGAGCGATGGGGCGAGAGGACGCCGAGGTGACGGTGGTGCTTGCCGGAGACTCCGAGGTGCGGGAGCTGAATCGCCGCTTCCGCTCGGTGGATCGGCCCACGGATGTCCTGGCGTTTGCGCTCCGCGAGGGCCGGGCGCTGCCCGGGGGCGAGCGCATCCTGGGCGATGTGGTGATCTCGGTGGAAACCGCCGCCCGGCAGGCGCGTCGGCATCGGCGGCCGCTGGCCGCGGAGGTGCGGACGCTGCTGGTTCACGGGCTGCTGCACTTGCTCGGGTACGACCACGAAAAGTCCGCCGCCGCACGGCGGATGCGGAGCACCGCACGCGCTCTGGAACGCGCGCTGCGGCGGCGCGGCGCGGCGGCGGGAAAAGGGGCCAAATGGCGCGCGGGGGGCAGGGGAAGCCGCAGCCGCCGCAATCCGGGCAGTCGCGCAAACCGATGAGCCCGGCGAATCGCAAACGCCGCATCCCCCCGCCCGCATACCTCGCGGGGACGTTGATCGTCTTGATCGTCGCAGGAGCGTTGCTGTTGCAGTTGCCGGGAGCGCAGCGGAGTACCAGGCTCGGGTGGGTGGACACGTTTTTCACTACGCCCTCGGCGGCGTGCGTCACCGGGTTGGTGGTGGCGGATACGGGCAGGCAGTTCACCTTTTTTGGCCAGGTGGTGCTGCTGCTGCTCATCCAACTTGGGGGAGTCGGGGTGATGACCATCGGCACGATGGTGATGATCGCCCTGGGCTACCGGCCCCCGCCCGCAATGCGCTCGGTGCTCCGCGAATTGGCCACCCATCGGCCGACACTGCGGCCGCTCGATGTTCTCGGCATGGTCGTGGCGACGACCGCGGTCGTGGAGCTAGCGGGAGCTGTCCTTCTGTTTCTCGCCTTCGTCCGCCACGATCCGCCCCTGCGAGCCGCCTGGCTCGCCATCTTCCACAGCGTTGCCGCGTTTTGCAACGCCGGGTTTTCTCTGTGGAGCGACTCGCTCACGCGCTACGCCGCCGATCCGCTGGTGAACTTTACCGTGATGGGCCTCATCGTGACCGGTGGGGTCGGCTTCGTCGTGCTCGCCGAGGCTCGATCCTGGATCGCGAGCCGCGTGCGGGCGGCAGGTCCGTACGAGCACCTCTCGCTCCACGCCAAGATCGTGCTCGCGGGCACGGCGGCGGCCATTTTGCTCGGGTTCGCTGCCGTGCTTCTGTTCGATCGCAACACGGTGCTCGCTGGAAAACCGCTGGGCGCGAAGTTGTTGGCGGCAGCGTTTCAGTCGGTCACGACCAGGACGGCGGGATTCAATACCGTCGATGTCGCTTCGCTGAGCAACCCGACTCTGCTCATCTTCATCGGCCTCATGTTTGTCGGGGCAGGCCCGGGCGGCACCGCGGGGGGCATCAAGCTCACCAGCGCTACGGCGGTCCTTGCCCTGGTGGTCCAGCGCCTGCGCAACCGACCCGATGTGCGCTTGTTCGGCCGCGCCATTGGCGAGGCGAGCATCGAGCGCGCCGTGGTCCTCGCCTTTCTGGCGTCTCTGATGATCGTCTTCACGATTGTGGGCATCGAAATCGCGCAGAGCCGCGGTGCGCTCGACTTGCAGGCGCGGGGGGAGTTTCTCGCCGTGGCCTTCGAGTCGGTTTCGGCGTTCGGCACGGTCGGCCTCTCCATCGGCATCACCCCAGCGCTCGCGCCGCTGAGCAAGGTGCTGCTGATCTGGCTCATGTTCGTCGGGCGCCTAGGCCCTTTGGCGCTCATGGACTTCTTCCGGCATCTTCCTCCCCCGCCGCCGGTGCGGTACGCGACGGAAGAGCTTATGATTGGGTGAGACGCATGCCTGCAGTGGCGGTTCTAGGGTTGTCGACGTTCGGTGCGGCGCTGGTCCGCGCGCTGGCGGCGCAGCGGTGCCGGGTGCTGGCGCTCGATAAGAATCCGGCCAAAGTCGACGGTGTGCGCGACCTTGCGGACGAGGCCGTGATCGCTGACGTGAGCGATCCCAAAGCGCTCGAGGCCCTGCGGCTCCAGGACTTCGACGCCGTGGTGATCTCGCTCGGGGAGCCGATCGACGCGAGCCTCTTGGCCGTGTTGCACTTGCGGGATCTAGGCGTGCGCAACGTGATCGCCAAAGCCGCGACCGAGGACCACCGGCGGCTCCTGCACCAGCTCGGTGTCGCAGAGGTCATCTTCCCCGAATACGACATGGCCGAACGGGCCGCGCGCACCCTGTCGCGCAAGGGGCTGCTCGATACGCTGCGCCTGGGCGAGGACATCTCGATCGTAGAGGTTGCCCCCACGCCTGAGGTGATCGGCCACACGCTGGCCGAACTGGATCTCCGCAGTCGCTACCAGATCAACGTGATCGCCGTCCGCGATGCGCTGAAAGACGAAATTCGCGTGAACCCCGACCCGCACGTGAAGATCACCGACAGCGACGCGCTGATCGTGTTGGGCCGGGACAGGGACATCGACCGCTTCGTGAAGCGCTGAGGAGGGCTCATGGGCAGTATCGATTTCGCGCGCGTGGCGGGTGTCCTCGAAAACCCGAAGCGGTTGCGCCTGCGCGTCCGCGTGCAGCCGAAGGCGGGGCGAAACCGGATTGCGGGCCTGGTGGGCGATGCCCTGAAGGTGGAGCTCGGAGTCCCTCCTGCCGAGGGGCGGGCGAACGAGGCGCTGGTGCGCTTGCTCGCGGGCGCGCTCGGCGTGCGGCGCGCCGACGTGGTGCTCGTGAGCGGCGGGAAGGCGCGGCTCAAGCTCGTAGATGTACTGAGCGAAGATCCCCACGCGCTGCGGCAGCAGCTCGCGCTGCTCCTCCGCGCGGAGGGGCAAGCGCCCCGGCAGGGGTGATCAGAGATTGCCGGGGCGCTGCCCGGGCTGCGCTGGGGGGCCAGCGCGGCGCGCGGCGCAGCCGGCGAGACGGCCATCCAGGCCCTCTCGCCGGCCCGTTGGGGGGAGGCAACTCACGCTGCGGATCCCGCGGCGTCGGTATCTGCGTCCGGACCGCGCCGGGGAGCTTCGGGCGGCCGCCGTTGGTGGGCGCGCCACGCCTGCAAGCCGCGGCGCAGGAACTCGGGCTCGAGGCCGAGCAGCTCGCAAACGTTCTCGAACGAGAAGAAGTATTCGCGATCCTCAGACATGATCCACTCCTCCGCGTCGCGAAAGAGCTGCTGTGCCTTCGGATCCCGCGCAAACGCGTGCTTTTGGTAGCACTCGATCGCGTCCTGCAAGATCGCGATCACCAACCGCCGCTCCGCCTCCTGTTTGCTCTTCCGCCGCAGCGCCTGGAAAAACTGCGACGGCAGCACAGTGTCGGGCTGGAAGAGCTGAGAGGAACTGTCACCAACGCTGTGGTCCCGCATCGCACTCCTCGACATCGCACAACCTAAAGACGGCAATCTGCCTTGTCGTATTCACCAAAATTCTCCGCGTCCGATTGCAGTGGGCATGTAATGGGGAAATCGGGGCGGAGCAGCTATTGCGAGCGCCGGAAAACACCCTGAGGATGTGGGGTTCCCTCTGCCGGGCGCCTCGCCGCTGCCCGCGGGCAAGGAAGCCGACTCCCCTACCCGTTTCGCTTCTTGCGCGCCCGAGGGATGCGGCAGTCGCCCGGCGCCCCGCTCCGCTTCTTTCTCATACGGCGAATGAAGCGCCGCAGCCGCACGTTCGCTTCACGTTCGGATTCTTCAAGCTGAAGCCGGAGCTCATCAGGTTCTCGGCGTAGTCGAGCACCGTGCCTTTCAGGTATAGGAAGCTCTTCCGGTCGACGATCACCTTAGCGCCGGCCTGCTCGAACACCCGGTCTCCCTCCTTTGGCGTGTCCAGCTCCATTTTGTACGACAGGCCCGAGCAGCCCCCGCCCACCACTTTGAGGCGCAGCCCGCGCTCGGGCTGCTCCCCGGTCAGGGCGCGAATCCTGGCGGCTGCCTGGTCTGTGATCGAAATTCCCACTGAGGACTCCTGGCACGCTTAACTTTGCGGGTTGCGGGGCACTTCGTCAACCCCCCGCCTCAACGCCGCGTAGCGGGGCGACATCTTCCGCAGGCGCTTTACTTCGTGAACCACCCGCTCTGCGGCGTATTCGACCTCCTCCTCCGTCGTGAAACGGCCGAGCCCGAACCGAATCGAGGCGTGTGCCAGGGAATCGGGAATCCCCATCGCGCGCAGGACGTGCGACGGCTCCAGGGTCGCCGAGGTGCAGGCCGACCCCGAGGAGACCGCGACGTCGCTCAAAGCCATCAGCAGCGACTCGCCCTCCACATAGGCAAAGCTCAGGTTGAGGTTCCCGGGAAGCCGCTGCACCGGGTGCCCGTTCAGGTGTACGCCATCGAGGGCGCTGGCGATGCGCTCGCGCAGTTTCTCGCGGAGGGCGAGGACGCGCTGTTGCTCGATTTCCATCTCCGCCGCGCAAAGGGCGCAGGCCGCTCCCAGTCCGACGATGCCCGGAACGTTGAGCGTGCCCGAGCGCAAGCCGCGTTCGTGCCCGCCGCCGTGGATCAGCGGCTCGAGGCGCACCCGCCGCTCGCGCGAGCGCACGTAGAGGGCTCCGATGCCCTTCGGCCCGTAGATCTTGTGGCCGCTAAGCGACAGAAGGTCGACCTGGAGGGTGTCCACCGAGACCGGAACCTTGCCCACCGACTGGGCTGCGTCGGTGTGGAAAAAGATGCCTCTCTCGCGGGCAATCTTCCCGATCTCCGCGATGGGCGCGATCGTTCCGACCTCGTTGTTGGCGTGCATGATCGTGACCAGTACCGTGCGCTCGGTGATGGCTTTGCGCACGTCTTCCGGGTCTACCAAGCCGTAGCGATCCACGGGCAGATAGGTCACGCGCGCTCTGTCCGCGCGCTCCAGGGCAGCGCATGTGTCGAGCACGGCCTTGTGCTCGGTAGCGGCGGTGACGATGTGGTCTCCGCGGCTGCGATAAAACTCGAGCACGCCCTTGATGGCCAGGTTGTCGGACTCGGTAGCGCCGCTGGTGAAGATGATCTCGCGGGGCCGCGCGCCGATCAGTTGTGCTACCTGGCCCCGCGCTCGCTCCACCGCCTCCTCGGCCGCCCATCCGAAGGCGTGTTGCCGGCTCGCCGCGTTGCCGAATTTGTCGCAAAAGTAGGGCAGCATGGCGTCCAACACGCGCGGATCGACCGGAGTCGTCGCGTGGTAGTCGAGGTAGACAGTGCGGGCCACGACGCAATCCTTTCGAGTGGTTCCTGCCCTGTCAAGCCACGGGTCCGGCCCCGCCAATGCCGCGCTCTTGCGGCATTTTTCGCGTTTCGAAGGGCGCTTTCGAGCCCGCGCGACGCCGCAGCTCGGCGCCGTCGAGCAAGACCGGGACGCCGGATGATGAGGATGCGATTGGGCGTTGCAGGCGCCGGCCGCGCGGCGGTAGCTCGAAGGCGCGAGGCCGCTATGCCTGGCTTCCCTCGAAGCGCCCGCCGCGGCCGGCACCGCCGGCGAACCGCCGGGCTCCCGCAGCCGGCTCACCGCTGCGGATCACTTCGAGACCTCTGCGAAACTCGTTCTTCATCGCTGCGGTCAGGGACCGCCCGAACTGCTCGTAGGTAGAGAGGCGGTCGGACCGCAGGCAGTGCTGCGGAAACGCAGCGATTTGCGCGGCCAGCTCTTCGGCGGCGGCCCGACTTTGCCCGTCTTCGACCACGCGGTCGACGAGGCCGATGCGGAGCGCTTCTTCCGCGCTCACCGGGCGGCCGGTGAGGATCAGGTCGAGTGCCCGGCCCAGGCCCACGAGGCGCGGCAGGCGCACGGTGCCGCCGTCCAGCAGCGGCACTCCCCACCGCCGGCAGAAAACGCCGAGCTGCGCGCTGCGCTCGGCCACGCGGAGGTCGCACCAAAGAGCGAGTTCGAGACCTCCGGCCACCGCGTAGCCCGCAATGGCTGCAATGACGGGTTTGCTCAGCACCATTCGAGTCGGGCCCATCGGTCCGTCCCCGTCTTCCCGCACCCGGTTGCCGCGGCCTGCTGCGACCTCGTGCAGGTCGGCGCCGGCGCAGAAGTGGCCGCCTTCGCCGTACAGCACGGCGACTCGCGCCTCGGCGTCCGCGTCGAACGCCCGGAAGGCAGCGGCCAATGCCTGCGCCGTTGCTGCGTCCACTGCGTTGCGCCGCTCCGGGCGGTTCAAAACCACGGTGCATATGTGTCCCCGGCGTTCGGTCCTCACGGCGGCGTTTGCTTTCGCACTGCCGCGCTCGTTTTCGCGCTTCGCCATCGCGACCTTCTTTTGGAGGGTTCAGCTTGCATTTTCGCGGCTCCAATGCAACGGGCGACGGGGATGCGCGGCTCCGCGGCCGCGCGCGTCCGCGGCTTGTGCGCCGCGGCCGTTGTTGCCATGCTCGGACGCCGCAGTTCCCCGGTCCCGGGAGCTGCAAAACAGAAAACGCGCACGGGGAGCGGGTATGAAGGTGCCTGGCCGCTGGTGGAGAGAGCCAATTGTTCACTTCGCCCTTCTGGGATTCCTCGTGGTGGCGGGCCACCGATGGCTCTACCCTCCGGCCCCCGGCCGGGTGATCGAAATCGATAGCCGGGTCGTGGAGCGCTTGCGGCAGGAGCACCTGCGGCGGACCGGGGCCTTGCCCGTGGCGAGCGAAGAACAGACGCTTCTCGAGCGCTACATCGAGGAGGAGGAGGCCCTATACCGGGAAGCGCTGGCGCTCGGTCTGGATCGGGGCGACGTGATCGCCCGCAGGCGTCTGGTGCAGAAAATGGAGTTCTTGCTGGAAGACATCGATCCGCCGCCGCGGGCATCGGACGACGAGTTGCGGCGCTACTTGGAAGCCCATCGCGGCCGCTACGCGGAACCGCCCCGGGTGACGCTGGAGCACGTGTTCGTGCGCGGCGAGCGCGGCGGGGACGCACGCGCGCGGGCGGCGGCCTTGCTGGAGCAGCTACGCGCTGGGGCGGACCCCGCGGCCATTGGGGATCCGTTCTTGCGCGGCCGCGAGTTCCGCGATCGCTCGCAGCGGGAGCTGGAGGGGATTTTCGGACCGTCGTTCGCTGCGGCAGTCCTGTCCGTGCCCGAAGGCCAGTGGTTTGGACCGATCGCATCGAGTTATGGGTGGCACCTGGTGCGCGTGTCGGCGCGAGCTGGGGGGCAGGTGCCAGAGCTCTCCGAGGTAAGGGCGAGGGTTGCCCGCGACTGGGAGGAAGAGCAGCGCCAAGAGAGGCGCCGCAGGGCGGCCGAGCGCGTGCGCCGGCGGTATCGGCTGCGGGTGGCTGCCTCTGCGGCGCGTACGGCGCCCTGGCTTGTTACAGCCCGTGCCCCGGAGCGGGGAGGGGAGCGATGAGCGCTGCGAGGTGCTGGGCGGGTTTGCAGTTCGCTCTCGCCGCTTTTGCGTGGGCGGGCGCTGTGCGATTGCCTGCTGCGCACGCGCACTCTTTCGCTCCGGCCGTGCTGCTCCTGCGCGAAGGCGAGGAGGGAGTGTACGATGCAGTGTGGAAGGTGCCGCCGCCCCTTCCGGGAGCAAGCGCGGGGTTTGCGGCGCTGCGTCCGATCTTTCCGCCCGGCTGCGTGCTTGGGCCGCGCGCGCGGGATGAGTCAGGCGGTCCAGGGCCCGAGTACTGGAGGCTGCGGTGCCGTGGGGGCGGGCTGCGCGGGCAAGTGGTGGGCATCGGCGGCCTCGAGGGATTGGGTTTGGAGGCCGTCGTGCAGGTGTTTTGGGCCGATGGGGATTCGTTCGACGCCGTGTTGCGAGAGGGAGCCAGCGAAGTCGAGCTCCCGCAGCGCGGCGGGGGCCGGGCGCAACCCCTGACCGCTGTCCTGGCCGGCTATGGGCGGCTCGGCGTCGAGCACATCTTGAGCGGTGTCGATCACTTGCTGTTCCTGTTCGGACTCCTGCGGCTCGTGCGCCGCACGGCGCCGCTGGTGAAGACCATCACCGCGTTCACGCTCGCGCACAGCATTACCTTGGCACTGGCTGCGCTGGGCCTGGTGCAGGTCGACCCGGCGCCGGTGGAGACCCTGATCGCGCTCAGCATCCTTTTGCTCGCCGTCGAACTCGCCAGGCCTGCCGAAGCGCCCCCGACACTTGCGCGAGCCAGGCCCTGGGTCGTGGCCTTTTCGTTCGGGTTGCTCCACGGGTTGGGTTTTGCTGGGGCACTGCGCGCAATCGGGTTGCCGCCCGGCAGGGTGCCCGCGGCTTTGCTTGCGTTCAACGTCGGGGTAGAGGCCGGACAACTCGCGTTCGTGGCGGCCGCTTTGCCCGTAGTGGTGCTGGCCCGGCACTGTTCCGAGCGGTTTCCGCCGTGGCTTCGCCAGGCTCCGACGTACGCACTCGGGGTGCTCGCAGCGGCATGGGTGATCGAGGGGGCAGGAGGTTGAGGACATGAATCAGAGGGGATTTCGCAGGCTCGGCGGGCTGGCGGTCACCGCGGTCGCGTTCGCACTCGGCGGGTGCGGGGGTGCCGTGACGCCGGCGGGGCGAAGCGAAGCGCGCGAGCCCTGTGCGGATCGCAATCCGCTGCGCAACGTGTACTTCGGGGATCTGCATGTCCACACTGCATACTCGTTCGACGCGTACGTGTTCGATGTCCGCGTCACTCCAGAGCAGGCGTACCGGTTTGCCCGGGGAGAGCCCGTGGAACTGCCGCCGCTCGATGCTCAGGGGCGAGGCACGCAGCGAGTCCGGATCGACCGCCCCTTGGACTTCGCCGCGGTGACGGACCACTCGGAGTTTCTCGGAGAGGTGGAAAGCTGCACGGTTCCCGGAGCGCCCGGCTTCGATTCCGCAAGCTGCGCCCCGTTCCGCAGCGGGGGCAACACAGGGCAGAACCTGCTGGGCACGATCCTGACCCAGGAGGAGCCGCGCCGCCTCGAGGACGTATGCGGTACGGACAGCGAGAGCTGCCGGCGGGCAGCGGGCGAAGTTTGGGGCCGGATCGTGGCGGCGGCCGAAGCGGCCTACGATCGCAGCCCAGCGTGCAGCTTCACCACATTCGTCGCGTACGAGTACACCGGCAATCCAAAGGTCAGCACGAACCACCGCAACATGATCTTCCGTACTGCCAGTGTCCCATTTCCGATCTCGTACATGGAGGAGCCGACAGCGCTGGGACTCTGGCGAGCGCTGCGGGCGACCTGCATCGATGCGGATCCGGAGTGCGACGTCTTGGCCATTCCGCACAATCCCAACCAGAGCAACGGCAACATGTTCTTTCCGGAGTATCCGGGGGCGACCACGCCCGAGGAGCAACGAGGGCAAGCGCGGTTGCGCGGTGCCCTCGAGCCACTGGTGGAGATCTACCAGCATAAGGGGGATTCGGAGTGCTTGAACGGGATTTCGGGGATCGTGGGGGAGCCCGACGAACTCTGCGACTTCGAGAAATTGCGCCAGCCGCCCCTGCAGGACTGCGGCGACGGCACGGGGCGCGGGGGGGTCTCCAACTCCGGATGTGTTTCGCGCCTCGATTACGCGCGCGGATTCTTGCTCGCTGGCTTGCAGGAATACGAGCGACTCGGGGTCAACCCGTATCGGCTCGGGTTCATCGCGGGGACCGATACGCACAACGGAACGCCGGGCGCGACCGGGGAAGACCGCTTTGCCGGCCACCGCGGGGGTGTGGACGATACCCCGGAGAAGCGGCTCGTCGGCGGCGGTTTTCGCAGCGGGATTGCCTTCAGCCCCGGGGGCTGGCGGCTGTATGGGCGGAGGAGAATTCGCGGGACAGCATCTTTGCGGCTCTCCAGCGGCGGGAGACGTACGGAACCAGCGGGCCCCGCATCACCGTTCGGTTTTTCGGCGGTTGGCACCTCGACGCCTCGCTTTGCGGAGACCCCGACTTTGTCGCGCGGGCGTATGCGGCTGGCGCGCCCATGGGCGGGGTTCTGCCGCCGCGGCCCGACGCGGCTGCGGTGCCGATCTTCGCCGTTGCCGCCTTGCGCGATCCGGGCACGGCGGAGCGGCCGGGCGCCTTGCTGCAGCGCATCCAGATTGTCAAGGGCTGGCGGAGCGGCGGGCAGTCCCACATAAAAGTGTTCGAAGTGGCGGGGGATGCGCACAACGGCGCGTTTGTCGAGGAACAGACGTGCGAACGGCATGGGCCGGGCTTCGCCTCGCTCTGCGCCGTCTGGGTGGACCCTGAGTTCCGTCCCGGCGAGCCCGCCTTTTATTACGCCCGCGTGGTGGAGAACCCATCGTGCCGGCGGGTCGCGTATCAATGCAACGCGATCCCCGCGGCAGCGCGCCCGCCGGTGTGCGATGACCCTGCGGTTGCCAAGACCGTTCAGGAGCGAGCGTGGACTTCACCGATCTGGTACGAGGGGAACTCGGTTCCGGCGGCCCTGCCTGTCTCCGAGCCCGCAGGGGATTGACCGGAGCCGAAACGGCTCGTCCCCGGCGGGGGGCGAGTCCAGGAGGGTTGCCATGGAGCCACAAGGGATCGCCGGCAGTTGTTCTTGCGGAACCGTGCGCTTCGCGGTGCGGCCGCCAAGGTGGTTTCGCGTTCCTGCCACTGCTCGATCTGCCGCCGGGCAAGTGGCGCGGGGTGCGTGACGCGGGTGGGCGTGGCGGTCGAATGCTTCGAGCTGGGCAGCGGGCGGGGCGCTTGGCGCACCCACCGCTCGTCGGCGCACGGCGAGCGGCAGTTCTCCGGCGTTTGCGGGAGCAGCTTGTTTTTCTGATGTGCCCTGCATCCCGAGCGCGTCGACGCCGCGCGGGCTGGTTTTCCTGGCCGCACCGATCGCGCGCCCGTAGCGCATGTCCATTTCAGCGATCGCGCATCCTGGATTCGATTCGGGGATGGCGTGCCCCGGCTCGGGGGCGCGTCGGGTCTGAAGCCATAAGGTGCGGTGGCGGTTGGGTGTCTGTGCTACCGGCCGCCGCGGCACGTCGAAGCGCGCCGCGGCTCTGCCCGCGGGGCAAAGGGGGATCGGGAAAATGCGGGGTGCCGGGGCAAAGGCTCGGAACTGGGCTCTAGTGGCGATCGCTACCCTGTGTGGATGCGCGGCGCGCGCCCCCTTCGACCGCGAGGCGTATCTGGAGGCCGCCTCCCTCAAAGCCCAGGCGCTCGCGGTCATGGATCGAGCGACCGAGCCGTTCGCACGGCACCGCGAGGCAATCGAGCAGCTCGAACAGTCAGTGCTGGAGGCGCAGCGCCGCGCCCTGCACCGCCCGCACAACGAGGAGAGCGCGCGCCAGTGGGCGATTCTCGCCGATCCCGAGCGCCACTCGCTGTTCGGGTTCCTCGGGCGGTGGAAAACGCAGGGCCAGCTCGATGCGGAATTCGTCGCCGAAGCCAAGGGACTCGTGGCAGAGGGGTTCGACGCGATCCTCGAGCTCGAGGCGGCCAAGAGGGAGCCGCGTGCCGGGCGGCGGGCGAGGTGAAAAGGACAATGGCTTCTTTTCGGCGTTTTTGGCAGGAGCTCGTGCAGGAGCTGGGCGCGTATGCGGAGGCGCAGTGGGAGGGGCACGGAGCGGCAGCTCGCAGGGATATTGAGGCCTTTCTCTCCCGGACGCGGGGTGACCTCGAGCGGTGGACGACGCTGCTGGCGTCGGGTGCGTTGACGCGCGAGGACTTCGAGTGGCTGGTGCTGGGGAAGCGGGATGTCGTTGAGCTGGCCGCATTGAAGCGCAAGGGCGTCGGCAAAGCCGCGCTCGATCGCTTCCGCGCCGGGTTGGTGGAGCTGGTGGTGACTGCGGCCTTTCGGGCTTTCCTCTGAGAGCGCGGGGTCCGCGCCGGGACGCCCCCATGGCTTCGGTGGGCGACCGGCGGGTTCGGGTCACAGGCCGAGGATGCGCTGCGCGTTCTTGTAATAGATCTTTTCGAGGATTTCGGGAGGATAACCTTCCCTCTCGTAGTCCTCGAACAAGCGCTGGTGGGGCAGGAGGGGATAGTCCGAGCCAAACATCACGCGGTCTTGGAGGCGGCCGCGGATTTCGCGTTTGAGCGATTCGGGGAAGTATTTCGGAGACCATCCCGAGAGCTCGATGAAGACGTTCGGCTTGTGCAGGGCGATGGCGAGCGTGTCTTCTTGCCAGGGCCACGAGGGGTGGCAGCAAATGATGCGGAGCTTGGGGAAATCGGCGGCGACGTCGTCGATGTACGGGATCGCTCGCGTGTACTTCAGATGGATGCCCATCCCGCCGGGAAGGCCCGCGCCGAGCCCCGTGGTACCGGTGTGGAACTGCGCCGCGGCGCCGAGCGACGCGCAGAGTTCCCAGATCGGATAGAAGCGGCGGTCGTTTGGATAGAATGCCTGCGCCGCCTGCTGGAACTTGATCCCCAGCATGCCGAGGTCGCGCACGCAGTGCTCGATCTCCCGCAGTGCCATTTCCCCCTTCCAGGGGTCGACGGAGCCAAAGGCACCGACGAACGCTTGGGGGAAGCGGCGCACCACCGCCGCCAGATAATCGTTGCTCACGCGCGGATGCCCCGTGTTCGCTTCGGCATCCCAGCCCACGAGGACGCCCTTCACGTCGGCGTCCATGAAGTCCTGCGCCATCTGCTCGTCTGTCTTTGCTAGGCTCATCGCCTGCTCTTCCGTCACTTCGATCTTCATGTAGTACTGCAGGATTCCGCGCTGGTACTTGAGCATGCTCGCCACGCCCTCGCGGGTGGAAATGTGGGCGTGGACATCGATCGCCTTCATCGTTCCTCCGCTCGCTCGACTACCCCATTTCTTCGATTGCCTGCCGGGCAATGATCAGGCGCTGAATCTCCGAGGCGCCTTCCACGATGCGCAGCACACGCACCCCCGCGTACATCCGGCCCACCGGGCATTCTTTCATGTACGCCATCCCGCCGTAGATCTGGAAGGCGCGGTCGGCCGCGCGGTGTACCATCTCCGAGGCGAACAGCTTCACCATCGACGCTTCCTTGCGCACCGAAAGGCCCTGATCCTTGCGCCAAGCGGCGTAGTACAGCATGGACCTCGTAGCGTAAATCTCCGTCGCGGTGTCGGCAATCATGGCCTGGACGAGCTGCCGCTGTGCGAGCGGCTTTCCGAACGTGACTCGCCGGCGCGCGTGGGCGATCATGAGCTGGAGGGCTTTCTCGGCGATGCCCAGGCACACCGCTCCGAGCGTCAGGCGGCCCTCCTCCAGCGTGCGCATGGCGATGGCAAACCCGTAGCCCACCTGTCCCAGCACGTTCGCGCGCGGGACGAAGCAGTCTTCGAAAACGAGCTCGCACTGATGCACGGCGTCGCCGGCGATCGATTGCTGGATGCGGCCGACGCGGAACCCCCGCATGCCGCGTTCGACGAGGAAAGCGGTGACGCCGCCCCGCGCGCGAAGCGTCCGGTCGGTCACGGCCAGCACGGTGATCACGTCTGCGATGTCTCCGCGAGTGATGAAGTGCTTGGTGCCGTTGAGCACGAACCCGTCACCGCGCGGTTCCGCTGTGGTCTGGATGTTCGCGGCGTCCGAACCCGCCTCTGGCTCGGTCAGGGCGAAGGCCGCCAGGCAATCGCCGCGGGCCATGGGCGGCAGGTAGCGGCGCCGCTGCTCTTCGGTGCCCTCGTACAGGATGCCGCGGGACCCGATGCCGTTGTTTCCGCTGATCAGCGCGAAGTACGCGCCGTCGGTCTGCGCGATCTCTTCGAGCACGAGGCAGTATGGCAGTGTCCCCAGGCCGAGGCCGCCGTACTCCTGCGGGATCGTGATCCCGAAGTATCCGAGGTCTTTGAGCCGCTGGACGACGGCAGGCGGGATGCGGCCCGAGGCGGCGATCTCCCCGGCCGCGGGTTCGAGTTCCTCGCGCACGAGGCGCCGCGTCTGCTCTTTGAGGATGCGGTATTCTTCGGGAAGGGAGAAGTCCATGGCTTGGCCCCTCGCGGCGCGCGTCCGGGCTGCTACGGGGGATCGAGGGGCAAGGCCTTCAGGTATTCGATTACTTTCGCCGCCGTCGTCGAACGCGACGGGAAGACCTCGCGCGCGCCCAGCGCGCGGAGCACTGGCACGTCGGCTTCGGGGATCAAGCCGCCGACGAGCACGGGATGGTGGCACCCGCGAGCGCGCAGGGCTTCGATCACCTTGCGAGTGAGCGAGACGTGCGCTCCGGAGAGAATGCTCAAGCCGACGACGTCGACATCCTCTTGCAGCGCCGCTTCGGCAATGCCTTCGGGGCTCTGGTGGAGCCCGGTGTAGATCACCTCGATTCCCGCGTCGCGCATCGCGCGCGCGAGCAGCCGCGCCCCGATGTCGTGGCCGTCGAGGCCCGGCTTGGCCAAGAGCACTCGCAGGGGGCGATCGTGCCGGTGGTTCATGGCACTTCCTCCTAATCGCGCGAGTCCTTCACCGCTGCTGGGGCCGGCCAACAGGCGACGTTCGGATCCTTGAAGGTCCCGAAGACCTGCCGCAGTACCCCGACGATTTCTCCGAGGGTGGCGTATGCCTTGGCGGCCTCGATGAAGTGCGGGACGAGGTTCTCCGTGCCTTCGGCGGCGCGCCGGATCGCGTCGAGGCAAGCGCGGACCCTCTCGTTGCTCCGCGTCGCGCGCAGCTCGCGCAGGCGCAGGCGCTGACGCTCGGTGACGGCCGGATCGTGGCGGTGGAGGGCGATTTCGGGCTCCTGGCGGTCCGGGGCGGCGTACTTGTTCACGCCCACCAAGGGGATCTCTCCCCTCTGGATCTTCTCGAGCTGCTGGTAGAGCTGGTGGTCGAGCTGCCGGCGCGTGTACCCGGTCTCGATGCATCGCACAGTCCCGCCGTGCGCCGCGATGTCTTCGAGATGCCGGAGGCTTTCGGCCTCGATGAAGTCGGTGAGGTGCTCGACGTAGTACGAACCGCCTAAGGGATCGATGGTGCGCGCCACGTCTGTCTCCTCTTGCAGGATTTGCAGCGTGCGGAGCCCGAGCAGGGCGCTCTCTTCGTTGGGCAAGGCGTACGCCTCGTCGTAGCCCGCCACGAAGGTCGCCTGGGCGCCTCCGAGCACGGCCCCGAGGATTCCGTAGGCGCCGCGCGCGATGTTGTTCAGCGGTTCGATCGCCTGGAAGTACCGGCCACCGGTAGCTGCAGTGGTGCGGAAGCGCAGCGAATCCTTGTGCTTTGCGTGGTAGCGGTCGCGCAGGAGTTTGGCCCAGAGCCGGCGCGCGGCGCGGAACTTCGCGGCTTCGGCGAAGATCTCCGGCCCGCAGGCCAGGAAGAACGAGAGGCGCGGGGCAAAGGCGTCGATGGGCAGCCCGCGCTCGAGTGCCCCGTCCACGTAAGTGAGTGCGTCGGCGAACGTGTAGCCGACCTCCTGCGGAATCGTCGCGCCCGCCGAGCGGAAGTAGACGCCCTGCACGTTGAGCGGATAGAAGCGGGGCATGTGCGCGCAGCAGTACTCGATCATGTCCGTGATCAGCCGGAGCGAAGGGCGCGGCGGAAAGATCCAGGTGCCGCGGCAGACGTACACGGTCAGGATGTCGTTGGTGAACGCGCCCATGATGCCGCTCGGGGGAATCCCTTTTTGTTCGCCGAGGGCGATGAACATCGCGAGCAGGATTGCCGCGGGCCCGGCGGTGTTGAAGAAAATGGGCACCATGGGCAGGCCTTCGGTCAGCACCTCGAAGTCGCGCAGGGAGTCGATGGCGATTCCCGTGCGGCCCACTTCGTCCTCGACGAAGGGATCGTCGGAGTCGTAGCCCATGTGCGTGGGCAGGTCGAAGGCCAGGTTGAAGACCATCTGGCCCCGTTCGAGCAGGAGCTTCCAGCGGCGGTTGGTATCCTCGGCCGTCCCGAAGCCCGCGTACTGGTTGATGCGCCACGGAGCCTTGCGGTACATGCCGCCGTACACGCCGCGCGTGAAGGGAAACTCCCCGGGAAATCCGAGAGCTTCGAGATAGTCGACGCGGGTATCGGCGGGCGTGTAAAGCGGGCGGTGTTCGTAGCCCATGGCATCGACAAGCCGTGGCAGCTCGCCGATGCGCTGCTCGCGTTCCCAGCGCTGCTTTTCGGCATCGATCTGCGCCATGGCGGTTTCCTCCTCGAAAAATGCTGGCGCGCCCTCTCTCGTGTCGCGGCGGGCTGGGGGTTTTGCAACCGAATCGGCACGCGTCATCGGAGTTCGCTCTTGATCACCTTGAAGGCGGCATTGCGCGGCAACCAGTCGCGGAACTCGACGATCTTGGGGACCTTGAAAAAGGCCAGGCGCTGCCTGCAGTGTTCCTGAACCTCTTCTGCAGTGAGGTGAGTGCCGGGCCGGAGCACCACGACGGCTTTGGGAATTTCGCCCCGGCGTTCGTCCGGAACGCCTACTACGGCGGCCTCGGCAATGGCGGGGTGCTGCAGAAGCACTTCTTCGATCTCGCTGGGGTAGATGTTTTCGCCGCTCATGATGATCATGTCAGTCTTCCGGTCCAGGATGTAGAGAAACCCGTTCTCGTCGACCTTGCCGACGTCCCCCGTGTACAGCCAGCCGTCGCGTAGCACCTGGCGGGTTTCCTCCGGGCGGTTCCAGTAGCCCTTCATATTGAAGGGGCTGCGCACCGCGATTTCTCCCACAGCGCCCGGCGGCAGCTCCCGCCCCTCGTCGTCGACGATTCGGATTTCCACCCCGGGCAGCGCGACGCCGCACGAGCCAGGCCGCCGCTCCAGGTCGGCGCGCGTGTACGTGTAGCCCGCTGTGCCCTCCGAGAGGCCGTAGCCTTCCAGCGGCAGAGTTCCGAACGCGGCCTGGAATTGCTGGAGCAACTCGAAGGGAACCGGAGCGCCGCCGGTGATAACTTCGCGGAGGGACGAAGTGTCGAAGCGCGCGCGTTCGGGGTAATGGATCAAGCCCCACAGCATCGAGGGCGTAGCGCCGAAGCTCGTGCAGCGGTAGCGCTGGATGGCGGCGAGGATCGCCTCGGGGTCGAAGGGATCCATCAGGACGAAATCTCTCCCCGTACGCAGCACTTGGTTCATCATGCAGTGGTCGCCGAAGCCGTGGAACAAGGGCACGAACACCAGCGGCCGGTGCTCCGCGGTGAGGTCCTGGGTTGCCAGCGTCGCGTCGAGAAACGCGCTGATGTTGCGGTGGGTCTGCATGGCTCCTTTGGGCTTGCCCGTAGTTCCCGAGGTGTACCGGATCAGGGCCACGTCGTCGGGGTCGGTCTCCCGCAGTGGTGCCTCTCCGGGAGCTTGGGCGAGAAACTCGCGGAACGGAGTGGCGCCCGGCAGGGGCAGTGTCGAGAGGAACAGAGAGACGGAAGGCGTGCGCTCGCGGATGCGAGCGAACTCCGGGCTGGCCCAGTCGTTGCCGACAAAGACTGCGGCGCCGAGGTCCTGCACCTGGTAGGCGATCTCCTCGCCCTTCAGAAGCGTGTTCATGGGCGCGATGATGGCACCCATGCGCACCGTTCCGTAGTAGGCGACCACGAACTCCCACCGGTTGTTCATCATGAGGGCCACTCGGTCACCGGGCCGCACGCCGCGTGCTGCCAGCCCAGCCGCGAAGCGGCTCGCCTCTGCGGCCAGGTCGCCATAAGTATACTGGCGACCCTCGACCACGACCGCGCGCCGGCGGGGCTCCCGCTCGGCCCAGGTGAAAGCCGGTGCGGTGAAGTTCACAGCCCTCCCTCCTCGGCCCGGGCCCGCGCGGGCTCCGGTTCGGGACCCGCAGCAACTCGCCGCGCGGCAGCGGCGGCGAGCCAGGCCGGGTCGAACTTTGCGGAGAACAGGATCGGGTCATCCGCCCGCGCGACCTCCGTGGCCCATTGCGCTCCGCACTGGGGGCACAGGAAGCGCCGGAAGAAAAAGCGCGGGCGGTCCAGGCGCGTCGTCTGCGCGAGCGGATGCACCTCGCGCAAGTGCTCTACGGCGACCTTGCAGCGCTCCTTAGGGTTCTCCGCTGCGCGGCCGTAAACGTGGCGGCAGCGCAGGCAGACCCAGCAGAAGCACCGGCCGCGGGCGTCGGTTCCGATCCCGAGGTCAGGTCCGAGCCGGAGCAGCACGCGCAGCTCGCGCATCTTCTCGCAGCGCACCTCCGGAGGAGGAGGCGCATCGCGCAGGGGTGCGCCCGGTTCGAACTTCGACCACTGGGCAGTCCACCGCGCTGCGGCGAGGCGGCGCGCCGCGAGCGCGGCTCGGCAAGCGCGCGTGTCGTCTGGGTTGGGCTTGCCGGTCGCCGGGTCCAGCACGACGCCGTAGATGGCCCGCGCCTCTTCGGGATCGATCACTTCGGCCGCCACGTCGGCCGCGACGCGCTCCGGTTCCCGGAGCAGCGGGTCTCCGTAACCCGCTCCGCCGGGAACGCCGAAATACGCGATGTCATCTTCGCCCAGGTACGACTCGCTCTTTGCGGCGAGCGCCTCCCACTGGAAGGTTTCGGGATCGGTTGGCCACTGGCCGCGCGCGAACCGCTCCCGGATGTCCGTGGAGCGGGCCAACCGGAACACTGCGGCGCTCGGCGGCAAGCCCCCGGCCATGCCCGCGGCGTTCGGAAACTCCGCGCCGTGGCACCAGAGGAGCAGGTAGACGAGCGGAGTGCGATGAGGCTTGAGGGCGAACTCCAGCGCCCGGCCGCCACGCCGGTACCCGTGGCCGCAGCTTCGCCGCGCGCGCCGGCGGAAGAGATAGAGGATGGGATAGTGGAGCTCGTTCGTCTCGACGTTCGCGTACTGCGTGTACGGGATCCCACTGGAGCCGCAGACGTCGGGGCCGTCGCGCGCCTCCTTGGCGGCCGCGGCCATTCCAATCGGGTCCATCAAGAGCGTTCCCCAGAACTTGCCGCTGGCGTCGATGCCGGCCAGGGTGTTGCCGAGAAAGGCACTGCCCGCACCGCCAATGGTGCGCGCCCGCAGGTCGTCGTCGGCCAGGATCATATGGGCCACGGCGCCACCGGCAGCCACGCCAGTCGCGATGGCGCCTTCGGTGATCCCGTCGCTGACCGCGGCGGGAAAGCGCGGATTGTTCGTCGTTCCCTCCTGGGTCACGATCTCGATGTGGACCAAGATGCCAGCATTCCACGGAATGTCGTACGCGATCTGCTCCAGCAGGCCACCGAGGACGCCCCCACGCAGGCCCCCGATCCCGCAATTGGCGAACCCAGTGCTCTGGTGCGAGGTGCCGCTGAAGTCGAAGATGAGCTTTTCCCCGGTGTTGGTGAGCGTGCAGTCGATCTCGTATACCTCGTCCTGCAGCTCGGGCGCGGCGCCGCCGATTTCGTACCAATCGCGGCTGCGAAACCGCCCCCGCGGGAGCTGTGCGAGGCGCGCGCGGAAGCGCTCGCTCGCCTCCCGCTGCATGAGGATCATTGCGGACTTGACCACCGGCGCGCCGTACTGCTCGACGAGGCCCAGCAAGTCGCGCCGCGCTGCGTTGTTCCCCGCGATCATGGAGCGGATGTCGAGCGCCAGGATTTCCGGAAGGCGCGAGTTGCGCCGCAGAAGGCGGTCGATGTCGGCGCGCAGCTTGCCGTTCTCCACGATCTTGATCGCCGGGTAGAGAGTGGGCTCAGCGTAGACGTCGCGCGCAGCCGGGCACAGGCCTCCGGGGCTGAGGCCGCCCATGTCGAGCTGGTGGAGAGTAACGCCTGTCCAGAGAAAGAGCTCGTCGCCCACGAAGACCGGGGCCACGATGGCGCAGTCGGCCTGGTGCGCTGGGCCGAGCCACGGGTCGTTGACGAAGAACATGTCCCCAGGGCGGATTCCGGGCTCTTCCGCGTTCAGGCGGATGACGCTGGAGACGATCAGGTCGGCGATGCCGGAGTGCAGCACGACGTACGGCCCGAGGAACACGGGGGCCCCGTCTTCCAGCGTGATGTACGTGCTCATATCGTTTGCCTCGGCGGTGACGATGGTTC
>JBBIUR010000023.1:25813-31971 GCA_037440145.1 Myxococcales bacterium | reverse complement strand
GATCTTGTGCACCACGTCCATACCCTCGACCACCTTGCCGAACACCGCGTACCCGTACCCCGCGGGCGAGTCGTCCCGGTGATCGAGAAAGGGGTTGTCCTTGGTGTTGATGAAGAACTGCGAGGTGGCGCTGTCCACCACAGACGTGCGCGCCATCGCAATGGTACCCACTGTGTTCTTGAGGCCATTGGTCGCCTCGTTCTTGATCGGCGGCCGCGTGGGCTTTTGCCGCATCTCCTTGTCGAAACCGCCTCCCTGGATCATGAAGCCCGGGATCACTCGGTGAAAAATCGTCCCGTCGTAAAAGCGGTCGTTCACGTACTGGAGAAAGTTGTCCACGGTGATCGGCGCTTTGTCGCGGTAGAGCTCGATCTTGATGTTCCCCAGCGAAGTTTCCAGTAGCACCATTGGGTTTTTCCCCTGCGCCTGTGCGCTCCCCGCAGCCAGAGCGCCTAGAACAACTGCCGCCCACAGGATCATCGCTCCCCTCCACCTGGCGAGATGTGCTTGTAGGCGCCTGCTTACCCGGAGTGGTCCCAGTGCGCAAGCGCCCGCCGCAGTGTGCACTCGGGCGGGTTCGTCGCGCGCTGCAACTGGAGCGCGGGCTGGATCGCAAGTCGATTCCGTGCAAGAGGTTGGGTCCATGAGCAGCGACAGGCCAGCCAGCGGAAAGCTTCCCGGAGCGCATCCCTCGCCCAATGCTTCCATCGACCTCGGCATCACCCACATCGCGCTGCCCGTGACCGACATCGAGCGCAGCGTGGACTTTTACGCCCGCTATGCCGACATGCGGGTCGTCCACCGCCGGGTCGACGCGGAGAGCGGAACGGCCGTAGTCTGGCTGAGCGATCTCACGCGGCCTTTCGCACTCGTTCTCATCGAGACCGCAAACGTCGACCACAGCCTCGGCGGAACCTACTGCCACCTCGGCGTCGCCCTGCCCAGCCGCGAAGAGCTCGATCGCCGCTGTGCCTTGGCGAAAGCCGAAGGCCTTCGCGTCGTCGGGCCGGAAGACTACGGGCATCCAGTCGGGTACTGGGCCTACATCGTGCACCCGGACGGCCACAATCTGGAACTCTCTTTCGGGCAGGAAGTGGGTCGCACGGTCGAGCGCGCAGGCGCGGCGAGGTAAGCCCGCGCCGCCCGGCCGCCCTCCCTGGCGCCGGCAGGAGATCCTGAACGCCGCCCCACCGTCGCTCGCCCCGTCGCCCCCGAAGCCCCCGCAGGTTCGGCGAAGCCAGACTCCTCGCTGCGCGGCTGCTGCCCGCCATCCCCAGCCACTCGCGAGGGCACCGAAAAGTGCCTTATTGCGCGCGCGCCCCGGGTCGGGAAATGGTTTCGAGGCAACTGCACCAACAAAAAACCAGGAGGAGAGATGTCATGAAGCGACGCATCGCTATCGGCTGGCTTGTGGTGTGGGGGTTTGCAGCAGCGAGCCCCGCCGCAGGCGGCAGCGCTCCAGTCGCGTACCCGAAGGGGTACCGCAACTGGAGCCACGTAAAGAGCATGGTGATCCAGCAGGGCCACGCTTTGTTCGAGTCCTTCGGCGGCATTCACCACATCTACGCCAACCCGAAGGCAATGGAGGGCTACCGCTCCGGCAAGTTTCCCGACGGCGCAATCATCGTCTTCGATCTCCTGGAAGCAAAGGAAGCCGACCACGCCATTGTGGAGGGGAGGCGCAAGGTCCTGGGCGTCATGCAGAAAGATCGCAAGCGCTTCGCACAAACGGGCGGCTGGGGGTTCGAGGGATTCGCGGGTGGCGATCCGGCACGCCGCGTGGTTGGGGATCAGGCTGCAACCGCTTGTTTCTCCTGCCACCAGGGCCAACAGAGCCGAGACTTCGTGTTCAGCGCCTGGAGGGATTAACGCTCGATCCACAGCGAGGCGCGGCAGTCGCACCGCTGCAAAGCGCGGCCGCAGGATGCGACCGCCGGCTCTTGCCGATCCGCGGGCCCTTTCGTAGAGTGCAGCTCATTCCGGCGCGATGAACAGAGGGCCACGAGGATTCAAGGGGCGAGGGCCTGGACCGGAAGCCTGCGGCAGCGCCCCGGCTGCCGGCGCGGCGCCACAGGCGGCGCTGAGCCGGCGGCAGTTCCTCCGGACGGCTTCGCTCGGTGCGGCTGCAGCCGTCGGGCTGGCGGGCTGCAAGTACGGCACGCAGTGGTTCCTGATCGGCGACGTCCCGAAAGCGAAGCAGCAAAAGCCGGAGTGGTCCGGCTCGCAAGTGCGGAGCTACCGGCCCCTGGGGCGCACGGGATTCGCTATGTCGGACATCTCCTTCGGCTGCTCGGCGCTGGCAGATGGCGCCATCGCGCGGCGAGCTGTGGAGCGGGGGATCAACTACTTCGACACATCTCCCGATTACTCCCGCGCGGGTTCGGAAAATGCCCTCGGGGAAGGCATCCGGGGCTTGCCGCGGGACAAGCTGTTTCTCGCTTCGAAGTTCTGCACTCCCGACGGCCACCTCGCGAACGATGCGCCCGTCAAGACCATCGTGGCTGCGGTCGAAGGCAGCTTGCGGCGGCTCGGCACCGACTACCTAGACCTCGTGCACATCCACGCCGTGAACTCGCTCGACCGCCTGCTCGCGCCGAACATCCACGAAGCCTTCGATCGCTTGAAGCAAGCGGGCAAGGTCCGCTTCCTCGGCGTTTCCAGCCACACTCCCAACCTCGAAGAGGTCATGGATCACGCGGTCGAAAGCGGCCGGTTCGACGTCATCATGGTCGCCTACAATTTCCGCAACTGGCCAGACCTCAGCCGCATTTTTCACCGCGCCCGGCAGCGCGGGGTCGGGGTCGTCGCGATGAAGACGCTCAAGGGGGCGCGGCACAGCCAGCTTGCGGAGTTCACTCCCACGGAACGGGAATCCTTCGCCCAAGCAGCGTTCCGGTGGGTGCTCTCGAACCCCGACGTGAGCGGTCTCGTCGTCTCGATCCGCAATTACGAGCAGATCGACGAGTACCTCTACGCATCCGGCCAAGCGCTGACGGCTGCGGACACCGCGCTGCTGGAAAAGTACGACCGCTTGATCTCGCGCACCTACTGCCGGCCGGGGTGCGGCGCGTGCCTGTCTGCCTGTCCGCACGGCGTGCCTGTCGATGACATCTTCCGTTACGCCATGTACGCCGAGAGCTACGGACAAGGTGAGGAAGCCGCGCGGCTCTACGCGCAGATCGAAGCCGAAAGGCAGGCAAGCCGGTGCGCTGAGTGCGCCGCACCGTGTGAGCAGCAGTGCGAGTTCGAGATTCCCATCCGCACCCTGCTCGTCCGCGCGGATCGGCTGCTGCGCCGGGCTTGATGGGAGCGAACCGCCGACCCCTCGCGTGGGCTCTCGGTGCCGCGGCGGCGCTCCTGGCGCTCGGCGCCACAGACCGAGGGCTCGCGAGAAGGCTTGCCGAACGCGGCCCGGCAACGCCCGTGGTCGGAGCTGCATACGTGCTCTCCGCGCCGCCGATGGCCCTCCTCGATGGCGTGCGCGGGCATCGCACTCGCCTTTATGCTTGCCGCTTCCTGCACGGAATCAAAATGCTGCCTGCCGGCACGCTTGCGCTCCCGGCAGGGCTGCTCTTGGTCCCACTGGCCCCCCGGCACCTTCCCGACGCATGGCTCGATAGCCTCGTGGAGGCCTTTCAAGAAGACTCCTGCACGCGCCCGGCCTGGTCGGTGTTACCGTAGCGGGCTGTCGGGGCGCGCGCCGCGCAGGTCCCGGCGACCTGGACGCAGTCCGCAGCGCGGCGTGTCGAAGCGTCCGGATCTCCACCTCGCATTGCACGCACCCTTCTTCGAAAACGCGCCCGGATGTGCGAGCCGGTGCGACTCGGGCGCGCGGGATGACCCCGGATCACCTCGGCGCAGATGCTGCGCGGCCGGCCCGCCGTATTGCCCGAGAACGAGGGGCTGCGTTTCCCCCTGTCCCTGCCTGCGCCGAATCTGATAAAGGGGCGCGCAGAGGAGGTGTGCAATGGCAGTGGCACGAGTTACCCGGGTCATCGCGTCTTCGAAAAAGGGGTTCCAGGACGCCGTAGACGCGGCCATCGCACGGGCGAACAAGACCCTGCGCGGCATTACCGGCGCCGAGGTGGTCGCCCAAAAGGTCAAAATCGAGGGCGGCAAGATCCAGGAATACCGCGCCGAAGTCGACATCACGTTCATCCTCGATTAGGCCCGGTCTCGAAAGCGGCACAGGGACCCGAGCTCCGCCGCGAAACTCGGGCTGCAACCGCACTCACCGTCCCACAAGGCAACCCCGAGGTAGCCCAAAGCCTCGCCGCCGCGGTTCGCCGATACGGAGCTTGTCGAAGCGCGGGAGATGTGTTTTTTCCAGGACCGGAACAAAGGGGGCCACGGAATGACACATCGCGGATTCGCGCGTTCGCAGGAGCTGTTTGCGCGCGCTTCGAAGGTAATTCCCGGGGGGATTTACGGCCACCAGAGCCCGATGATGCTGGTGCCCGGGCAATACCCGTACTTCTTCGACCGAGGAGCGGGCTGCCGCATCTGGGACGTCGATGGGAACGAGTACATCGATTACATGTGCTCCTACGGCCCCATTGTCCTCGGCCACAATCACCCCGCTGTGGAGGAGGCGGCCGCCGCGCAGCGCAGGAAGGGCAACTGCTTCAACGGTCCGACACCGCTCTGGGTAGAACTCGCCGAGCACCTCGTGAGGATCACCCCGTTCGCCGACTGGGCCGTGTTCGCCAAGAACGGGTCGGACGTGTGCACGTGGGCGATCGAAGTGGCGCGCGAGCACACGGGGCGGAAAAAGATCGTCATGGCCCGCGGCGCGTATCATGGCACGCACGCCTGGTGCACGCCCTTACCAGCGGGGACGACGCCGGAGGACACCGCCAACGTCCTCTATTTCCAGTACAACGACCTTTCCGACCTGCAGCGGGTCGTGGCCGAGCACAAAGGCGAGGTGGCCGGGGTGATCGTAACGCCGTTCCGCCACGACGCCTTCCACGACCAGGAACTTCCCGCTGAAGGTTTTCTGCAAGGCATTCGCAGGCTTTGCGACGAGAAGAAGATCGTCTTCATCCTCGACGACGTCCGCGCTGGGTTTCGACTCCACTTGGGCGGGTCGGGCGAAGCCTTCGGCGTCCGGCCCGATCTGTCTGCTTATTGCAAGGCGATCGCGAACGGCTACCCGCTCTCCGCATGCGTCGGGAGAAAGGAGTTCCTGCCTGCTGCCCAGCGGGTCTTCTTCACCGGCTCCTATTTCACCTCGGGCGTGCCCATGGCCGCAGCCCTCGCCTGCCTGCGCGAGCTCGAGGCCAGCGGCGGCATCGACCACATGCGCCGCATGGGGACAATGCTCCGGGAAGGCATGGAGCAACAGGCGCGCGCCCACAGGCTGGAAATCCGCTGGTCCGGCCCGCCGGCAATTCCGTTCATGACGTTCGCGGCCGACCAGGGCAGCTTCGAGCGCAGCCGCCGTTTCTGCGCCGAGTGCTGCAAGCGCGGCGTCTACTTCCACCCGGTTCACAACTGGTTCCTCTCCGCCGCGCACACCGAGGCGGATATTCTCCAGACCCTGGACGTTACGGAGAAGGCCTTCGCGGTCATCCGCGAGGAGTTCGGCTGCTGAAGGATCGGCCATCGAGTGCGGCCTTGCATGCGCCGGGCGCAGCCCGGCGCCTTCCCCCTCTTGGCCGAAGCGCGCCCCGGTGGTACCGAAGCGCGTCGGGAGGCATGCCGCCAGCCATGGATCTCTCGTTCAGCCCGGAACACGAGCAGCTGCGGCGCCGGGTGCGCGCCTGGTTGAAGAAGAACCTGCCGCGGGGCGGAAAGCTGGGCCAGTCGGTGGAACTCGGCGATGGCAGTCGGGTGGAGGCCGCGAAGGCCTGGCAGCGGAAGCTCTACGAAGCGGGGTACGTGGCCATGGGGTGGCCCGTGGAGTACGGCGGCCGCGGCGCCGACCTCATGGCGCAGACGATCGTCAACGAGGAGCTCGTCCGTGCCCGCGCGCCCGGACTCATCGGCATCCTCGGAATCCAGATGCTCGGGCCCACGCTGATCCAGTGGGGAACGGAGGAACAAAAGCGGGAGTTCCTGCCGAAGATCCTGACCGCGGAACACATCTGGTGCCAGGGGTATTCCGAGCCGGGAGCGGGTTCCGACCTCGCCTCGCTCCAGACCCGAGCGGAACT
>JBBIUR010000023.1:4756-25803 GCA_037440145.1 Myxococcales bacterium | reverse complement strand
GACGAGTTCATCGTCAACGGCCAGAAGGTCTGGACCTCGTACGCGCAACACGCCGACTGGATGTTTTGCCTCGTTCGCACGGATCCCAGCGCCCCGAAGCACAAGGGAATCTCCTATCTCCTCATCGACATGAAAAGCCCGGGCATCACCGTGCGGCCGCTCATCCAGATGACCGGTGATGCGGGGTTCAACGAGGTGTTTTTCGAAAACGTGCGCGTACCGCGGCGCAATCTCGTGGGGCCGCTCAACGAGGGTTGGATGGTAGCCAACTCGACCCTCACGCACGAGCGCAACATGCTGGGATCGACCACGCGCACGCAGATGCTCTTCGACGGCCTTTTGCGGCTCGCGCGCAGCCGCCAGCGCAACGGAAAGCCGGCATCGCAAGACCCCGCCATCCGCCAGAGCCTGGCCGAATTGCGCATTCGCGTCGAGGCGATGAAGTACCACTCGTACCGCCAGCTCACCGACGCGATCAAAGGCCGCCCGCCCTCGATTGCCGCGTCGATCACGAAGCTCGTGAGCACGGAGCTGAACCACGAGATCGCCCGGCTCGCCCTCGACTTGTTGGGCTCGTACGCGCCCCTGGCGCGGCGCTCGCGGCGCGCCGTGGACGACGGCATCTGGGCTTGGGAGTTCATGTTCACGCTCGGGATGATCATCGGCGGCGGCACCTCACAAATTCAGAAGAACATCATCAGCCAGCGCGGGTTGGGCATGCCCCGCTACCGGCCTGCGGCGGCGCCGCCGGCGAGCTGAGGGCGGAGCGAGTCCATGGACTTCGGCCTGAGCGAGGAGCAGGAAATTTTGCAGCGCACCGCGCGCGAGTTTCTTGCCCGCGAGTGCCCGACGGCACTCGTGCGGGAAGTCGCCCAGGACTCGGACGGCGTGCCCCGCCGGTTGTACGAGCAGATGGCCGAACTGGGCTGGCCTGGCCTGATCGTTCCTCGCGCGCACGGCGGGCAAGGCATGAGCTTCCTCGACATGGCACTGCTGCTGGAGGAAATGGGCCGCGCCGTGCTGCCGGGGCCGTTTTTGTTCTCGTCGCTCGTAGTCCCGGTAGCGCTGCGGCGGGCCTCGGCAGCACTGCAGAAACGCTGGCTGCCCGAGATCGCCCGCGGCGCGGCGATCGGCACGATCGCCTTCTCCGAAGAGTCCGACCGCTGGGATGCCGGCGGGATCCAGGCCCGAGCCCGCCGCGAGCGCGATCACTACGTGCTCGACGGCTTGAAGCTCTTCGTGCCCTACGCAGCGGCCGCAGATTTCCTTCTCGCTGCCTTTCGCACCTCGCTCCCTGCAGAAGGCGGAATCACCGTGTTTCTGGTTCCCCGCACCGCTCCGGGCGTCCGGATCCGACCGCTCCAGTGCGTGGACCTGACGCGCCGGATTTACGAAGCGGAATTCCGGGGTGTCCGCGTCCCCGACTCGGCTGTGGTCGGGAGGCGGGGAGAAGGGTGGTCGGTCATCCAGGCCGCGGGGGAGGCTGGGGCCCTCGGCATCGCGGCGGATTCCCTCGGGGGCGCAGAGCGCGCGCTCGAGATGGCCGTCGAGTACTCCAAGGTCCGGATTCAGTTCGGCCGGCCGATCGGATCGTTCCAGGCAATCCAGCACCTGGCGGCAGAAATGGTGGCGGACATCGAGCCCGCCCGGGCGCTGGTGTGGTACGCAGCGTACTGCCTCGACACCGCTCCGCACCGGGCCAGCGAGGCCATCTCGATGGCGAAAGCGCGGCTGTCGGATGTGTTCAGCCGCGTGGTCGACCTGGCGGTGCAAATCCACGGCGGCATCGGCTTCACCTGGGAGCATGACATACACCTCTGGTTCAAGCGCGCGCTGTGGAACCGCGCCGCCTTTGGAGATCCGGCATTCCACCGCGAGCGCGTGGCACAGCTCGGCCGCTTCTGAACGCTCTGGCGCGGGCGGCTGCCGTTTTCGACCGCCGCCCGCTTGTGCCAGGAAACTCCGCGCGCATAATCGCGAGAGGCGCGAGGAGGTGCAAAATGGCCGATAGGACCGGACGCCACGCAGCGCTGGAAGAGGTGATCGACCGCGTGGCCGAAAGCTACTCGGGGCAGCAGGAAATCGACAGCCTGGAGAGCGCCGCTTTGCCCAACCGCCGCGCGGTCATCGACGCGCTCAATCACATCAAGTCGGCAATCTACCTCGGCTTCTACAGCACCCGCCCGCTCGACCAGAGCAGCTTGCGGTTCCGAATCAGCGAGCACCTGTATCCGGCTTACGACATCCTGAGCGACCAGATTCACCGCGCGGTGACCTACCACGACACGTATCACGAGCGCCGGCCACCCCGGCCGCGCGAGTGGAGCGAGCAGGTCGTCATCCGCCTCTTCCAGCAATTGCCAACGATCCGCGCGCTGCTCAACAAGGATGTCCGCGCAGCCTACCGCGGCGATCCAGCAGCGAAGAGTGTCGAGGAAGTGGTCTTCAGCTACCCCGCCATCGAAGCGATCACGATCTATCGCATTGCCCACGTGCTGTATGCCGAGGGCGTGCCGATGATTCCCCGGATCATGTCGGAGTACGCCCACAGCAACACGGGCATCGACATCCACCCCGGAGCGCAAATCGGCGAGAGCTGTTTCAGCGACCACGGAACGGGAACAGTCATCGGCGAGACGTGCGTGATCGGGAATAACGTCAAGCTCTTTCACGGCGTGACTCTGGGGGCGCTGAGCTTGCCGCGCACGGAAGAGGCGAACCTGGCGCGCGGGCGCAAGCGCCATCCCACCATCGAGGACGACGTAATCATTTACTCCGGCGCGACGATCTTGGGAGGCGAGACGGTCATCGGCCGCGGATCCATTATCGGCGGGAACGTCTGGCTCACGGAATCCGTGCCGCCGGGAACCAAAATCACCTACGATCCCCGGTTGCGCCGGCGAGAGAGTTGAAGCGGGGGAACCAATGCCGCGCGCGAGCGTCACGCACAAGAGCTTTCTGGCCAGAGAGAGCAAGGGGCGCGGATGAACAAAGCGTGGATTGCCGCCGCGATCTTGCCTCTCGTCGCGGGCTGCGCGCGGCGCCCGGTTCTGTATCCCAACCCGAAGCTCGACCGCGCCGGTGCGGCTGCAGCCGAGCGCGACATCGAGCTCTGCATGCGGCGCGGCCGCCAGCTCGTCGCCGGTGGCAGAGCCGAAGAGGTCGCGACCGAAACCGCCGTCGGAGCTGGGGTGGGCGCCGCTGCAGGAGCGGCAGGCGGTGCGGTGGTAGGGCGGCCGGGCAAAGGGGCCGCTGTGGGCGCAGCAAGCGGAGGAGCCGCGAGCTTCCTGCGCAGCCTCTTCTATCGCCGCGATCCCGAACCTGCCTTTAGAAACTTCGTCGAACGCTGCCTGCGCGAGAAGGGGTACGAACCGATCGGCTGGCGCTGATCCGAAGCGCGGCGGCGCCTTGTTCCGCCTCCCCATGGGCACCCGCTGCTTATCGCCGAGCGCGCAATCCCCCGGAACTCGCCAATCCCATAGGCGCTGGCGCGGAATCCGGCGCGCGGCGTTTACGGCAAGCGGGGGTCGACGCTCGACCCGGAGCTCCGCAGGGAGAGAGCCGCCGCCGCGCCGAGTACGACCGCGCCACCGGCGATTGCAAGCTCCGAGGGGCGCTCGCGGTGGAACCACCACGCCCAGACGGGATTGAGGACGGGTTCGAGCAAGAGCAGCAACGCTCCCCGCGCCGCAGGCACGTGGCGGAAGCCCGCAGCCATCAGCGCGTACGCCAGGGCGATCTGAATGCTGCCGAGATACGCGACGAGAAGCACCTCGCGGGCTGGGAGAGCTGGGAGCGGCCACGACGCCAGCACGCAAGCGACGAAGGCCAAGACATTCCCGCATACCACGGCGGGAAGCGCCGACTCGCCGCCCTCGGATCGCGCGCGCCAGCGAAGCCCCATCAGCGTGAGCCCCCAGGTGACGCCGCTCGCGGCGGCTACGACATTGCCGAGCCTGGGATCCGGTGCCGTAGCGCGCAGCGACTCTTGCCCGAGGAAGAAAAGCGCGAGTCCGAAAATTAGAGCCGCGATGTACGGAGCCTCGCGCCACTCCAAGTGCTCCCGGAGCAGGAATGGGCCCAAAAAGGCAACGTACAGTGGGGCCGTGGACTGCAGGAAAATGGTATTGGCAGCCGTCGTGAGCTTGTTGCCCGTAACGTAAAGGACGAGCGTTGCCGCATAGGGAAAGGCCACGAGCACGTCGGCGGTGCGCCACCCGCGGCGGGCCGCCGGCAGTAGTGAAAAAAGCACGAGCGCAGCAATGCCCGACCGGAGAGCCGCGACCTGCCACGCGCCGAGGTTCGAGGCTTTGATGGCAGCTCCGCCCGTAGAGAGGAACAGGGCCGCGACGAGGAGCTCGATCCGGGCAGTCAGCATCGCCGGCCGAAGCGATCCGCGCTGGCGCCGGTCGGCAGCATCACGCCCATCGTCTCGCCGCCGAGTCGCCAGACCCCTTGCTGCCAGCGCCCGCGTTCGCAACTGCAACGCCCGCCGTTCCTTTCGACGCCGCAGTTGCTTGGAGAGCCGAAAGGCCCGCCAATAACTCTGCGCGGTTCGACCCACAGCGACGGGCACGGCTATCAGAGGGCTAGGGCAGGCGGCACCGCGCGGGCGGGCCAGCCCGCAGCTGCGGCACGGCGCGGCCTTCCTTTCGGTCCTCCCGTCTGGGTGCGGGGGGCACACCGCGCGGGAGCGCGCGACAGAGAGCCGCGGCCTCGCAATACCCGAAGGCACGCCGCACCCCGTCCCCGCACCATGCGGCTCGCGAGTATGCGAACAATGCCAAGGGGCAGCACGGCCTGCGGGCCGAAAGCAGCTTCCGAGGCACCCGTGCGATACTTCGGTGCCGCGCGACCCGAGCCCCGGAGAAATCCGGCCCATTGCCGAAAAGCACGGCATCCCGCTCGTGCTTCGCTCTGGCTCCTCGCTGACGGGCAAAACGCACGCGCGAAGCGACGTCGGCCTGGCTGCGTCCCTCGCGCGTGCGGCCGAAACGCTCCAGGCGGACGCGGAGCTCCTGGAAGATCTGCAAACGCTCTTCCCCAACCGCGAAGTCGACCTGGCGATCCCGAACCGCGCCGACCGGCTCATTCTGCGGAAGATCGCAGAGGCCTACCAGTTCCTCTACGGTTCGCGGCGGGGGCTAGAACGCCTGAGAACCTACGCGTTCCAGAGGTGTCAGGATCACCGCAGATACTGCGACATGGAGCGCCGGTACGTCGAGCGCTCGCTAGCGGAAAACGCCACCCCATCATGATCGACCGCGATCTCGTCGCGCGAAAAATGGCCCTCATCATCCCCGATCTCGGCCCGCTCGAGCCGCTTGCTCGCCCCACGCGGGAGGAACACCTCGCCAACCCTGCGGATGAGGTTTTCGCCGAGCGGTGTCTAGAGCGAACGGTGGGCCGAGTGATCGATACCAACTCCCGCCTCATCGCGGAGGCGGGGCATCCTAATTCTACGCCGCGGGATTACTTCGACTCGTTTTTGCAGCTCGGCCGAATCGGCACTCTGCCTCTCAGCTTGGGCCAACCAAATCGCGTCCCGTGCAGGTCTTCCAGGTCGGTACGTTCACGAGTACCGCGAAATCGATCCCGAGCGCGTGTACGAGACGCTGCAGGCCGCCGTCCAGAACATGCCGCTGTAGCTTCGGTAGGTGGAGGATTCGTCAAAAAACCCAAGGGGGTTAAATCCCTCCCTTTGCCTGGACGGGGCAGGCTCGGGGCCTGCGGCCGCGGTTTGAAGCGCTTCGCTCTACCGCTCGCCCTGGAGGCCTGCGCGTACGGCGAGAAGGATTTCGCACCGCCAAGGCGCAACGGGCCCTCGCCGCCGGCGAGAGAAAGCGGGTTCGCGCAGGAAGAGAGGCTCGGGATCGCGTTCCGAGAAGTCGAGGGAACCGAGCCCTTGCAGGAGATCCCCCAGGGACCGCAGGTCGGCCACCCGCGGCACTGCCCGTGCCGAGCTCGGTTCGTCTCCCGAGCGCGGCCGGCGGCGAGGGCTGCCTCGCCCGCAGGGAAATGGCCTGCATCGCGGCAGGGGTTCGGATACTCGGAAATCAGCTCCGCCCCGACGGCGCGCGCCCCAAGCATCGGAGCACTCCAACCGCAGCCCGTGCGGCCGGCTTTCGCCGCCGCTGCCACCAGGCGCTCGACCTGTGCCGCGCGCCGCCGGGGGGCGGATTCAGTCCAAGCCGCCGTCGCGGCCCGTGATCTCGATTACCACCTCGCAACAAGGAGCCCCCCTTGGGACGCTGCGGGTGATTTCAACCGAGCCCTTCATCTTCGCCGCCGCCAGCCATCCCTGAAAGGCATTTGGGCAGCCGCAGACATAATTCTACAAGCCACCGCCATTCCGGACCCGGTCCATGACGGGGCACTTGCGGTACGTAGCCCGAATCGCGTTTTCGCCGATGCATTCGAACGACACGTCGCACAGCGGCGGCGGATAGTAGAGGTCGTAGGCGATCTCCATCAGGTCGCGAAGATGCCTTACGTCGCGGACTCGCTCCTCGCCCAAGAGCGCCATGAGTTTCCGCATACCGGTCCGGGCGACCGATCTTCCCGCGACTGCGTTGAGGGCGTTGGCTTCCTCGAAGCCGTACCGCTCCGCAACCTTCAGGAACCAGCGACCGTCGTGGTCCATCCACATCTCCCGCAGCAGGTGTTCGCGCTGCGCAGCGGTGAGGCGGCGGAGTGGCATCAGAAACGAACCCCCTCAACGAGGATTGGCCAGAGCCAGCCCGGCCCGCCGCGCGAGTCGAGCCGGCAGCAGTGCGGCGCGGCGTTCGAAGGGGCGCACGTCAGTGGCGCAGCGCACCAGATTCCCTGCAAGCGGACCGACCGCAGTGATCGGCACCGCCCCGGAAAGCACAGCGCGGTCGCTCGCTCCCTGGCCGCCCGTCGCAGCACCTGGCGCGCAGTGTTTCGGCGCGCAGCATCTCAAAGAAAAAACCTCGCGCACTCGCAGCGAATCCTCGAACCGCCCCAATCTAGCCGATCTTCGCGCCAGGCGCGACCGCCACCCCTGCACTGCGGCGGCAGGGGGTTCCGGACAGTGGGAAACGCAACTTCCCAAGGCTGCGAGTGCAGAGAGCGTTGCGCGCTCCGCGGCGCGCCCTGCCGGCACCGCCAGCCTGGCTGCCCGCGCGTCGCCTTTTTTGGAAGGGGACGGACGCAGCCGCAGGATTCCCTGCAACCTCAGCGGCCCACCGGTCGCGATCCCCACCGGGCAGCATCCCGTCCGCCAGGGTTCGCGCAAGGGACGACGGCGCACAGCGACCAGGCAGGAGCGACTACCGCCGCAATGCGCCAGCACGCGGGGCGCGGGTATGATTTTCTCCACCTGTGGGTCGCTGCAAACTGTTGCGTTGCCGGGCTTTCTGCGTGCAAGACCCCGGGACGGAACGGGAAAGCCCGCCGCGTCTTCGCACGAGCGCGACGATTGCTGGTGCGCACGGCGTTTGGGGAAGCCCATGCGGTTACTTGAGCCCTCACAGCCACGGCAGCGCCTGGACTTACGAATGCGTCTGCAGTTATGATCTTGACGCGTGGCTAGATCGTTCATTGGATACCGCCGGGCTTGCGGCGGTTGAAACGCACGCTCGGCAAAAGCGCACCACGAAGACTCTGGCGAGAGGAGAAAGCAATGCGGGAAAAGTGCTTCCGAGTCGCGCTTCTGATGTTGGCAGCAATGGAAGTGGCCTGGAGCAACAGAGGAGCTGTTGGCGGAGTCATCGACAGTCCGCTGCCCATCCTCACGGTTGGCGGCACCCCAGCGCGACACGTCTTCACGGTCCCTGGCGTCATCAAGAACAACAACGTGGAGACCGAATTTGCCTGCACGTCGCTGGAGAGAACTGCCAGCTTCCGCTTTGCGGTCGAGGTGTTTGGCGCGGAGGGCGGGCCACCGCTGAACGATGTCACCCCACCGGCGCTTAACGGGGCCGATACGTTGCTGCCGGGGGCGACGCGCACGATCGGCACCGGCAGTACGGCAGGCATCCACGAAGACAACGTAATCACGCTGCCGGCCGCCAGCCTCAGAAACGGGTCCGCGCGCATCGTGAGCGAGTCCACGAAGATCACCTGCACGGCGTTCATCGTCGACAAACTCAACGCGACCATCGGCTTCAACCCCGGGCCGCCAGCGACGCCGGGGCCTGTTCCCGCCTCCATGGCCACGCTGAAAGTGATCAAGGCCAAGCGACAAGCTGGAGACTAAGCGCCCTCGCTCTTGAACGTGCCCGCGCCGGCGCGTTTCGCGGCGCGCGGGCCGCTGCCTCATGATTCGGATCGGCATCAACCCGCTCTTCCGCGAACTGCGCTGGCAGCGGCTGGTGGCGGTGGGAACGGAGTTCGCGCCGTATCTGAAGACCGTTCGGCGCGAGCTGGCTGTTGCCCTGCTGTGCAGCCTGGGTGGGGTTTCGATGGTGGTAGCCCGCCCCTGGCCCATCAAGATGGTGTTCGATTATGCGCTGACACCCGCCAGAAAAATCCGGTGGGTGTTCCCGTATTACCTGCTCAAGGGTTACGGCGCGATGGGAGTGGTCAGCATCGCCTGCGCGCTGCTGCTGGCCATCACCCTGCTGTGGGGCTTCTTCGTGTACAATCAGCGGTATTTCGTGTCGATCGCGGGCCAGAAGGTCACCTTTGCCATTCGGCGCCGCCTCTTCGCTCACCTCCAACGGCTGTCTCTTTCGTTCCACCGCCAGCACCGGATCGGCGATCTGCTGCTCCGGGTGACGGGCGACACCAACATGCTGCGCGAGATGCTCGTCGACGCAACGCTGATCATTACAACGGAATTCCTCGTCCTTCTCGCAATGGTGGGGGTGATGTTTTACCTGGATTGGCAGCTCACCATGGTCAGTCTCGCGGTGATTCCGCTGCTCGGCCTCGCAGTGTTCCGGATCTCCGGCGAGCTGCGGAACGCCGTGCGGCAGCAGCGCAAGAAAGAAGGGCGGATGGCAGCCATCGTCGGGGAGATGCTGCAAGCGATCGCGGTGATCCAGGTGTTCGGTCGCGAGGCTCACGAGGAGGAACGGTTCGGTCGCGCGAATCGCAAGACCCTCCGCCAGGGCAAGCGGACCGTGCGCTTGGAGGCCGGCTTGGACCGCGTGGCCGAGGCGTTGATCGCTGTCGGCACCGGCGGGGTCCTGTGGTTCGGGGTGAGCCGTGTCCTCGCCGGGGTACTCACCCCTGGCGATCTCCTGGTGTTCACGTCGTATCTCGCAGCGACGTACCGCCCACTGCGGCGCATCGCGCAAATTACAGGACGGCTCTCCAAGGCGACGGTTTGTGCGGAGCGGGTGTTTTCCATCCTGCGCGCTGACGACCGGATTGCCGTGCGCCGGGATGCCCGGCCCGCCCCGCGCTTCCGGGGGCGCGTGACGCTCAAGGATGTAAGCTTTCGGTATCGCCCGGACGCACCGCCCGTACTGCGCGATGTGTCCTTCACGGTCCTACCCGGTCAAACCGTTGCCCTCGTGGGACCCAACGGCGCCGGGAAGTCGACCCTGTGCGCCTTGCTGCCGCGCCTGTACGAGCCCACGTGCGGAACCATCACAGTGGACGGCGAAAAGCTCAGCCACTTCACGCTCGAATCACTGCGCGAACAGATCGGCGTCGTCTTGCAACAGCCGCTGCTGTTTGCCGGCACGATCCGCGACAACATTGCGTATGGAAAGCCAGACGCCTCGCTGGCCGAAGTCGTGGCCGCGGCGCAAGCCGCGGACGCTCACGACTTCATCGTAAACTTGCCCGGGGGCTACGACACGCGCATCGGCGAGCGCGGGGACACGCTGTCGGGGGGCCAGCGGCAGAAGATCGCCATCGCGCGGGCCATCATCAAGGACCCACCCATCCTGATCCTCGACGAGCCCACAGCAATGCTCGATCCGACCTCCGCCGCCCAGGTCAACGCGACCCTGGCGCGACTGTCGCGGCACAAGACGACGCTGCGCGTGACGCACCGGCTGGCCGAGATCCGGGACGCTGACTTGATCCTTGTCCTTCAAAACGGCCGGATCATCCAGCGGGGGACGCATCACGCACTCGTGCGGGAACCGGGTTGGTATCGCGAGGTCTTCGCGCTTCAGGAAGGCGGCGCAGGTGCGGTGTTGTTGGAGCGCGAAGTCGGGGCCGCCCCTGGCCCCGGAACGTCCGGGGGGCGATTGGCCAGACCTTCGATATGATGTCGCCCCGGCTCGCTCGGCACCTTTTGAGCGTGAGCGCCTTGTCCGCGTCCGCGGTGCTTGTGCTCTTCGGGTTGCGGTCCTCTTACGAGGGCACCGCCCGCTCGCGCCCGCTCGTGCCACCCTTTGAGCTTTTTTGGTGCGCCAAGGACGATGACTGTGCCGTGGTCGAGCGGCTGGGTTGCTGCTCCTGTGCCGAAGGCGGCGCGCAGGCAGCCGTGACCGCCTGGCGACGGGACGACTTGAGGCGCTTTCTGAAAAGCGCCTGTAACCCGGAGCAGGTGTGCGTACAAGTGAATCTGTGCCGCTCGGACCTGATCGCTCGTTGTGTCGATCGCCGGTGCGTTTTGGCGTTCGCGCATGAATAATTCGCCTGACCCAATCAAGGGCCCAGACCCGATCGAGACGCCCAGGGCTGAAATCGAGCGCGAGATCGCGCGGCTGATCGAACCTGGTCTCCGAGCCAATGCCTGGCGGCGCGACTTTGCCGCCTTCCGCGAGCGCCGCATGTGGGAGGAACAGTACCACGAGCGTCGCATCCGCATGCTGCGTCGGGCGATCCCCGGGCTCGCTCGCCGCCCGATTCTCGACTTGGGCTGTGGCCGCGGCGGTCTTGTGGTCGCGCTGCAGCGCAAGGGGTACCAGGTCATTGGACTCGACCTCCGGCGCTCCGCCTGCCGGGTCACCCGCCTACGCGGCCAAAGGTACGGCCTCAACCTCCCATTGGCTCAAGGCCGCGGCGAGCATCTGCCGTTCAAGAGCCGCGCCTTCGGTGCGGTGATATGCCGCGAGGTGCTCGAGCACTGCGAGGATCCTGAGCGGGTCCTGCGCGAGATCTGGCGCGTGCTGCGTCGGGGCGGCGCGTGCTACGTCACCGTCATCAATCGCTACTGCTGGGTCGACCCCCACTTTCACTTGTTCGCCCTGTCCTTCCTGCCGCGCGCGCTCGCGGAGCGGTACATCGCGTGGCGTGGGCGGCAGAAAGCCTCGCACGGGGACCGCCAGCGCCTCTCGGAGATGCACTACTTCCGCTATGCGGAATTCCTCGCGCAAACCAGAGGCACCGGCTTCCACGTATGCGACCTGGGCGCCACGCGCCTCCGCCGCTCGACGGGCTTAGTGGCGTGGCTGCGGCGGCTGATCGTTGCCGCGTTGCGTCCCCTTTCCCTGCACGCCAGCCACTTCGAGTTTCTCGCCTGGAAACCCCGATGACAGGCAGACTCTCCAGCACCGAGGCCATGAGCACTGCGGCTGGCAAGCCAGCAGCGACCGACCACCGCATCGGCTACGTTCTCAAAGTGTTCCCCCGGTTCTCGGAGACGTTCGTCATCAACGAGATCCGCGCTCTCGAAGCTCTAGGCGCCGACCTGCACATCTTCTCCCTGCACCATTCGCCCGCGCCGGTCCCTCACGGCACGCTCTGCGAGCTCCGGGCCCCAATCACCTTTGTCGAAGACAGCCTGCCGGTCCCCGAAGCAAGGGTCCCTCGCGCTCGGCGGCGGATGGCAGAGGCGCTCGCTCACCTGGCTGCACCGCGCGACGCGTTATTTCCCCACGGGTACGTCCGCCTCGCCATCCAGCTTGCCGAGCACGTGCAGCACCTCGGCATTCGCCACCTTCACGCGCACTTCGCGTCGCGCGCGGCGCACGTGGCGATGCTGGCCGCCGCATTGAGCCACTGCCCATACAGCTTCACGGCGCACGCCAAGGACATCTACCACCGCGAAGTCGACCCGAATCTGCTACGCGTCAAGATGGCGCACGCGCAGTTTGTCGCCACAGTCACCGACTACAACCGCCGGTACCTCCACGGCCTTGTCGCTGACCTCCCCGACGTTCAGCCGAAGATTGTGCGCATTTACAACGGCGTCGATCTCCAGCGGTTCTCGCCATCGGCGCCGCCCCGCACGGCTCGACCTCTCGTGCTCGCGATAGGCCGGCTAGTGGAAAAGAAGGGCTTTCCAGTGCTGGTGGCGGCCTGCGCGACTTTGCGGACGCGCGGGGTCGACTTCGTCTGCGAGATCATCGGCGGTGGCCCCGAGGAAGAGACGCTGCGCCGGCAAATTGCCGCTGCGGGCCTGCAGGAGCACGTGCATTTGCGGGGGATCCAGGCCACGGAATGGGTCGCCGCCCGACTTCGCGAGGCCGCTGTAGTCGCCCTCCCTTGCGTGCGCGGCGGGGACGGCAATGTAGATGCTCTTCCCACCGTGCTCCTCGAAGCCATGGCCACCGCCCGTGCCGTGGTGTCGACGTACCTCTCCGGCATTCCGGAGATCGTAGTGCACGGGACGACGGGACTGCTCGTCCCCCCCGGCGACGCGCCAGCGCTTGCCGCGGCGTTGGAGCGGCTGCTCGTGAATCCGGGGCTGGCGCAGGCGATGGGACAGGCCGGGCGCGTCCGTGCCGAGCGGCTCTTCGACCTGCACGCCAACGTGCGCGAGCTGGCCCGTCGGCTAGGCATCGCTGTGGGAGGGGTGGCATGAGCCGGCGGCTGCACATCGCGTATATAAACGCCGATCGCGGGGTGCCGGCCGGAGGAGCCAAAGGGGCGAGCGCGCACGTGTGCGAACTCGCGCGGGCGCTTGCAGAGAGCGGGGCGGAGGTCCGCGTCCTCGCTGCCCGGGCCGTCGCCTCGACCGAGAGCGCCGCGTTTCCGACACCGGTGATCGATCTATCTGCGGCGCGGGCGCTTCGCCTGACACGGCAGGCATTGTTCGCCAGGGCGACCACGGCTCGGGCGCAGGCGCAGGCAGCAGAGGCGTACGCGCTCGTGTTGAATGCGTTCGTGGAACGCGCACTCGACCGGCTCCACCGGCGCTGGGGAATCGATGCCATATACGAGCGGTACGCCTTATGGTCATACGCGGGGGCCCTCTTCGCCCGGACCGCTGGCATTCCGCACGTCCTGGAGGTCAATGCGCCGCTGCGAATCGAACAGGCGCGTTATCGCACGCTCGTCAATGCAGCGGCTGCGGCTAGTTTCGAGACCCTGCTATTCTCCCTGGCTGACGCACTGGTCGTCCCGTCCACGGCGCTGCGGGAATACGTGACGCGCCAGGGAGTAGCCCCGGCGCGCGTCTGCGTGCTGCCCAACGCGGCCGACCCACACCGCTTCCGCCCGCCACCCCATCCGCCGCGCGTGCGCGCGGGCGACCCGTGCGTTGTCGGCTTCGTGGGCTCGCTCAAGCCCTGGCACGGCATCGACGTGCTCCTGCGCGCGTTTGCGCGGTTGCACCGCCGCTTTGCCGGCTACCGGCTGCGGATCGCGGGCGACGGCCCACTGCGGCCGGCCCTCGAGCGTGCAATCCGCCGCCAGCACCTGACGGCCGTGGTCGAGCTAGTCGGCGAAGTCGATCACGACGCGGTCGCGGAATTCCTGGCGGGCGTGCATGTCGCAGTGGCGCCTTATCCCAAGCTGCCGCAGTTCTACTTCTCGCCACTCAAAGTCTTCGAGTACATGGCCGCCGGGGTCCCTGTGGTGGCCAGCGACATTGGGCAGCTCGGGGAACTGTTCGCACACGGGACCCACCTGCTCTTGCATCGCCCCGGGGCAATCGACGAGATTGTCGCGCACATCGAGACCTTGCGCCAGCGACCGGCCCTCGCTGCGCGCCTGGCACGCGAGGCGCGCCGCCTCGTGTGCAGGCGTTTCACCTGGCGCCGCAATGCCGCACGGGTCATCGCTTTAATCCGCCGCGCGAAGCGCCGCAGCCGCTCCCGGCCCCAACTCGCGACCCGCATCCGCGAGGACGCGCACCGTGCGACTCGATAGCATCCGACTGCTTTTGGACGTCGAGGCCATGGCGGAGCGCATCGGGCGCATCCCGGCGCTGCAGTCTAGCCGCATCGCGGACGTTCGCCTGTTGGCCGTATGGGTCAAACCCTACCGCCACTTCCACGCGGCGTACGAGGTGAGCCTCGATCGCCCCGGTGTTTCTGGGCTCTGGGCGGCGGCCTTTGCGCTGGATCCGCACCGCGCCCGGCGCGCCGCAGCGGAAGCCGGCCCCCACCGCGCCAGTCTCCCGGCCGCTTCGTGCCCGCACTGCTGCACCTGGGAGTCACCGCCCGGTGTGCTCGTACAACTTTTCCCCTTCGACTACCGCCTGCCGACCCTGGTTGCGTGCGCCGATCCATCACGGGTGACGGCCGCACTACACCAAGAACACCCTGCCGCCGCCATCAGCCACGGCGTGCCGATCAGCTATCGTCCCGGGATGCGCTGCGTGATTCGGTACCGCACGACCGCAGGCGCCGTGCTGTACGGCAAGCTAGCCGTCGAGCGCGAGCCAGGACGCGCCTTTGCGCTTCAGGCGCGGGCGTACGCCGCCTGCGCCGGGGACGACCCCGCGTGCATTGTGCCCCAACCGCTCGCGTATCTGCCTGCGCTCGGGCTTACCCTTCTGCACGAGGCGCCCGGCACAAGCCTGCACGCACTATTGCGTGACGATGCGGCTGCGGGACCCGCCACGGCTGCCGCCGCCCGTGCGCTCGGCCGCTTGCACGGGCTACCTCTGTCCGCGGACGTCGAGCCGTACAGGGTCGCCGACGAGGTCGCTCTCGTAACAGCGTGGGTAAGCCTCATCGCTGACCTGTTTCCGGGCCTCGCGGGGGACCTGCACCGCGCTGAGGCCGCCGTGCGCGGCTCGGCGCCGGAACCCACTGAGCCTGCCACCTTCGTGCACCGGGACTATTACGACAAGCAGGTGCAGTTGTCCGCGGCTGGGGCCACCGTGCTGGACCTCGACACCGCCCGCCGAGGCGACCCGGAGATCGACGCCGGGAATTTCTGTGCGCACTTGCGGCTGCGCGGCCTGCAGCGTGCCTGCTCGCGGCGCTACCGCACGCTCGAGGAAGAATTTCTCGCCGCCTACCCGCTTCCGCTACGCGCCGATCGCCTCGCCTGGTACCGTGCCGCTGCGCTGCTGCGCCTAGCCTGCGTATACGCGCTTCGGCCAGGCTGGCGACATCTCGTGCGGGAGTTGGCGGCTGAGGCCCGGGTCACATGAGCACCCGCCAGCGCTTGCTCTTCTACTCGCACGATTCCTTCGGGCTCGGACATTTCCGCCGCAGCCTCACCATCGCGTCGTACCTTTCCCGTCACCTCGACAATGTCTCTATTCTCATGGTCACCGGGCTCGATTCCGCCGCCGCGTTCGAAACGCCTCCAGGGGTGGACTTCGTCAAACTCCCTTCTATCTGGAAAGCGGGGCCGGACACGTATCGCACGCGACACCTCCGGGTCAGCTTCGCCCGCGTGGTCCGCATGCGCGAGCGCTTGATCCGCGCCGTGGCGGGTGACTTCGATCCGCACATGCTGGTCGTGGACAACGTTCCGCGGGGCGTCGATGGCGAGTTACTGCCCACCCTGCGGCATCTGCGGAAACACCACCCGGCAACACGCGTCGTGCTGACGCTGCGTGACGTGCTGGATGCGCCCGAGCCACTCATCGCGCAGTGGACGACGCACGCGGTCTACTCCGCGTTGCGCCGCTTCTATGACGAGGTGTGGGTGGTCGGGTCGCGGGCCATTTTCGACGTTACACAACTCTATCGCCTCCCTGCCTCGCTGCACAGTCGCGTTCGGTTCTGCGGCTACATCGTCCGCTCCAGCCCACCCGAAGAGGCCGCGAACCTAAGGCAGGCCTTGCGCCTTCCCGCTGCACCGCTTGTGGTCGTCAGTTGTGGCGGCGGAGGTGACGGATTCCCGCTCATCGACGCGTACGCGAGCGCGGCACCCGCGCTGGCGCAAGCAGGCGTGTACTCCGCCGTCTTTCTCGGGCCCGACATGCCTCCCGGCGAGCGACGGGTATTGAAACAGCGACTCTTACCCCTCGCCGATCGCGTGCTCACCTTCGATTTTCATCCAGACTTGGTGTCCTTTCTGCGCCTTGCATCTGCGAGCGTGTCCATGGCCGGCTACAACACCGTGTGCGAGGTGGTGGCCGCAAGGATTCCCGCGCTGGTCGTCCCGCGGGTGACGCCTCGGCGCGAGCAGCTGCTCCGCGCCGAGGCATTCGCCCGCCACGGCCTGCTCCGCATGCTGCCCCCGGAGCAGCTCGCACCGGAGCGGCTCGCGAGGGAGGTACTCGATCTCCTGCGCGCCAGTGACAACGCCTCTCGCCGGCCGCTGCCTGCCGAGATCGATTTTGCAGGCCTGCGGCGCATCCTGCGTCGCGTTCGCCGACACCTGGGGCGAGTCGATGCGCTCCTTCCCGGGGGACAAGAGGGGCGATGAACCAGGGGTGGCGAGTGGAAGCGCGGCGCGGGGGCTGGCTCATCGCGATTTGCGTCTCCCTTCTGACCGTGTCGGCCGCGGCCTCCGCGGCGAAGAGGCCGACGCCGCTGGGGAGGGGCCGACTCGCGGTCGAGCAAGGCTACAATGACAATGTCCAGCAAAAGCAGGGACCGGCGCGGCAAAGCGATTTCTTCACCACGGTGAGCGGCTTTTTGCGCTGGGAAGACCCCCGCGCGCGGCGGGGACTTCGCCCCGCCGAAGTAACGCTCAAGATTCACGATCGGGAATATGCGGCGCTGCGACAATTCAGCTACTTCGAAGTGCAACCGGAAGGGGCGTTCGCGATCACGCGCGACGCCGACCTGGTTCTCACCTACCTGTTCAGTCCCGAGCGCATCCTGTTCGACGAGGACCAAGAGCGCCCGTCGTACACGGAGCACGCCTTCACGGGCGGCCTGCGCGTCGCCTTCGGGGCAGCGAACCAGGGGCGCACGCAATTCCTGTTTGCGGGCGTATGGGATACATTCCACGGGACAGCCACTGACCGGACAGCGTTCACTCCGGGAATCGCTGCCGACATCCGCTACCGCTTCGCCGCCCCATGGCTGCCCGGCCTCGGTGTCGTGCCACGCCTCGGCGTCGAGTACGGGGCGCGCAAGGCGAGGCGAGACAATTTCAATCGCGACGTCGTCCTGGTCACCCCCGGCCTCGTCCTGGCGCTGCCTCGTGGCCTCGCTTGGCGCTTTCAGTACGAGCGGTCGTGGCGGTTGTACTCGGTCGACACGGCACGCGATACCCTGGCGCAGCGGAGCAACCCCAACTTCGAGCGCGAGGATCGGATCGAGCAGTTTCACCAGTGGCTCACCCTGCCCGTGCCCGTCGGTACTGGCGTCGCGCTAGGCCTGCGCTACCGCTTCCGTGCGGGCGTGTTCAATGTCCCGAACCGGAAGCAGCCCGACGGGCGCCTCGGCGTGCGCGAGACGTTCGACGTTCACGAGCTTGGCGTGGAGGTGTCCTACGCATTCTGATGCCTTGGGCGGCCACTGCGATGCCCGCGACGGCCGCACGTCGGGTAGACCCACGCGGGAGCTAGCGCGGGCACGCGCGGGGGCGAGGATGGGCCGCCGGGTGCGGCTGGCGGCTGTCTCGGCGGTGGAGGGCTGGCAATGAAACTGGCTTACGTCGTTGCGGACCGGGGAGTGTCGCTCAGCGGCACGAGCGGCAGTGCCGTACACGTCCGCGAGTTTGCAACCGCACTCGCCGCGCGCGGCACGGCCGTCACGCTTTTTACCGCGTGCCCGCCCGATGAGGCCACATGCGCGCACCTTCCGTTCGCCGTCGTCGACCTCACGACCGACCCCGTCCTGCGGGCGCTTCGCCAGCAGGTCAGCAAGAACCTGCGCGCGCGCGCCTGTTCTCCGGCGCACGCGTGGGAGTTGTACAGCTTGCTCCTGAACCAGATTCTGCTCGAGCAGCTCACACAACACCGAGCCGCGGTCGATGCTGTGTACGAGCGCCAGTCTCTGTGGTCGGTGGCGGGGTTGCAGTTCGCGCGGCGGCACGACTTGCCGTTTTTTCTCGAAGTGAACGCGCCGCTCTTGGCCCAGCAGCAAGCGTATCGCGAGCTGGCAATGATCGACGTCGCCGCGGCGATCGAGCGGCTGGTCATACCTGCCGCCGACCGGCTCTTACTCACCTCGCCGGTTCTGCTCGCGTCCGTACGCGCAGCGGGGGCCTCGCGGCGGCAGGTGCGGGTGCTACCCTGCGGCGTACCCCGCTGGATGTTTCCGGCCAATGGACGCCTGGGGGTGCGGGGCGCGAGTGAATTCGTCCTCGGCTTTGTCGGCAGCCTGAAACCCTGGCACGGGGTCGATCTGCTGCTCGAAGCGTTCCGACAGCTGCGGGCGCTCGATTCCGGATACCGCCTGCTCATAGTGGGCGACGGGCCGATGCGGGGTGAGGTCGAGGCGTTCTGCAGACAGCACGGCCTCTCGAGGGCCGTGACGCTTACCGGTGCGGTGGATCACCGCAGCGTGCCCACCTGGCTCGCGCAGATCGATGTCGGGCTGGCCCCGTATCCACCAATGCCGGCGTTTTACTTCTCGCCATTAAAACTCTGGGAGTACGCGGCCGCTGGGGTACCCATCGTTGCCAGCGCCAGTGGAGAGCTCCCGCGGCTGTTTCCGCACAAGTCCGCGGCACTGCTGCATCCCCCCGGCAATGTGCGCAAGATCGTCGCGCACGTCGAGCGCCTACGACACGACCCGGCGCTCGCCCGCCGTTTCGCGCGCCGCGCGCGGCGCACAGCCAAGCTCTACACGTGGGACCGGATTGCCGCCCGGTTCGAAGCGATCGCCAGGCGCGCTGTCGCCGCACGCGGGCGACCCCCGGGCCATCACTCGTGAGGAAGAGGATGGGAAAGAGCAGAAGCCTTCGCAGGTCCAAGGTTGCCCACGTGCTCGGCGCGAGCCTGTTAGCCCTCGCGCTGGCGAGAGCGGCCCAGGGCGGCCTGGGGGACAGCCCGCTGCCCACGTTCGCCGATGGCCAGCCGAGCGTGGAGATTCTCGCGGTGCCCGGCGTCGTCAAACGGGGGCAGCTGCAAACCGAGTTTCTGTGCACCTCGTTTGCGTCTGCGCCTGTCGACATCGGCGTGGAGGTATTCGACATTACCGGCACTCTGCTCAACGCCGTGGGCGCGGGCGTTGGCGCCGTCCTCGGCGTGCGACCCGGGCAAACCGTCACGATCGGAACGAGCACCACGCAGGCATTCGCCGAGTCCACGGTGATCCCCCTCGCGACGGGCTTGCAGGGCTCGGCACGCGTGGTCGCCACGTCGGAGCGAGTCCGATGCAACGTGGTCCTCGTAGACGACAGTGCAAGCCCGCCCGTCACGCTCACTACCCTGCTCCCCGGCACGCGCCCGCGCGCGGGCGGGCTGCCGCCGGGGCTGCCCCTGCCGACGTTTGCGGACGGCACCCCAGCCACGCACAGCATACTTTTCCCCGGCCTGGTGAAGCGGGGCCGCGCCCAAACGGATGTGTTCTGCACTTCGGTGGCCCGCACACCGGTGCACGTCGGCGTGGAAGTCATCAACCCCGACGGCACCGTGGCGAACGCGATCGCGGCGGGCAGCGGGGCCATCCTGAACGTCGCGCCGGGAGCAACGGTGACGTTTGGGACCACCGGCAGCGCCGCATTTTTCGAGAACACGGTGATCGTCATCCCCGGTGTGGCCCAAGGCGCCGCCAGGGTCGTGAGCACTTCGGACGCGCTCCTGTGCGGCTCGCTCGCGCTCGATCCCGGCGTCACGCCGCCCGTGGCGCTTGCAGCGCTTGGGCCTGCGGCTGCTGTCCCCGACGACGCGCAGCTCCCAAAGCCGTTGCCCACCTTTCCGGATGGGAAGCCTGGGGTGGCCATTCTGACCGTACCGGGCGTGCTCAAACGCGCGGGGATGGAGACGGATTTCCTTTGCACCTCCATCGAACCGGCGGCGGTGGATATCGGCGTGGAGATCTTCGACAGCAACGGCGCGTTGCTGAACAACCTCAGCGCGGGCGCCGGCGCAGTTCTCGGCGTCGGCCCCGGACGCACAGTCACGATCGGGACCAGCGGAACCGCCACGTACCTGGAAACCTTGCTCCTTCCGCTCGGGGCGGTGGCACAAGGGGCAGCGCGGATCGTGGCCAGCGCGAGCGGGCTGCGCTGCAACGTCATGATGCTTGACAGCGCGACCTCTCCGCCGCAGTCTCTAGCGGCGCTCACTCCCAGTATCGTGCTCGGCCCCGGCGGCGTTCCACCCACCATCCCGCTCCCCGTGTTCGCTGACGGCCAGCCCGCGAGCTTTTCCGCCGTTGTGCCGGGCATCGTCAAGCGCGGGAACGTCGAGACCGCGATCATGTGTACCTCGCTCGCAACCGGCTTGATCAACGTCGGCGTCGAGGTATTCACTCCGGCTGGATCGCCCGCCAACGCGATCGCCGCAGGAGAAGGGGCGGTTCTCGGCGTGCCCCCAGGAGCGACCATCACGATCGCGACAACCGGCACCGCCGCGCTCCTCGAGGATGCAGTGATGCTGCTGCCGGCCGTAGCGCAAGGCTTCGCCCGGATCGTCTCGACATCGAGCCAAGTCGCGTGTACAGCCCTGGTGCTCGACGCGGCAACCGTTCCGCCCAGTGCCATGACCAATTTACTCGGCTGGGCCAGCGACGCGGTCGCCGGTGTCACCCCGACACGTTCGCCGACTCCATCCGCCACCGTGACCGCGTCGCACACACCCACCCGCACCTCTACCCGCACGTTCACCGCGACGGCTACACCTTCCCCATCTGCCACCCGCACCGCGACGCGCACCGTGCCCACCTCCACGCAGACCGTCCCGCCCACCCCGGGGGCGACTACGGCGCCATCGGTGAATGCTGGGGCAACCTCCACACCGTCGCCCAGTCCCTCCGCCCCCGCGCCCCCAACCGCGACGGCGAGTGACCGCAGCCCGACGCCGACCCGCGAGGGCGCCGTGGCAGGCGACGCCGATGGCGACGGATCCGTTGGCGCGAGCGATCTCCGGCAGTTGGAGGCCGAGCTGTTCGACGGCGACGGGGACGCCGCTACTGCAGTCGGCA
>JBBIUR010000023.1:0-4738 GCA_037440145.1 Myxococcales bacterium | reverse complement strand
CCGCCCCGGGAGCGGACACCAACCATTACGCGCGCATCAGCGCTGCCGACCTCGCGGGAACGGTGCGCGCCTTCGCCGGCCTATAGCGCACCCAGGTGGGGACCGTGCCCTCGGTGCGCAACATGACGCGCGCCGCTCCACGGGCGTCGAAGGGTGCAATGTCCCCCATGGGCTGCGGTGCTTCAGCGACAAGCCCCCGGCACGCCGCGGTCGAAGGCACAGTCACGGGGTAAAAATCCCATGGAAGCGTTGCGGATCCCAGCGCCCTGCCGGCACCGCCAGCCTGGCTGCCCGCGCGTCGCCTTTTTTGGAAGGGGACGGACGCAGCCGCAGGATTCCCTGCAACCTCAGCGGCCCACCGGTCGCGATCCCCACCGGGCAGCATCCCGTCCGCCAGGGTTCGCGCAAGGGACGACGGCGCACAGCGACCAGGCAGGAGCCAGCACCACTGCCGCGACGGGCGTTCTGGAGGCAGTCATGCCAAAGGCTGGCTGACCCTGCCTCTCGTTGCGCCCGATCTGCGGGGAAGCAGCTCCTGCCGAACCGCCCACCCTGCACGTAAAGCCCGCGCTGTGCACTGCGCTATTTCCGGGATACGGCGGTGCCCGCTACCACCGCGCGCAACCTCCTCGTGCTGCGAGCTCCTGCGGCAGTTACAGCCGCCGGGATACGGCGGTGCCCGCTACCACCGCGCGCAACTGCCTGAAAGCCCGTGCTTCCGCGCGCAGCCGGCGTGCCCTGCATATCCCATTGATGTCCCCGCGGCTCCACCTCCTGCCTTGCGTACACCCATGGGCCGGCAAGCGCTGCGGCACGCGCACCGGGCCGGCGGGCGCTCATCCGACACTCGCAGCACCCGCTCGCGTTCATGCGCTGCCCCAGCACCTCCCGCTTCACCGGCCCTCGCCGTGGCGTGTTCCGCCCTGCGCACCGGTGCCGCCAGGCTGCGCCGGCTCGCGACCGCGGCACGCGGCATCTTATGGCTCTGCACCTTATGGCTCTGCACCGGCCTTGTGGCTCTCCACCGGCCCAGTAGCGGCACGCGGCCGCGCAGCACACTCCGCGAGTACGGTTTCGAATCCGCTTCACAGGAAGCGTTTGAGCCGCGCCCACACGGCGGGTACGGGCGCGCGGAGCCCTCGGCACACGAAAATGGGCGTCCCGTCCACGACTGCATAAGGCGCACGCACGGTGGGGCCTGGTTCGACGCTGTCGAAAAGTCCTTCGAGTGCCCGTGAGGTCGTCTTGCCGACGACGAGAACGACGCGCCCCTCGAGATCCCCCGGGCCCCAAAGCCAGTAGCTATTGCGCGGGCTTACGGCAGGCGGCAGGCTGTAACGAGGTCCCAGAAACTCGATGGCGGCGGCGTCCCCGTACGAGAGGCCGACGATCCGAGCCTTTGCTTGCTCCGCAGCGGGCAGCGCATGGTACATTCGAGCGACAGCTCCGACTAGATTTTCCCAGCCGAGGCGGTCCGCCAGGTGTTGAGGGACAGCACCGCCGTAGTGCCGTTCCTCGGCCGGCGCTCGAAGACCGATCCGGTTCGCATATTGCGCCACTGGTTCCGCAAAAAGAACGGGAAGGCAAAAAGTAGGCAGTGCAATTCCGCTGAGAGCGAGCGCGAAGGGTTCCTTCTAGAAAGACAGCATCGCCAGCGGCCAGAATGGGATATGCAGCTCCCAGGTAGTAGGGCTTCGCCCGCTGAACGAGGAACAGGCCCAGCAGGACCAGATAGGCAACACCCAAAGCAGCGAATCTCCGGCCTCGATGCGAGAAGAGGAGGTAGAAAAGGCCGGGCAGCCAGACAGCGAGCGTGACCGGGTTTGTCTCGAGCACTTGAGCTGCGAGGTATCCGGCCGGAGAAAATTCGGCGACCTTCAGTTCCACCGCGTTATGCATGAATTCGAGCGTGCGAAAACCGCTTTGGATCTGCCACGCGACGTGGGGCGCAAAGACCGCCGCCGCGAGTGCGATGCCGATCCAGAACGGTGGCCGAAGGAAATCCCCCCTTGCGGGCGAGAACCAAATTCCGGCGCCCAGGCCAAAGAGAAAGAAGCCGACGCTATACTTATTGAAGACCCAGGCCCGCTACGACTCCCAGAGCGATCCACAACCGCGGCTCCTCGCGTTCGACGCGCACGGCGAAAAGCCAAGCGCAGGCAGCCCAGAAGACCAGGTCGAAGGCGTTCATCGAGAAGAAGCTGTCGAGGGCGAGGATGATGCCTGTCGCCAGAACGGTGAGCCCGGCAATGCCCTGAGCGAATCGCCCGCCGCCCATTTGCCTGGCGAGCGACCCTACCAGAAGCACCAGGAGACCCCCGGGCCACGAGGCCGGCAGGCGAATTGCCGCGACGGAGTCGCCCAGCAACGCACGCGTCGCGGCGAGCACGGCGATCGAAAAAGGGGGGATGGTCCACGTAGCCCCAAGCGAGCCGCTTGCTGCAAGCAATGCAATAGAACTCGTCGCGAAAGTAGCTGTCGTGGAGGGTCGCGAAGGCGTGGAGGAGGACCTTAAAGACAGCCAGACCGAGAACGACCGCCGTCACCCAAGGGTGCGCACGCCGTTCTCCCCCTCGCAGGCCTTCGCGCCGGAACCTCGCCTTTTTCACCCTTCACCTCCCGCAGCTCTATCCCCGGGCAATTCGAAGTCCGCAACGCCTTCCGAAGGCACCAAGCCGCAGCGGGCGCTGCTGATTGCTTCGGCGTTCCGCACGAGTCCCAAGGCCCCTGCATCCGAAGCCACGGCAAGGCCCGTGCAGCCAGCTAGAACGAAGGGCTCCCTTTCTGAGACTGCGGCCCCGGCGATCGGCTGCCAACCTGTCCGCGCAGTGCTCCGTGCCAGCGACGGCTAGCTGGCCCGCTGGGCGTTCGTCCATATCGGATCTGTCTTCGCCCCACGCAGCGCCCCCGGTCCGTGCGCGTGCGCGCGGCTGCCGATTGCCTCCCTCGCCTCGGCCCGCACCCGCAGCACGAAGGCTCGCATCCCTTCCTGCCGCCGGCATCTCCGCTGCGGAGGCGAGCCAGCTTCGCAGAGACCAGCGAGGCCACGGGCTAGGAGTGCCCCCGGCGCGATTCGAACGCGCGACCCCAGGATTAGGAATCCTGTGCTCTGTCCCTCTGAGCTACGGGGGCACGTGGAGGAAAATGCCGTACTTCCAGAAAAGCCTCTTTCTGGGTTCCGCGAATTTGCTGCCGGCGCCGGCAATTGTCTGAATTCTGCCCGAATTCTCTTCTCGGCACTTCAACCTTCGCTCGAAGGTGCACTTGCTCCGCCAAGTGCCGTTCCAGTCGCGCCCCTGCCCCGTGCAGGTCCTGCTCGCTTACGACGTTGTAGCGGCGAAACACTTCGTTCCTCCTAGGCCCGCCCGCGACATTGCCCCTGCCTGCGAAATTCCCGGCCGCCCCAAGTGCCGCATCGCCGACCGCCGCAGACCCTGGACCAGTACCGCAGAAAGCCCAGCGCGCGCAAGCTTTCCGCCAGGCGGCACCACGGGCACCGCGGCGTGGCTTTCCGTCGCGATGGAAGACAAGCGGCACATCGAGCCGTCGAAGGCGCGCCGCGCGCTCGATCACTGCGCGCAGTTCGCCAAAGAGGGCTGCACCCTGCCTTCCCAGCTCTTGCTCCTCTCAGGGCGCAGGCGAACCACCCCGCCCTCGCGCCTCACATCGCGCCACTCCAACAAGCCCAGCTCTGAGAGGCGCCGGGTCGACAAGTAGACAAAGCACACCACGCCACGCACGCCCGCATACCCTTGGCAGCGCCGGCACGCGTAACAGGGGCACCGGCGAAAAGGGCCCGCTGCACCATAGGCGGATGTTGCCGGTTACGCGTCAGCGGATGCTGTGCTCCGAACGCACCGCGTACTCGAGGCCCGCGCTTGTGGAACCACAAAACTCGAAGCCGCCTCGCCCAATCGGGCCTGCGCGCCTCAGCTTCCCCTGCACTGCGCCGCGCTTCTGACCGCCCCCACCAGCTCGTGAGCCCGCACGCGCCCGTCTCCATCGGCATCGAAAGAACTGCACGATGACAGATCCTGCGGTGCAAAAATGAGAGATACCCACGCGAAATCTCGGCATCCCTTACCACGCCGTCCCCATCGCAGTCGCCGGTGCAAGTGGGCGAGGCCTCGCTCGCGTTGGCCGTAACATCCACGCTCACCTCCGCGCTCCCAGGCACCACTAGACGGATCGTACACTGCGCCGCACCGGTGGCGCCCGGCGTGAAGTGCACCGCGAGCAGTGTATCGATCGGAGGTTCGAAGGCTGCCTCCTCGGGCTGTACGCTGAATCGCTCACAGGAGGCCAAGGCCGTGTAGCGAACGATGCCACAGCCCGCGGCGCGAACGGGGAGAACTCCTTCGGCGCTCTGCCCCACCCCTACATTGCCCAAGTCCAACGTCGGCGTGCCCACCTCCAGCCGTGGCGGATCCGTAGCCGGATCGCACACCGGATCGGGAGTGCAATCCGGAATCGCCACGCAACTGTGCGTGCCTTCATCGCAGCGCTGGCAGCTCTCCCTGCAAGGGGCTCCCCGGAGGGGCACACCCAGTCTTCGGTGCATCGTTCCGCGCCGTTGCACCAGATCCCGTCGTCGCAGTTCTGGTCCCCGGCGCAGCCCTGCGAGAGGCAACCGAGGTCTTCAGGCAGGCACCGCAGCCTGCCCGCATAGCAGCGCAGCATTCCTGTTGCGCACCCCGGATCGCCGTGGCCCGTCTCGCATGTCCCTCCTTCGTCCGCC
>JBBIUR010000022.1:0-32380 GCA_037440145.1 Myxococcales bacterium | reverse complement strand
CGTGTGGAACCGAACTGACTGCTGCAGCAACCGGCTTCGCACCTTTTACGTGCTCGTGTCCGACGACCCGTTCCGTTCAACGAGCCTCAACACCGTACTCGCGCAGCAGGGAGTCTCGGGCTATTTCGTCGTCGGAGAGGCCGGACGTCCCAGCGAAGTACCTGTAAATCGCACCGGACGCTACGTGAGAATCCAGCTCACCGGTACCAACTACCTCACGATTGCCGAAGTCCAAGTGTGGGGAAGGCGTTAGGGACAACGCCGCCTGCCCCGGGCGCGATCGACTCCCAGCTTGGGGCGATTGCCGAACTGCGGCAAGTGCGAAACGTCCCGACGACTCGACCCCCCTCGGCCCGCGCGTCCACGACGACCGACCGCGGCTGCGCCGCAGCGAAGCCACGAGACCACCAGCACCCCAGTCACGCGTCTGCTCTCGCTCGCCTTTGGCGCCGGCGCTCGGCGCGGCTTTCTCGGCGACTTGCAAAGGGCGCCGGAGAGACCATCCTGCGGATCCCTCCGAACAGTTGGTCGAAGTGGATCCCACCCCAGATCATTACCGGAAAAAGCTGGGTGTCAAAGCTTTGAAAGAACGAATCCGCAAACTCGTACACGAGGCGGCGCACCGGTCCATAATAGCGCGCGCTGAACACGCCGAGCGACGTAGCCCAAGTCGCCTGGATGGCAATGACCAGCCCCAGCACCTGCAGGCCTAAAGCAGCGGCTGCGGCGACCAGCAAACGCACCGTTCGTGCCCTCCATGTGGGTGCAGGCGTGGCGAGCATTAAAGCGAGCAGGAGTACCATGTTGGCCTGCACCCAATCCCCTGGGATTCCCGGCGGGTGTACCCCGGGAAAGAGCCGATGCGTGTAAAAAATGCCCCCGTCTCGGGTGAACACGGAGGTCGCCGCGCGCGTCGCGCGGGGGCCGAAGCCCTCGGCGAACCACATCGCCACCTGCGCGGCGCGGGCCAGAAGCGCCGTGTAATGAGGTGCAATCGGCGTCCATGCAAAGTAAGCGAGGGCAAAGAAAACCAGCAGGCGAGCGAAAAAAATCCCTGGCTTAACGCCCAGTAGCATTCGCGATTCGATCCGCCCAGAACAGCCACGTGACCACCGCCACGGCAACTACTAGCGCCTGGGCAACGTACACGTGTGTCTCGTGAAAAAGCTGAAACCGATAGAGCCCAATCAAGAAAAGGGCAATCACGCGCACCAGGTTCAGCCCGTTGATCAGCACCACACCGAGCGCGGTACCGGCGAACTTCGCGCGCCAGTTTGCGGGATACGCTAGCACCGCTGAAACGTAGATCATGGTTGGCACCGCCCCGGAGCAGGCTGGGCTGACGTCGACCTCGAAGGACCCCGAACCCAGGATCGTCCCCGCTCTCGAGACCCCGAACCCGGCCACCGCCCCGATGCCGCGCAACACCCACCAACTCAGCCAGGCGCTCACTTGTGCAAGTCCGCCCGCAACGTCCACCCGCTCCACAATGGGCCGATAAGTGAGAGCGGTAAAAAACACGACGATCAGCCCGAGAAACGTCGCCACCACGCGGATTGCCACCCAGTGAGCCGCGAGCCAAATGCGAACGCGTTCCACCACAGACGATTCCTATCGAAGACGGCCGGATTCTAGGGGCAGCCGGCCCCGAGTCAAGTTGGCGGCCCGCCATTTGACCGCTCGAAGCGGAATCACTATTGTCTGCCGCCGATGGCCTTGGTGCGCCTCAGCCACGTCGGGGTCTGCGTCTCCGATTGGGAAAGATCCCTCCGTTTTTACCGCGATCTGCTCGGCTTCCGCTACGTGGGCGAACTCCAATTAGTTGGCGAACCCACAGAGACGCTCCTCCGCGTCAAGGACCTGCACCTGCGAGCGATTTACCTCGAGCGAGACGGCTTCCGAATCGAACTCTTGCATTATGAGTCGCCTGGACACACGGGCAGCGCGCAGCCTCGACCCATGAACCAGCTCGGCCTTACGCATTTCTCGCTGCGCGTGGACCGTTTCGACGAAACGGTGTCGGCCTTAGAGAACGCAGGGGTCCAAATCCTTCGGGAGACGCGCATCGATGTACCGGCGTTCGAAGCCGCGGCGGTCTTTGTCACCGACCCCGACGGGACGCTGATCGAGCTAGTGCAGGCCCCCGGGGATCCCAACGCGTTGCCCGGAACCTGAACCGGTCTCGCGCGGCGCGCCCTGGCTTCGGTTGCGTTCGACCCGCCATGCACCGCGCGATTCTCAAACGGCCTGCCGCTGCGGGTTGTCAATCAGCACCTTGAGCACCCCGCCCTTGCCCGCGGCTGCGATCGCCTCCTTCGCCCGTGCGAGCGGAAAGCGCGCCGAGACCAGGGACCTCACGTCGACCACTCCCTTTTCCAGCGCTTGCAGTGCCGGTCGGAAGGGCCCACAGCGCGAACCCACAAGCGTGATTTCGTGGATCACCAAGGGCGCGAGATCCGCTCGCACGGAGCCTGCAACCGTGCTCTTCAGCACCAGCGTGCCCCGCGGCCGGACGGCTCCGAGCGCGATGGAAAATCCCTCTGCCCGTCCCGTCGCCTCGACCACCACGTCGGCTGGCTCCTGACGCCAGCCGGAAAGCCCGACCGCCTCGATGCCCCGCCGCCGCACGATGTCGAGCTTCGACTCGTGCTTGCCCACCACCAGCACCCGAGCTCCGGCGAGCGTCAGGACCTGGGCGCACAAAAGACCGAGCTTGCCATCGCCCAGCACAACCGCGCGGGCTCCCGGCGCGATGTGCACCTGTTCGAGAATCTCGAAAGCAGCCGCCAGCGGCTCGACAAAGACGGCGCACTCGTCCGGAACTTCGTCGGGTACCTGGTGCAAGTTCCGCACGGGTACGGACACGTACTCCGCAAAGGCACCATCCGCTCCCGAGATGCCCATGACGCGGCGGCGCGGGCAGTGGCGCGCGATTCCACCGCGACAAGCGCCGCAACAACCACACGCAAAGTTGATTTCGGCGACGACCCGGGCTCCCCGCCATTGCGGAGGCCCATCGACCACGCGGCCCACAAACTCGTGCCCCAATACTCCCTGAAAGCCCATGTAGCCGCGGACAATCTCCAGGTCGGTCCGGCAAACTCCGGCACAGGATACGCGCACCAAAGCCCAACCGGGCCGCGGGCGCGGTTTCGGCCGCTGGGCGAGCGCCAGCTGCCGGCCGCGCAACACCAGCGCTTGCACGGCTTCCTCGAAGCGCCTGCGCCGCGGCGCAGGCTACTTCCGCACCCCTTCGTAGAACTCCCTTTCCATCCTCTCCGCAGCCGCGGCAGCCCGCTCCGCCGCCCGGGCCGCTGCCCGGCTATCGGCGGCAGCCCGCTCCGCAGCTCGCTCCGCGCGCTCCGCCGCACTGGCAGCCCGGGCGTAAGCATCCTCGCCGATCGCCGCTCTGCGCGCCAGGCGCTCGCGGTCCGCATCGGTGATCGGCCCCAGGTACTTCAGCACTCCGAAGTCCGTGACGGTAGGCGCCACGAACGCCCGCCCGAAAGCCACTTCCTGTCTCCGGCGCAGGTAGTACAGCCGGACCTCATAGGCGTCCCAGGGCGCATCGGGAACCTCGGGGAATCCGTAATAACCTATATAATCCCTGAGATCGCTGTTGAGGCGCATCTCGCGCTCGAGCTGCGCCTTGGTGAGCGGACGCGGATCGCCGATCTCTACGATATACGGGCGCCGCGCAGGCGTCTCCCGCCGCAGCTCTCCCGCGCCTCGCGCAAAGCCGGAAACCACCGCCACCATCACTATGGCCACGATTGCCGTCCAAAATCCGTGTCGCCGCATTGCTCTCCTCCCGTAGCTCGACCGAAAGCTAAGGCAGTGCCAGCAAATGCGTCAAGTGAATCCAAAGCATGCCCGCGCCACAGCGCGACCCGGTCACCGAGCCCACGCAAGGGCGCCGCGGCAAATCGTCGCGACAACCTGAAGGTTCCCATCGAGGAGGACCAGATCCGCAGACGCGCCTTCCACGAGCTCGTGAGGCAGGGCCCCGAGCACGGCTGCCGGCGTGCTGGATGCTGCCCGGAGCAAATCCGGCAGCGCAATTCCGCCCACCCAGCTGCGCACGTTCTGCACTGCGCGGTCGAGGCGCAAGCAACTTCCAGCCAGCGTGCCCTCCGGATGCAGTCGCACCGCGCCGTCCCGGATTGCGCATCGCAACCCGAACATGTCGAACTCGCCGTCGGCCAGCCCCAGCGCGCCCACAGCATCGCTCACAAGCGCCACGCGGCGCGCAGACTTGCACCGCAAAGCCAGCGCTACCGCTCGCGGCGCAACATGCACCCCGTCGCAGATCAGCTCCACCGAGACCCGTTCGTCCGTCAGCGCAACGCCCACCAGTCCCGGCTCGCGGTGGTGCAACCCGCGCATCGCGTTGAACAAGTGGGTTACATGCGTAGCCCCCGCCTCGATGCCCAGCAGTGCCTGCTCTGCGGTTGCGTCGGAGTGGCCCATGGCCACCGTGACGCCTCGCGCGCGCAGCTCCCGAACCAACGCGAGCGCTCCGTCCAGCTCTGGTGCCAGCGTCACAAGCCGAATGAGCCCGCCGCACGCCTCCTGCAGGTCTTCGAACTCCCCGAGCGACAGAGCTCGCATCCACTCCCGCCTTTGCGCACCCGCCCGCGCCGGGTTCAAAAAAGGCCCTTCCAAATGGATGCCCAGGATGCGGGCTCCGGTAGTGCGCCGAGATGCCACAGCGATGGACTCCACCGCACGCCGCAGTTCCATCGGCGGCAATGTCGCCACAGTCGCCAGGATGCCCGTAACGCCGAAAGCCGGAAGCGCGCCGCAAATTTTCCCTGCAGCTTCCGGATCACCTTGCTCGAACATCGCACCGGCAGCGCCGTGAATGTGGAGGTCGACAAAACCCGGCGCCGCAATCGCTCCTGCTGCGTGCAGGACCGGCGCGCCGGCGAGCTGCAGGTGCTTGCCAACCCTCGCAATGCGCCCGCCGTCAATCGCGATATCCGTGCCCTTCTGCAGGCCGGAGGGCAAAAGCGCCGTGCAATCCCGGATGAGGAGCGCGGTCATGGATCGGCCAGCGTTCCGCTCGCGGCGTCACAGGTGCCGGATGCGCCCGCGGAACTTCGCAAACTCGCGCATCGCGGCACCCACCGCTTCCCCGTGCTCGATGTTCGCACTCGGGAGGTTCACGACGGCTTCGCCTTCCTCGACGAGCATTTCGATTGCTCCCAGAATCACGCACTGCACAGCCACCGCGCCCACGATCGTGGAAGTGGCTCCGGTGGGATAGGCAAGCCCTGGCCCGCGCACCGCCGCATCTCCATACGGGCATCCGGTATCGATCACGAAGTCGGCCACCTCGTACAAGCGCGCCCCGGGTGGCCGCAAAGGAGGGAGCGCTTTGGAATGGGCCAGGCTGGTCACTCCGATCACGGGTATGCCGCGTTCTCGCATCAGCAGCGCCATTTCCACGGGGGCGGCATTGCGCCCGGAGTGCGAAATGACGACCCCGACATCACAAGGGCGCAAGTCGTAGCGCGATGCAATCGCCGCAGCCACTCCGGGCGTGCGTTCGGCCTCCGCGCTCCGCATTGCACCTCCGCTCAAAACGACACGCTCGTCCAGCATGGCATCGATTGGCGCCAACCCGCCGGCGCGAAAGAAGACCTCCTCCGCGAGCATGTGCGAGTGGCCTGTCCCGAATAGGTGCACGACCCCGCCACCCCGCAGGGCCCGGGCTACGCACTGCGCCGCGCGCCCTATGGCCTCGCGCTGGCCGTTGCGGAAGTCTCGTACCAGAGCCTCCACCACGTCGAGGTACCGCTCTACGAGCTCGAGGCGCTGCATGGATTCACGCGCCTCCGTTCCGCGTAGGCCGCGCTGGCCCGCAACCTTTCCCCAGCCTCTGCAGGCGCAGCGCGATCCCCTCGGCGCACCTCGGGGTCACGACGGCAAGCATCGCCTCGTATCCTCCCTCGCGGCAAGCATCTCGAGGCAGCAAGTACCCTACGTAGCCGTTCGCATATCCCACCAGTAGCACGTGCTTCCCGCGCGCTTCCGAGATCCGCCGGCCGAGGGCGGAGAAAAGCTCGCCCGGAACCCCCACGATCGAGCACTCGCCCAATTGCAGCGCTTGCAAGGGCGCGTCCCGCGCGATACCCAGGGGCAGCGCACCCGCCCCGCCAGCCGTTGCGAGGTAGAGTTGACCCAGGGCTGCTTCGGCAGCCGCCCGAGCCTGCCGGAGCTCCGCCTCGCAACGCCCCGCCGCTTTTGCCGCGCGGTACGCTGCGGTGGTTTCGGCGACCAGCCGTTCCGCCTCCTCCCGCGCTGGCAACGCGGTGAACTCCAGCGGCACGCGCTCCTCGGCGGCCGCCAGCGGCAGCGGTGCGATCTCCTCGCCGGCCGACACCGCACGCGCAATTGCAGTGCCGAGCTGCACGCCTAGCCGGCGCATCTCCTCGGGCGTCTGCGCCCCGCGCGTAAAGCGGGTGCTCACATCGGCCGCGGCGCCGTTGAACAGCAAGACCGGCGCTCCTAGCAGTTGCTCGGCGCGGTCGACGGCCACTCCGAACAGGTCCCGAGAGAAGGCTCGGTTCTGCGGCGGCAGCACCGTCGGGTGGCAGGCGAAACTCGCCACGGCGCCCGCGCATCGACCCTGCGCCGAGACGGCCGCCAGAACGGCCACCTCGTCCCCGAGGTCGTCAGCAGGCCGCCGCCGGCTCGCTGCGACGCCGGGGACGGGGCAACGCCCGAACCGGAGTTCCACGGGCTCGCGCCTTGCGCTCGCCTCGCTAGCCGCCTTCACCACCGCGTCTGCGACCCCCGCTTCGTATGCGGCGAGCGCCGCAGTCGTATCTCCGCCCGAACCAAAGACTGCAGGGCCCGCGTGCGTGTGGGTGGCGGCAACCAGCACCGCCGCAGTGTCGCAACCCGCCGCAAGCGCGATGCGCCGGCGCAATCGGGCAACCCAGGGCTCTGCCACGCAGAGAAGGTCCAGGGAAACCAGCACCAGGGGCCCGCCCCCAGCAGTCCCGGAGCAGACCGCTGCCCGGCAAGACAGCGCATCGAGAACTCCGATTGCCGGGCCGCTCCGCGCCGCGTAACCGCCCATCGGCAACCCGATCGGCGGCGTGATGTCGCGCATCCCGAAGCCCCAGGTAAGGACCATTTTCACTCCACCACCTTCAGCCCGCGCTGCAAGCGCCGCAAGAATTTGGCGTCCTCTTCACACCCGAGCTCCCGCACTGCCAGCCGCGCTGCCCCGCCCACCGGCGGCAACACCGGTGCTGCGAGTTGCGCCGACGGGGCAAGGGAACTCAAGTGCGCGACGAAAGAACGCCGCACCTCGCGCGAGCGAAACACCGCGCCCGCATAGGAAACGGCCATCGGCTCAGTCGCGAAGCCCAGCCTGCGGATTACCGCAGCGGCGGCTGCGGCCAGCTCTGCACCGGCCGTGGCTAAGATCTCCCCCGCCTTCCGGTCTCCGCCCTCCGCTGCCCGGTCCACGCATGGAGCCAGCGCCGCGATCTGCTCGCGCGTCAGCGGATCGCCGTACAACCGCGCAGCGACCTGCACAGCTCCTCGGGCACCGACAGCCTCGCCCAAAATCTCCTCCAGATTCGTCGGCTCGCCCCGGCCGTCGACGCCTCGCGCCACGGCGCGCAACGCCCGCAGCGCGATGTCGTAAGCGCTGCCCTCGTCGCCCATGAGGTGGCCCCAGCCACCCACCTGGCACGTCGCACCGCTCCGGTTGCGCCCGTAGCAAACCGAACCCGTGCCCGCGCTCACGACCGCGCCAACCCCTTCGGGCAACGCGCCCCAAAACGCAGCAACCATATCCCCGAAAGCGCGCACCCAGCTAGCGCTCGGCACGAGTTGGCGCAGTAGCCACTCGACCACCTCCCGGCCCTCCCCGTCGGCGCCGACACCAGCACTGCTGCACGCCACTGCCGTGACCGCCGCGCAATCCACGCGGGCTGCAGCCAGAGTTCGGGCCACGGCCTCCTCCACCGACGCGCGCGCTCTGTCCCAGCCGCACAGGATGTGATTCGCAGGTCCCCCGCGTCCCGCCGCGATGACCGATCCCGTCCCGTCGAGCAGCGCGCATCGGGTACCGCTCCCGCCCGCGTCGATTGCGAGAATCAGGGGCTTGGCCCCCGCCATGGCGCCTGCGTAACACAGACGCCCGGCGGCTTCCACGGGTCGCTCCGCTTTTCTCCCAGCGGCTGGGGTACTAAATACATCCGCTGCCGATGCCTTCAGCCCAGGCCGCACATCCAGCCCCGTCCCGCCGCGCGCTCGTCGCCGTGGCCGCCATGCTCTACTACCAGGGCTTCACCATGGCCATTAACGGCGTCGCAGCACCTTGGATCGCGCAGAGCTTCCACCTGACGGATTCTGGGATCGCCGCGCTCTATGCCTGGATCGCTCTTTCCTCGTTCGGCGCCCTTTGCCTGTCACGCCTCGCCGACCGCGCCGGCCGCCGGCGCGTGCTAATGGGCTGCATGTCGGCAACACCGCTGTGCGCCCTGGGCGCCGCGCTGGCGCGCGATCTTCGGCTTTTCGCCATTTTTGAAATTGGCCTTTACGCGTGCATCGGGGCCACCATCTCCGGTTCGGTCGTGATGCTCGCCGAGGAGCTGCCCGTTCACGGGCGAGCCCGAGGGCAAGGGTTGGGCGGGCTTGCGACGAATCTCGGCGGCGGCTTGTGCGTGATTCTCATGCCGCTGCTCGACGCCCGTGGGTGGTCCTGGCGATGGCTCTTGGGCATCTCCGCCGCGTGGATTCTCGCGGTCCCGCTGCTGCGCAAACTCCTGCCCGAGAGCACTCGCTGGGAGACCGCTAAGCGGGAAGGGAAAACTCGAGCTAGCCGCATCTACGACGTCTTCAGCCCGCCCTATCGCCCGCGGTCCGTGCCGATGCTCGCGAGCTTCTTCCTGACCACGATTGCGTCGACAGCTTTTGGGAGCTGGACGTACTTCCACAGCGTCACGGTGGCCGGTCTCTCGCCAAGCGCGACCAGTGCCCTGATCGTCGCTGGAGGCGCCGTGGGATTGCTGGGGTTTCCGCTGGGCGCGTGGGCCGCCGAGCGATTCGGCAGGGTGCCGACGGTGGTTTGCTTCGGCCTTCTGGTGGCGATCGGAACGGTTGCGTTTTACTGGGGTCCGCCGCGCGAATTCTTCGCTCCCGCCGTCTGGCTCGGGAGTTCCTACGCGTGGTCGAGCACGGCTGCGAACGCCGCCACAGTGGGCGCGAACGCAGCCGCGACGGAGCTGTTCCCGACCGCGTTGCGGGGCACGATGATCGGGTGGTTTGCCGTCGCGGGTGCGGCCGGAGCGCTCGTATCCCAATCGACGATTGCGAGCCTGGCAGAGATCGCGGGCGGGCTGTCCACCGTCGTGGGCTACCTCTCGATGCTTCTCATCCCGAGCGTCCTCATCTTCGGCACCTGGATCGAGGAAACCCGAGGGGCCGAGCTGCACACCTAGCGTTTCAGCTCCAATCCTCGCATCCTCCACTGCGCACTCGCTTTCCGCTCCTGTGCAAGCCCGCGCCGGGCGACGCACCCCATCCCAGCACGGGAATCGCGGGCGCTTCAGGCGGCACGGACGCGGTACCCCGAGCTCTGCTCCTCTCGCACAGCTTTGCACCGCCCCTTCGGCACCCGCATCTAGGGCGTGCCGTTTGGTTGCGGGCACCTCGCTCGGTCCTATGGGGACGGCGTGCCTCGCTCCGGCTCCGACTCGCCCATCGGCCGACTTCCGAGCTCGCTCTGCCAAGGAGCTCGCCCACACGCCGCACGCGCGGCAAGAAAGCCGCCTTTGCGCACACGCTCGCGTGCGCGCATCCCGAGGCGCGGCTGGTTCCGCACTCGATTTAGCTGTAGGTCAGGCCGCAATTCGCACTCTCCCGCCCCGGGCCTGGCGCGCCGCCCGACTGCAACGACCTCCAGGGTGCTAGTGGAGCCGAGGGGATTCGAACCCCCGACCTCTAGAGTGCGATTCTAGCGCTCTCCCAACTGAGCTACGGCCCCACCCGCCGAGAGTTTTCCCGGTGGCGCACCCTAGCAATGCCGCCGATTCGAGGCAAGGTGGCGCCGCGGAGCCCCCCGCGAGCGCCGGCGGGCGCATTGCCGGGCCCGCAGCGGGACCGCAGACATCGGCCGGTGCGGCCGCACATTCGCCCGCCCCGGTTCACAAGCCCGGGTTGGCAACCCGCTCGCGCGCGATACAGAAGAGAAACTCCGCCACCTGTTCGAAGGGTGCGAAGCGCTCATCGCGCGTCTGGCCCACGTGGTAGCGGTAGTAGATCTGCTGCAACACGACGGCCATCTTGAACAGTCCGAACACATAGTAATACGGCACGCGGCTCACATCTACGCCGCGCCGCTTTCCGTACCGCTCGACTGCCTCTGCACGCGTCAAAAAGCCGGGCGCGGTGGATGGCATCGTCGTCCATTGGCCGCCCGTTGCCTCGCCCGGCTGCACCCACGCCGACAGAAGAGTGCCCAGATCCGCCAGCGGATCGCCGTTCGTGCACATGTCCCAGTCGAAAACTGCCACGCACCGGCCTGGGTCGGCCGCATCGAGCATGATGTTGTCGAGGCGCCAGTCGTTGTGCAGAAGCGCAGGAGGCGCTGACGGCGGCAAATTGACCGCGAGCCACCGGTATACCTCCCCGACGACCGGCAGCTCCTTGGTCTTCGCCCGCTCGTACCGCGCCATCCATCCCTCGACCTGCCGCTGCAGGAATCCCTCCGGCTTGCCAAGGGTGTGCAGGCCGACAGAGCGCGGGTCAACGCCGTGCAAATCGGCCAGCGTGTCGATCAACACCTCGCTGATGCGGCGATTCGCGCGCGGATCTTCGCCGCTGCCGAACTGCGGCGGGATGGTCCGCCGCACCACCACTCCTCGCCGCCGTTCCATCACGAAGAACGGCGCGCCGATCACCTGTGGATCTTCGCAGTACAGAAACGCCCGCGGGGCCAAGGGATACGCCCGATAGAGCACGGAGAGAACCCGAAATTCCCGCCCCATGTCGTGCGCGCCGGGGGCGACCGGACCGATCGGCGGCCGCCGCAGTACGTACTCCACAGTGTCGAAACGGAGAAGATACGTGAGGTTCGCGTGCCCGCCTGCGAACTGAAGAATTTCCAGCGGCCCCTCGCTGCCCGGCAGTTTACCCTGCAGGTATGCGCGCAGCCGTTCGTGGTCAAAGTCTTCCCCGGAGCGAATCGGGATCGTTTCCGGCGGATCGCCACCGTACGCGAGCTCTCGCTCAGCCATTCCCTGCTCTGAATTGCCGCCCGCGCCTTCTCAGTCAAGGCTGGCCGCCCCGAGGCGTCGCTGCACGCGGACCGGTGTGGGGGTCCACCCGCCGGGAGGGGCGGCGCAACGTCCCTACGGCGCAACGGGCGCAATGGGAAGGTAAACGCTCACCGTGGTCCCCCGCCCGTGCTCGCTTTCGATGACCAACGAGCCTTCGTGCGCCTGCACGATGTGCTTGGCGATGGCCAGGCCCAGGCCCGTGCCGCCCAGCTCGCGCGAGCGCGCGCGGTCGACGCGGAAAAACCGTTCCGTAACGCGCGGCAAATCTCGGCGTGGAATTCCGATCCCAGTGTCTCGCACCCGCAGCGCGACACAGCGCTCGCCCCGCCGCGCTGGCGGCGGCGGAACGGCGGCGGCCTCGGGCATGCTCGCGAACTCGGCCTCCACGGTGACCCTACCGCCCGGGGGCGTGTACTTCACGGCGTTGTCCAGAAGGTTCACCAGGAGCTGCTCGAGGCGGTCGCGGTCGCCCACCACTTCGGGCAAATCCGCCGAAACGTTGAGCGCGAGTGCAATGCCCCGCTCCGCCGCTTTGCCGCGCACCACTTCCACCGCTCCCTCGACAACCGGGAGCAGCGCCACTGGCACGCGCTGGAGCGGCGCCCGGCCCAGTTCCAGGTCCGACAGCGCGAGCAGATCGTCGACCAGACGGCTAAGCCTCTCGGAGTGCCTCCAGATGATCTCCGCGAATTTCCGCGCCCGCTCGGGATCGCTGCCCAGGCCGGTGGCGAGTGTCTCCGCATATCCGCGGATCGCCGTGAGCGGCGTGCGCAGCTCGTGGGACACGTTGGCCACGAAATCGCGCCGCGCTGTCTCCAGCCTGCGCAGCTCGGTCACGTCGTGCAACACGCACACGAACCCCTCCGGCCGCCTATCGGGTCCCGCCACCGGCGCCACGGTCACTTGCACCTGTTGCCCGCCCCCGCCTTCGAACGCGAGCAGTCGTGTGCGCGGCGTCTTGCCCTCGCTCTCCACCGCCTCGCGCCAGACGTCGTGAAGGTCGGGGTCGCGACAGATCTCTACCAGCAAGCGCCCTTCGAGCGGCTGCCGCCCCAACCCGAACAGCTCGCCCGCGCGGGGGTTCGCGAGCCGGACCACGCCAGTCCGGTCGACAACCACAACGCCCTCGATCATACCGCGCAGGACTGCCTCAAGCTTGCTCTTCTCTTCCCGCGCCGCCTGCAGCTCGGCCGCGAGCCGCGTCCCCATCCGGTGCACCGCGTCGCGCAGGCGTCCGATCGCGCCGGAAAACCGCGGCGGCTGCGGCGGCACTTGCTCTCCCGCGGCCACCGCAGCCGCGTACGCCGCCAGTCCATCGATGCGCCGAGCGAGACTTCGCCACAGGAACGGCAACGGCCAGAGCGCCACCGCCGCGAGCCCGAGCGCCCACCCGCCGAGCACGAGCGCTGCCGCACCGCCCGCGCCCAGCGCTTCCGCCGGCAGGGAAACGACCACCGTGCGCGCCGGCCCGCCGCGCTCTTCGCGCCAGGACGCGCTTACCCATCCCGCATCTGCTTGCATTGGCAGCGGCATCCGCGGCTCGGACGCCGAATCGGCGATCACATTCCCGTCTCCGGCAAGCACTGCCACGCGCCCCCCGACTTCGCGGGCCAGCGCTGCGCACTGCTCGCGGAGTTCCGCATCCTTCACCTCCCACGGGAGGACGCGCGCGATGCGCTCAGCGTGCCGCTGCGCGGCCACACCGAGGGCGCGCGCGAACTGCCGTTCGGCAGCTTCCAGCCCCCACTCCCGCAAAACCGCCGCCGCGGCTGCCAAGGCGACCGCGTACAACCAGAACCAGCGGCGCGGCAGCTCAATGCTCGAGGGCACGTTCGTCGAACTTGTACCCGACCCCGCGCACGGTGACAATTAGCTCCGGGCGCGCTTCGTCACGCTCGATCCGCCGCCGCAAGCGGCGGATGTGCACATCCACCGTCCTCGGCTCGACATAAGTATCCTGACCCCACACCAGGTCCAGGATCTGCAAGCGGTCGAAAACGCGGTTCGGCGAGCGGACGAAAAATCGCAGCAGCTCGAACTCGCGCCGCGAAAGGAAGACCCTGCGGCTGTCCACGTACACTTCGTACTGGTCAAAATCCACTCGCAGCCGGCCCTTCTCGTAAACCTCGCGCGGCGCTTCCCCCTGGGGTCCCCAGGTCCGGCGCAACACCGCATTCACCCGCGCCACCAGCTCGCGCGGGCTGAACGGCTTGGTCACGTAGTCATCGGCGCCGAGCTCCAATCCCACCACGCGGTCTGCCTCCGCCGCGCGGGCCGTCAGCATCACGATGGGAATACCGGCCGTCCGCTCGTCGCTCCGCAGCCGCCGGCACACTTCCAGGCCGCCGATGCCCGGCAGCATCAGGTCCAGAATCACGAGCGCCGGTGGCTGCCGGCGCACCGCCTCCAGCGCGGTCTCGCCATCGGCGGCAATGGCGACCGAAAACCCTTCCTGTTCGAGATGGAGCCGGACCAACTCCGCGATGTCCCCATCGTCCTCGACAATCCACACCTGCTTTTTCAATCCGGGTGCACTGCGGCCTGCAAGGGCCCGCCCCGAGCGCGAGCGGCGGAGGGCTTTGCTTCCCATGCTCTCAAATCGATCCGGGGATCTGGTCCAAGTGCCGAATGCTCTTGCCGCGGACCATGAAGACGACCATTTCGGCGATGTTCGTCGCGTGGTCCCCAATGCGTTCGAGATATTTGCACACAAACATCAGCCGGATCGCGCGGCCGATCGTCTGCGGGTTCTCCACCATGAACGAAATCAGCTCGCGGAAGACCTGGTGCGTGAGTTCGTCGATCGCATCGTCGTCCCGGCAGACTTTCAGCGCCAGGTCCACGTCTTCCCGCACGAACGCATCGAGGCTCTCGCGGAGCATCCGCTGGGCCACCTCCGACATCCGCGGGATGTCGATATAGGGCTTGAGCTGCGGCTCCTCGTTCAGCTCCAGCACCCGTTCGGAGATATTCACCGCCATGTCGCCCACCCGCTCGAGATCCGTGGTGATCTTGAGACCCGTGGTGATCAACCGCAGATCGCGCGCCGCAGGCTGATGCAGCGCCAGGAGCCGGATGCACAGGTCGTCGATCTCCACGTCCATGCGGTTGACCGCGTGGTCGCGCTCGATCGTGAGGCGGGCCAGTTCGCTGTCCCGTCCGGTCAGCGCCCCGATGGCGTTGGCGATCTGCTGCTCGACAAACCCTCCCATCTGCAAGATCTTCTGGTGCAGCTCCCGCAACTCCTCCTCGTAGTGGCGGTCCGTATGCGCTTTTCCTTCCATTGAAATCCCCGCGTTCAGCCGAAGCGGCCCGTGATGTAATCCTCCGTTTCCTTCTGCTCGGGAGCCGTGAAAATCTTCTCGGTCGGCCCGAACTCGACCAGGCGCCCCAGGTACAAAAAGGCCGTAAAATCCGACACGCGCGCCGCCTGCTGCATGTTGTGCGTGACGACCACGATAGTGTACCGTTCCTTCAGCTCGTGAATCAAAGCCTCGATCCTCGCGGTGGCGATCGGATCGAGAGCCGAGCACGGCTCGTCCATCAGCAGCACCTCGGGCTCCACCGCCAAGGCGCGCGCGATGCACAGGCGCTGCTGCTGCCCGCCGGAGAGCTCCAGTGCGTTTGCGTGCAACCGTTCGCGCACCTCGTCCCAGAGTGCCGCCCTGCGCAGGCTCTGCTCCACGATGTTGTCGAGCTGGCTCTTTCGCCGGACCCCTGCGATTCGGGGCCCGTAGGCCACGTTCTCGTAAACGGATTTCGGAAACGGGTTGGACTTCTGGAACACCATGCCGACCCGTTTCCGGAGCTCCGTGACATCGACGCGCGGGTCGTAAATGTCCGTGCCATCCAACAAAATCCTACCCGTCACTCGCGCTCCGGGGATCAGGTCGTTCAACCGGTTGAAGCACCGCAAGAGCGTCGATTTCCCGCAACCGGAGGGACCAATGAAAGCCGTCACCCGGTTCCGCGGCACGTCGAGCGAAATGTCGCGCAGCGCAGCCGTGGCCCCTGCGTCGTAGCTCACCGAGAGGTGCCGCATCGAGAGGATCGGCGTTCCCGGATCCGCGGAGTCGGCCTCCCGGGCTGCGGCCGCCGGCACCGGCGGGGCCAACCGTTGCAACCGGGCTGACTGGAAGTTCGCCATCGCTCAGACCCTCCGGCTCAGAAAGCCCCCCCAACGAGGCGGCGCCGCAGTCTGGCGCGCACCGCGATTGCGGCCAGGTTCAGCGCCACCACGAGGCCGACCAGCAACAGCGCCGTGGCGTAGACCATGGGCTTTGCCGCCTCGACGTTCGGGGACTGAAAGCCAAGGTCGTAGATGTGAAAACCGAGATGCATGAACTTGCGCTCCAAGTGCAGGAACGGCCAGTGGCGATCGAGCGGGAGATCCGGGGCCATTTTCACCACGCCGGTGAGCATCAGCGGCGCCACCTCGCCCGCCGCGCGCGCCATCGCGAGGATCGTACCCGTCAGGACACCCGGCATCGCGTGCGGCAACACCACGCGCCAGACCGTCTGGGCGCGCGTTGCCCCGAGGGCAAGCGAACCCTCGCGATTCTCTTTGGGCACGGCGACAAGCGCCTCCTCCGTGGCCACGATAACGACCGGCACCGTGAGCAGCGCGAGCGTGACGGACGCCCACAGGATTCCCCCTGTGCCAAACGTCGGCGCGGGAAGTCGGTCGGGGAAAAATAGCGTGTCGATTTTCCCGCCGAGGGTGTACACGAAGAAACCCAGCCCGAAAACGCCGAACACGATGGAAGGAATGCCCGCCAGATTGTTCACGGCCACGCGCACCGCCCGCACCGCGAACCCTTCCCGTGCGTACTCCCGGAGGTAGAGTGCGGCCAGCACGCCCAACGGCACCGTGGCGAAACTCATGACGAGCACCATCACCACGGTTCCGAACAAGGCCGGAAAAACTCCGCCTTGGGTGTTCGACTCGCGGGGCTCACCGCTCACGAACTCCCACCACTTCGCCACATACAGCGCCACCTTCTCCCCCGCCGACATCGCGTTCGGCCGATACGCGCGCACGATGACGGCCAGGGGCACTTCCTTGCGCGCGCCGCCCGCCAGGCGCACGACGGCGCGCTGCGCCTGAGTGGCCCGGCGCACGGACTCCAATCGCCGCAGCAGCTCGGCGTAGCGGCGGTCCAGCTCCGCCAGGCGGCGGTCGAGCTCCGCCGCGCGGTCCGTTTCGCCGGCGCGCTCCAGGCGCTTCCGCGCGAGGCGCACCTTTTGGGTCTCGTAGTCGATCTCCCCTAGCGCACTTCCCTCGTCCGCCACCGCGCGCTTGACGAGTTCCTGCACCTGGGGCAGCCGCGCCTGCAGCTCTTCCCAGGCGCGCTCCGGGCCCTCGGCGAGCACTGTGGTACCCTCCCGGAGTTCCTCCACGAAGCCGTAAAGGTTTCCCCATTGGACGCGCTCGATCACCACGGCTTCTCGCGGCCAGCTCGACGCGGCGATCTCTGCTTCCGGAATCCAACGGAAATCAGCTCCGTAGACATCGCGGTTTCCCACTTGCAACTGCACGCGCCGCACTCGCCCTCGCTCTGCCCCGGCGGGTCCGAGCTCCCGCGCTCGCACCTGCCCCATGGCTTCCGACCCGTTCACCAGGCGCACGTGTAGTACCGCGGCCGGCCAGAAAAAGCCGAGTGCTCTGGTGAAAATCAAGACCAGGAGCGCTGCCAACATCAGAACGCTCGTGGCCAGCGCGCCCGCCGCGAGCCACACGAACGGATCGCCGTCGCGCAGCCACCTGCCCCTGCTCATAGCCGCTGGTAGCGCTGCCGGAACCACTGGCGCACGACCTCCGCCAGGGTGTTGACCGCAAAGGTCACGGCAAACAGCAAGAGTGCGGAGAGAAAGAGAACGCGGTAGAGAGTGCTGCCGACCGGGGCCTCGGGAAGCTCGACGGCGATGTTCGCAGAGAGCGTGCGCATTCCCGTGAAGATGTTCCAGTCCAGAATGGGGGTGTTCCCCGTCGCCATGAGCACGATCATCGTCTCGCCGACCGCCCTGCCGAAGCCGATCATGATCGCCGAAAAAATCCCCGGGCTTGCAGTGGGCAAAACCAGCCGCACAGCGGTCTGCCAGCGGGTTGCCCCCAGGGCTAGGGAGCCCGAGATCAACCGCTGGGGCACACTGGCAAGCGCGTCCTCGGAAATCGTGAACACGATTGGGATGACTGCGAACCCCATCGCGAAACCCACGACCATGCAGTTGCGCTGGTCGTATCGGAGCCCGGCGCGCTGCAAGAGCCAAGAGCGAAAATCGCCGCCGAAAACCGCGGCCTCGACCCACGGGCTCGCCCACAGGCACAGGGCCGCCGCTGCAGTCAAAAGCGGAACGAGCCACATGGCCTCCGTGCCGGCGGGAACCCTGCTGCGCAGCTGGCCCGGCAGGGCCCGCCAGAAAAAGCCCATGGCGAGCGCCCCCGCGGGCAACACCACGAGCGCGACGAGCGCACCGGGCGCTCGCCCCTCCAACAGCGGCGCGAGCCACAAGCCCGCGACCAGCCCGAGAATCACGCTCGGCAGCGCCGCCATGATTTCCACCGCCGGCTTGACCGCAGCGCGCACGATCGGATGGGCGAACTGTGCCGTGTAGAGAGCCCCGAGGACCGCCAGCGGCACCGCAAAAAGGAGCGCGTAGAGCATTCCCTTCGCCGTGCCGAGCAAGAGCGGAATCAAGCTGAGCTTTGGCTCGACCTCGTCCGTGCCACCCGTGGACTGCCAGACATAGCCCGGCTCTGGATAGCCCTCGTACCAAAGCTTTCCAAACAGAGCGCGCAAGCTCGCCCCCGGATGGGGATCTACAATCCGCCAGCTGTGCAGCGTCCCGGACACATCCACCGCGGCGGCGCCATCGCCCTTTGGGAAGAACGCCAGGCCCGCAACGGCACCATCCAGTCCGCGCACGGCCGCACGAGTGCGCCCCGTGGTCGCATGGTGGAGCGCGAGGACGCCGTCGGCACCTGCCGTGACAAAGCTCTTGTTGCGCGGCGATGCCGCTACGGCAGTCACCGCACCGCGATGCTGCGCGAAAACACCGGCGCGCTGCAACCGCCACCCGCTCGCGCGCCCCGAGTCCTGGACGAGAAACCAAGTGCTCACCTCGCCACTTCCGCTCCCCGCAACCACCGTGATGTCACCCGCCAGCAGCGCCAGGGCGGTCACCGCTGCGGGCTGGCTGCTCGCGGAAACCGCGTCCAGCAGCCGCGGCCGCTCGGGTTCCGTCAAGTCCCAGCCCTGCAACTGGCCTCCGTCGGTGCCCACATACGCCCGCGCTCCGTCGGCAGTGATGGCCAGTGCAGTCGCGCGCGAGCCCGGAGGTACCGGAAGGTCGCGCCGAACCTCCGCCCGCTGGACCGGCCCGAACAAGCTGCGGCGCTCGGCAATGGTTACGAACTCCACCGCTGCACCCTTGCCGCGGGCGAAGATTACCGCCACGCGACGCCGCCCGGGGGCACTCGCCGCGAACCGGTCCGGCAGTGCCCCGGGAGCGAAGCAGGACCAGCCCTCCAGCTCCTCGAGCTGGGGAACTCCCAGCGGCGGTCGCTCACCCCCGGGCTCGAAGCGGGCCCGCACCGCTACGAGACTTCCCTGTTCGGTCGCCATCCACCACGTGCCCTCCGCCGCTCGAGCCCACGCCACGGGACGCTCGCCCCGCACCGCTCCGTCGGAAAGCTCGCCCAACCTCCGCCAGGCGCGGAGATCATAGGCCACGAGCCGGCCTGCAGCCGTGGCTGCCACTGCAAACTCGCCGCCCGGGTCCGCCGCTGGTGGCGCGGCTGCGAACGCCTCCGGCGCCACGACCGCGCCCCTCGCATCGATCCTCGCCGAGGCCCAAAGCGGGAGAACTTCGCGCCCGAGGAAAAACAGGATTGCTGCGATGCTGGCGATGACCAGCATGCCGCCTGCAGTGACCACTACCCGGGCGGCAGCGTCGACCAAGCGCCGCCGCAACGGAGCGCGAGCACGCAGCCGCACCCCGAGCGGAATCGGTGTTTCCGATTTCATCGGCCCGGAGTTCCCGCTCGCTTACTCGACCTTCCTCCTGTCCTCCGCAACCACAGCAGCCGGCAGAGGCAGGTACCCGCTCTTGACCACCAGCTCCTGGCCAGCGCGGGAAAGCACGAACCGAGCGAATTCCCGCACGAGCAAATCGAGCGGCTTGCCGGGCTTCCGGTTGACGTAGACGAGGAGAAAGCGAGCCAGGGGGTAGGTTCCGCTGTAGACATTCTCGGAAGAAGGCGCCACGGGAGGCTGGCCCTCTTCCTCCGCCAGTGAAAGTGCCTTGACGCCCGACGTCTGGTAGCCGATGCCGCTGTAGCCGATACCGCCCCAGTCTTCCGCCACGGATTGCACCACCGAAGCGGAACCGGGCTGCTCCTTCACTTCGTCCCTGAAGTCCCCATTGCGGAGAACGTGCTCTTTGAAAAAACCATAGGTCCCGGAAGCAGAGTTGCGCCCGTACACGCTGATCGGCCGTTTCGCCCAGATGCCGGTCAAACCAAGCTGCCCCCAGGTGACGAGCGCTTCCGCAAATCCGCGCCGCCGGCTCTTGGAGAAGATCGCATCGAGCTGGGAAAGCGCGAGAGAGTCCAGGGGATTGTCCTTGTGCACGTAGACCGCCAGGGCATCGATGGCCACGCGCAGTTCGGTGGGCCGGTAACCGAAACGGCGCTCGAAGGCCTCCACTTCGCTGGCTTTCATCTCCCGCGACATCGGCGCCAGTTGGGCCGTGCCCCCAATCAGCGCGGGCGGCGCGGTGCTCGAGCCCTTGCCCTCCACCTGGATCTTCACGTTCGGGTACAGGCGGGCGAATGCCTCTGCCCAGTAGGTCATCAGGTTGAGCATCGTATCCGAGCCGATGCTGCTCAGCGATCCAGAAACCCCGCTGGCGCGCTGGTATTCCGGCAGCCCTGGATCCACCGGCAGCTCGCTTCGGGCCGGGATTGCTGCGGCCGCCAGCAGCAATGCCGCCACGCCGCAGCCTTCCACCAGCAGGTTGGTTCTCATATTCTTCCTCCGTTGCCCCAGGGAGGCGGAGCCACCTCCCGCAGCTTCAGAAAATGACCTGAACCTGGAGCCGGACTTCGGTGTCGCCGAGTGCCGCCGCTCCGGTTCTCTCCCCCGTCGCGGCCCCGGCGTCCACCTGCAGCTTCCAGGCGTGGCCGGAGAAAAACCAGTTCACTCCGCCCCGGGCTTCTTCGCGGCGGTTTTTCCCGCCAGGCGGATGGAACGCCGCATAGCGGCCGGCGATCTCCAGTCGTCCGGGCAGGAGAAACCAACCGGCCTGAACCATGCCGCCCGACGTGCTTCGGCGCCGCTGCCCCTCCGGCCTCTCCAAGAACAGATCGCTCGCAATGGAAAAGCCACGCCACTGAAAATGCGCATCCGCCGTGCCGCGCGCCAGCGCCGGCTGCCCCTCCCCCGCGCGCTGGGCAGGCCGCCGGGCAAAAGCAGCTCCAAGTGCGAGGCGCGGCGCCCGCGAGAAACCGAGAGCCGACTCCGCGTATGGCACGGAGCCCAGTGGGAGCCATTGCACGCGCACTGCAGCCATCGGTTCGCTGCTCTGGCCCGCGCGGTTCTTGCCCGCGGCATTGAGCACGGCTGCGCTGTACTCGATCTGCGCGCTGCTTCCCTCCCAGATCTCCCCGTGCACCATCAGCCCCTGGTCTCGGTCGAATGCGAACCGGTCGTTCGTGACCGCACGGTCGACCAGCTGCTGGGCACCCGACGACGTGAGCTCTTGCCGATTGAACGGCACCTTGAATTGTCCCGCCCGCACAGAGACTGCAGGCGAGAGTTCGAGGTCCAAGAACGCGTCCTCCAACTCCGGCAGCCGCTCGCCGCTCGCCGACCGCGCTCCGACCCAATTCACCTGCACCTTGAAGTGCAACCACGAGCGGTAGAAAGTGCCTTTCGCGAACGTTTTGAACCGGCGCACGGTAAAGGCGGATGCCGAGGGCTCGCCAGTCGGCTCGGCGCGCGTGTAGCGCGCCTGAATGCGGTTGCCGAGGGAAAACTCGAAGCGCCCGCGCGGATCGCGGAGCTGCAGACCGTCTCCTAGCCGATGCGAGAGCACGACGCCATCCGGCGCTGCCTCCTCCGCGGCCGGGCCCTGCTGGGTCTCGCCGGCAGCGTCCCTCTCCAGCACCGCGCCATCGCGCCCCAGCACTTGCGGGTTCGCCGCATGCGCATTGGCGACACTCAGGCCCCAGGCGGCGCCGCACACCAGCCACTCCGCGTATCTCATCGCTTGTCCCCTCCGATTCGCACTGAGGCGAATCGTACGGGGACCGATGGAACGGATCGCGACGCACGGGTGGAATTTTAGGGAAGAATTGGTGACCCGAGGGCGACAGCCGCATTACATTTCCGTGACAACGGTTCTTCCGCCGCAGGCGCTCTTTGAGTAGGCTCGGGCACACTCAAGGCGGGAACGCGCAGACGGGGAACTCGATGGGGTCCGCATCACGCCGGGGGTCCAGTGAATGGACGAGGATCTATGCGGCAAAGCGCCGGAGTGCCCGCGACGCAGCGGATCTCGTGCGGCCCGACGATACCCTCGCACTGCCCATTGCGACAGGGCAGCCAACGGCTTTTCTCCATGCGCTTGGCGAGCGGGACGACTACACGGCGCTCACGGTTTTCACGGGGTTGCTCCTGGAGGCCTTCGCTGTCTTTCAGCGGCCCGGCGTCCGCCTGATCAGCGGCTTTTACGGCCCCGTGGAACGCCAGCTCAAGGCATCGGGGGCGCGCGTAGAGTACCTGCCGGCGGATTTCCTCGCCTGGGAGCGGTATGCGGAGCGGGTCCGCCCGCGGGTGCTCGCGTCGGCTGTGGCGCCCATGGACGAGCACGGGTACCTGAACTTCAGCCTGCACGCAGGGGCGACGTTCCGAGCCTTTTTGGAGGCGGCGCGGGATCCCGAGCGGCTGGCCATCGCGGAAGTGAATCCGAACCTGCCGAGCGTGCCCGGCCTCGGGCGGTACGGCGGCCACCGCATTCACGTGACCGAAGTCGATTGCGTCGTCGAATCCGACCGCCCGGTCCTCACCCTCCCCGAACAGCCCCCGAGCGCCGCGGACGAAGCAATTGCCGCCCGGATCGAGGCAGAGATCGAAGACGGGTCGACCCTGCAAATCGGCATTGGCGGCGTGCCAAACGCCGTGGCGCAGTTGCTCGCCAAAGGGGAAAAGGGAGACTTCGGAATCCATACGGAAATGATGGTCGACGGCATCATGCACCTGCACCGAGCGGGCAAGGTCACCAACCACAAGGGCATCTTCGACGGATTTTCGGTGTGCACCTTCGCCGCGGGCAGCGCCGATCTCTACCGTTGGATGCACCGGAATCCAGAGGTGCGCATGCTGCCGGTCGGCCTCGTGAACGACCCCGCGAACATCCGGCGCAACCGGCGCATGGTGAGCATCAACGGCGCCCTGGCTGTGGACCTCGCCGGCCAGGTTGTGGCGGATGCGATCGGGCCGCGGCAATACTCCGGCGTCGGTGGCCACGAGCTGTTCGTGATGGGCGCCAGCACCGCGACAGAGGGCAAGAGCTTCGTCTGCCTGCACTCCACTGCTGTCGTCGGGGGAGAGCGGGTCTCTCGCATCGTTCCGGCTCTGCTTCCCGGAACACCGGTAACGACACCGCGGCACCACGTGCAGTTCGTGGTCACAGAACACGGCGCGGTCGAGCTCAGCCTTCTCAGCGACGCCGAACGCGCCCGCGCCCTGGTCCAAATCGCCGACCCGGAGTTCCGCGGCGAGCTGGCCGCCCACCTGGCAAACCGGCAGCGCTGACCCCTGCGGGCGAGGTGCTTTTTCCCGCCGGCCTGTAGCTTGTTTTTCTGCGCTGGGAACGGTATGTGGCGCACGAGCATGAGTAGTGACGGTCCGAGTAGATCGGGAGCCCCGATAGGCCAGTCTCCGTCGTAGGCCGTCGCGCCGCTGGTCGAACCACCGTCGCGGCGCGGCGGCAGGAGGTTCGACCATGCCAGAAGCTGCAGTGGCGCCGCCTTCCCAGGCAGCGGGCGAAGAACTCTCACCACAAGAGCTGCGCGACGTATGGCCCCTGCTCGCACCGGATGATCGCGCTGCCGTCTTTGCGACCCTACCCCAAGACGAGGCCGAAGATTTTTTCTTGAGCCTGAGCGCAGCGGATCAAGCTTCGCTCGTGCTGAGCCTCCCCCCGCGCGAGCGCCGGCTGTGGGTGCGGCTGCTGGCTCCCGACGACGCGGCAGATCTGATCCAGGCGGCGCCTCCCGCCGACCGGGAACCCCTGCTCGCCCTCCTCGACGATGCCACTCGGCGCGAGGTGAGCGCCCTCCTGGCATATGCAGAAGACCAGGCGGGCGGGCTCATGAATCCTCGCTTTGCCCGCTTGCGGCCGGAGATGAGCGTCGACGAGGCCATCGCCTACCTGCGGCGGCAGGCACCGGAACTCGAGACCGTGTACTACATCTACGTCCTGGACTCCGAACAGCGCCTGCTCGGCGTGGTTTCCTTCCGCGAACTCTTCTCCGCTCCGCCGGATCGGACGGTGCGCGACGTGATGCAAACCGACGTGGTCACCGCGCACGAGCACATGGACCAGGAAGCGCTCGGGCGGCTGTTCTCCGCCCACCGCTTTCTCGCCGTCCCCGTCGTCGACGATGAGCGCCGGCTCAAGGGAATCGTCACGTTGGACGACATCGTGGACGTCGTGCAGGAAGAGGCGACCGAAGACATCCACAAGATGGGCGGTATGCAGGCCCTGGAACAGCCGTACCTGCGGGTGGGGCTCGCGCGCATGATCCGCAAGCGGGCGGGCTGGCTTTCCGCCCTGTTCCTCGGCGAAATGCTCACGGCCACGGCCATGGGCTATTTCGAAGAAGAGATCGCCCGCGCGGTCATCCTCGCGCTGTTCGTGCCGCTGATCATCAGCAGCGGCGGCAACTCCGGATCCCAGGCGACGACGCTCGTGATCCGCGCGATGGCCCTGGGCGAAGTGCGCCTGCGCGACTGGTGGCGCGTGGTCCGCCGCGAATTCCTCGCCGGCCTCGGCCTGGGCGCAATCCTGGCAGCCATTGGCATCGCGCGCATTCTCCTGTGGCAAGCGGCCTTTCACATCTACGGCGAGCACCCGGTGCTCGTCGCGCTCACCGTGGGGGCGAGCCTGGTCGGGGTAGTGCTCTGGGGAACGCTGATCGGTTCGATGCTCCCATTCGCCTTCCGAGCGCTGGGCTTCGACCCCGCGAGCGCTTCTGCTCCCTTCGTCGCCACGCTGGTCGACGTGACGGGCCTGATCATCTACTTCAGCATCGCGCGCATGGTCCTCACCGGCACGCTGCTGTAGCAGCGCGCGAGGGCAACCGGCTCGCAACGCACTCTTCCGCAGCGCACTCGGGCCGGGAGGGAGCTGCCCGCCGCCTGGATCTTCACCCGGATTCCGGACCTCGAGGCGAGAGTCCCGGCGCTCGGCAACCTAGCCCTCCGGCCGCAACTCCGCCGCCGCGCTGGGAGCCGGCAACGCACGGCGGCGCGCCATCCAGTCCGCCGCCTGCGCACCGAGGTCGTCGAACAGGGAATAGGCCACCGGAGTGATCAAAAGCGTGATCAGCAGGCACAGCGACTGGCCCCCCACGACCACGATGGCGATGGAGCGCGAGACCTCGGCGCCTGCCCCGCGGGCTACCGCTGCGGGGATCATGGCAGCCACGAGCGAAAACGTGGTCATCAGGATCGGGCGCAGTCGGTCGCGGTTTGCGCGCACGATGGCGTCGGTGCGGGGGACACCGGCGCGGCGCAGGGCTAGCGTATGGTCCACCTGCAGGATGGAGTTTTTCTTCACAATCCCGAAGAGAAGCAAAATGCCGAGGCCGCTGAAGAGGTTGATCGTGTTGCCCGTCGCCCACAGCGAGACGAGGGCAAAGGGCACAGCCAGCGGCAGCGAGAGCAGGATCGTCACCGGGTGCAGGAAACTCTCGAACTGCGCCGCCAGCACCATGTACATGAACACCACGGAAAGCCCCAGCGCCAACCGGAAGCCCTCGACGGTCTCGCCGTACAGCTTGCCGCGGCCTCCCACGTCCAGTAGGTAGGATGGCGGCAAGCCGAGGTTCCCGGCCTGCGCCAAGGCCGAAGCAAGCACGTCTCCCAGCGCGTGGCCAGGAGCGACGTTCGCCGACACGGTGACCTGCCGCTGCCGGTTCTTGCGATCGATCTTCGCGGGGCCCGTACCCGCGCGCAGATCCACCACGCTGTCCAACCGCACCTGCCCAAGCTTCGCGGAGGGCACGGGGAGGGCGGCGAGCTGCTCGGCCTGCTGCCGATCTGCCTCCCGCAGCCGCAGGCGGACGTCGTAAAGATCGCCGCCCTCCTTGTATCGCGTCACCACTTCCCCGGCCAGCAGTGCGCGCACCGTGGTGGCGACGTCCGCCACCTGCACGCCGAGATCGCTCGCGCGATCGCGCAGGACCGTGAGCTGCACCTCCGGCTTGCCGCCGAGCGCGCTCGTGTCCACGTCCACAGCTCCGGGAGTCCGCTCCAAAATAGCGCGCAATTGCCGCGCAGCTTCTTCGAGGCGCGACGGCTCGGGGCCGCGCACTGTGATCTGGATCTCCGCAGCTCCATATCCGCTGCCCTGCACCGGTGGCGGGTTGTCCACGCTCACCCGGACGCGCGAGCGGAAGGCGCGCATTTTCTCCCGGGCCCACTGCATGATTCGATGCTGGTGTGGCCGGCGGGTCCGGTCTTCGTCCAGGACGACGAAGATTTGCGCCGCCGTGACGTCGTCTCCCGTAACCCCGCCCACGGCGGTCAGCAAGCCGCGCACTCCCGGCAGCGGCCGCAGCTCCGCTTCCATCTCGCGCAACACCGCGTCGGCCCGGGTGAGCGAGGTCCCCTGCGGCAAGCGGAGGTTGACCTCAAACTCCCCGCGATCGTCCTCGGGCATGAACGCCCCTCCGGTCCAGCGGACCAGCGGTGGCACGGCGGCGACGAGCGCAGCCGCCAGCGCCACGACTGTCCAGCGGTGCGCCAGCGCCCAGCGGACCAGCGCCCCGTACGCCCGGTCAATCGGCGCGTAAAACCGCGAGGCGCGCGACAGCGTTCCGGATCGCTTGCGGAGCAGCCGCGCACACAGGGCCGGCGTCAGGGTGAACGCCACCAGAAGGGAGACCAAGATGGCGAACGCCATCGTCAGGCCGAAGCTGCGCAAGAACTGGCCCGTGACCCCTTTGACGAAGGCCACCGGGACGAAAACCGCAACCAGCGAAAGCGTGGTGGCGCTGACCGCTAGGCCCACGTCTGCCGTCCCTTCCCGCGCAGCCGTCACCGGGTCGAGGTCTTTCTCTTCGACAAACCGCCAGGCGTTCTCCAGCACGACGATGGCGTCGTCGATCACGATGCCCACAGCCAGCGCGAGCGCAAGCAGCGTCACGCGGTTCAGCGTAAACCCGGCGAGGTACACCGCGGCAAAGGTGGCCACGATCGCCGTCGGGATCGCCACCGCCGCAATGACGGTTGCCCGGACGTTGTTCAGGAACAGCAGCACGACCGCGCTCGCGAGCAGAGCACCCAAAAGCATGTGCTGCTCCACCTCGCGGTTGGCCTCGCGAATGAAAACCGACCAGTCCCGCGTCACCTCCACGGAGGTTCCCGGCGGCAGGCTCGCGCGGATTCCCGGCAGGCGTTTGCGGATCGCGTCTACAACGGCGACTACGTTACTGCCGCTCTGCTTCCGAACGGCAAGGGTCACCGCGTTCCTGGTGTTGTATCGCGAGAGGCTGCGCGGCTCGACGGTGCCGTCCACGACGTTCCCGATGTCGCGCACGCGCACCGGCTGGCCATCGCGGTTGGCAACCTGCACGTCCAGAAAGTCCGCGACTCGCTGCAGGCGGCCCTGGGTTCGCACCGCGGCCTCCCGCGAGCCCCGGATCAGGCGCCCGCCGGGGATCTCGATGTTCGCGAGCGCCAGAGCGCGCGCCACCTCGGGCACGGTGAGCCGGTAGGCCTGCAACTTCGCCGCCTCCAGTTCGACCTGGATCTCGCGCGCGCGGCCCCCGAGCACCGAAATCGCGCCCACCCCCGAAATCCCTTCGATCACCTCCTTGACGCGCTTTTTCGCCAGCTCCGTAAGCTGCTTGAGATCCTGCCCGCCGGTGACCGTGAGGTACATCACGGGCGTAGCGTCCACGTCGAACTTTTCCACCACCGGGGGGTCGGTACCTTCCGGCAACTGGAAAACGACGCGCGCGACCTTGTCGCGCACGTCCTGAGCCGCTGCGTCGAGGGACCGTTCCAGCTCGAAGATCGCCACAACGCGCGACATGCCCTCGATGCTCTCCGAGCGAATCTCGTCGATCCCGCTGATCGTGCTCACCGCGTCTTCGATTGGCTTGGTGATGCGGGTTTCGATTTCCTCGGGCCCCGCTCCGGCCAGCGTCGTCGTCACCGTCACGGTCGGGATGTCCACCCGCGGGAAAAGGTCGAGACCCAGGCGCCCGAAACACACCATCCCCACGACGAGAAGGCTGCCCACCAGCATCGTCGCGAAGACCGGGCGGCGAATGCACTCGTCGGAGAGAATCACGGGCCTCGATCCCGCACGGGTTGAACCACCATCCCGTCCGCGAGCTCCTCCAAGCGCGAGACTGCCACGATTTCGCCCCCGCGCAGCCCCTCAGCGATCGCCAGCTCCTCGCCGAGGTCGGAGGCCGGAACCACCGGCCGCATCTCCAGGCGACCGCCGGGGTGAACGACGTAAACGCGGTCGACCCCTGCAAAAGTGTCCAGGGCCGCGCGGGGCACGACCACCGACAGCCGCATGCCGAGGTCGAGCCGCACGCGGGCGAAGTGTCCCGGCCGCAGCTTCCCCTCCGGGTTCCGCAGTTCCCCTTCCACGGGCAGCGAGCGGGTGCTGGGGTCCAGCGCCGCCCCGATCCGCGTCACCTCGCCCGCCAGCCCTTTTTCGGACAGGCCCGCGACCTCCACTTCCAGCCTCTGGCCGGCGCGGATCCGCCCGGCAAAGCGCTCGGGAAGCTCGAACCGCACGCGTAACGGGTCGACGACTACGAGCCGCACCGCGGGTGTATAGGGCGGCAGGTATTGGCCGGCACTCACCAGGCGCGCCGCGACGTACCCAGCTACCGGGGATCGCAGCACGGCATCCGCCGCGTGCTTCTCGGCAATCGCCAGTTGCTTGGCAGCCGCTTCTCGGTTCGCCTCGGCCACGCGCAGCTCGCGAACGGCCGCATCGAAACCCTCTTCGGCCAACAGCCGCTGGGCCCGGAGCGCCAGGGCCCGCTGGTGCGCCGCCCGCACTTGAGCGAGCACGGCATCGGCCTGCGCGAGCGCAGCTCGCGCCGCCTCGGCGCGCAGCTTCAACTCCCTGTCGTCCAGGCGCAGGAGAACGGTTCCGCGCTCCACCCGATCGCCGAAATCCACCCCCACTTCGGCCACGGTACCGCCGACTTCCGGCGCCACCGTCACCTCCTCTTGCGGCAACAAGGATCCCACAGCCTCCACCCACTCGGGCAGAGATTTCGACATCGCCGTCGCAACGAGAACCTCCGGTGCCGCCACGGGCAGCGGCGCTCCTGCCGTCGTCTTCCCACCGCATCCCGACCCGAGCGCGGCCGCCAGCATGCCCAGAGCGACCGCGCGCACGCCGGCTCGCCCACCGCAGCCGCCGATCCAGATCGCTGCGCCGAGGCAACGGATCACTGCACCATCCCCCTATGCGCCCCGCGCAGCGGCGCACTCAAAAGCCGCTGCAACAAGCGCCACGCATCGTCGATCGCCCGCTCTACATCTTCGCGCACCTCTTCCGTGTAGCGGCGCGTCACGAGCCCGTTCAGGCACCCCATGGCCGCAATGGCCAACAGCCGCGCATCGTCTCGCGGCCATGCGCCTGCTCGCATTCCCGCTTCGACCAGCCGCGAAAGCGACACGACCATTTCGCGGTACTTCGCGAACGTGCGCTCGCCCAGCGAGGCGCGAATCGCCCACAGCGCGCCCTGCGTCACGCTCAAGTACACGCGGAACGCCGCCTGATGCGCCTCGAAATAGCGAAAGACCGCCCCGACGAATCGATGGAGCCGATCCGCAGGGTCCGCGCCCTCGGCCACTGAGGTCTCCACGGCGTGCAGGAACTGCCGCTGCCGATAGTCCACCAGCGCGGCAAAAACTGCCTCCTTGCTGCCAAAAAGGTTGTACAGCGTGGCGATGGCCACTCCGGCTCGGCGCGCGATCTCCTCGATGGCCGCCCCGCCGAACCCCCGCGCGGCAAATACCTCTTCCGCCGCTTCCAGAACCAACTGCCTGCTGAAGGCGAGGAGCCGCTCCCGGCGCACGCGCCGGCGCTCGCGCAGTGCAGGATTCGGTTTCGCCATCCGGATCCGAATATCATTTTTTAGAATCTGATTTCAACAACCCGCGGAGCTGGGCCCCGGAGTGTGTGCCCACCATGTGGTGGGGCAAGGCCCGCACTTGCAGCTGCAAATGCAGCGATCTCGCGTAGGAATCCCCAGCGACTCGAGCGCACCCGACTCTGGCGGAGCGAGCGCGTGCCACGGAAAACTCCGACCTCGCTGTCAGCCAACGGCTGGGCGGTGGGCGGGGAGCCCGCAGGGGCCGAAGATAGCCGGGTGCCGACGCAGCCTCTCGCACTACGTCATTTCCCCGCGCGGGTGCGCGCCGCTCTGGCCTTGCGGTGCTCCGCGCCGCATAATCGCATGCATGGCCGCGGGATTTCGAGGTGCGAAACGGCGCGTGCTGTTTCTGTGCACTGGGAACTCCTGCCGCAGCCAGATGGCCGAGGGGCTGCTCCGGCACCTGGCCGGGCACCGGTTCGAAGTAGAGAGCGCGGGCACGCGGCCCGCGGGCGTGCATCCGCTGGCCGTCGCAGCCATGAAGGAGATCGGCATCGACATTTCCGGCCAGCGGTCCAAGTCCGTGGCGGAAATGGAAGGGCGCGCCTTCGACTACGTAATCACCGTATGCGACCGCGCGCGGGAAGAGTGCCCCTACTTCCCCGCGCGATGCGAGCGGCTGCACTGGAGTTTCGAGGATCCGGCAGCCGCTCGCGGAACGGACGAAGAGAGACTGCGCGTCTTTCGCCGCGTCCGAGACGAGATCGCAGCGGCAATCGAGCAATTTCTCCGCTTGGATTCGGAAAACCGCCACGGGCCGCACGGCGGGAAACAGGCAGCGGGCAGGTAGCGGCTGCGGGAACACCGATCGACCCCAGGGCGTGGCCTTGCCTCCGGGCGTCCGCCTTCGGAAGCGCGGAAAGACCGTGGCAGCCTTAGAAGGTTTTCGGCCCGCAAATGCCCGGGGTAGCCGCGCCTGCCGGCGGGCTCGACGGCTTCGAATGGAGCGCACCCATCCCGCCCGGCGATCTGCCGCTTGCCCCGCCGCCGATTCGACACCGCGCATCCCCGGCCGCGGCCGGCGCGAACAGCGCGGGCGTGGTTTCAGAACAAGCCCACCGCCACGCCCCCGCGAACCCAGAAGGGGTTGCCGGGCGTGAAGTGAATGTCCTCGGCGACCTGTTCCACGTCTCCGCCGAGATTGCCCGCTGCAAAGCAGCCCGACATCGCCCCGAGTTCCCGGGCTACGCAGGAGCGATCGGCGAATTGCGCCTCGCGCCACGCGCGGTCGACAAGGTTCAGGAAGTCGAGCGAAAACTCCGCGCGCCGCCAGCGGTAGCGGAGGACTAGGTCCGCGATCGCGTACCCCCGCGCCGTCAGGCTGCGGTCTTCGTTCGCGGGCCGGTCGCCGACAAGCCGGACGCGGCCTGCAGCGGACAGCCCGTACCCGAACTCCATCGTGACTCCGCCGTTCATCAACAGCGTCACGGCCAGCGGCACGGCGCCTCCCGTGGCACGAAAGCGGGCGTCCGCGAATGCGAGATCGTAATCGAAGGCGATCCATTGCGCAGGGCGCGCCCTGGCTTCGAAATCGATTCCCCATCGCCGCGTGCTCCCGCTGGGTTCCACCGTCCCGGCATCGCCGGAAAACACGAGCTCGGAATCCAGGTCGAGGAGCCAGAGCGCCGCAGCGAGTTCCACTGCCTCCACCGGGCGCGTGCGCGCCCCCAGCTCGTATCCCAGCGATCGCGTGAGGGGGTCGAAGCCCCGGCCGACCACAGCGCGGGCATCGTTGGAATGGAAGCCGGCGCCGAAGTTCCCGTAGAACTCGCTTCGATCGCTGGGGGAAAACACGATCGAGACCTTCGGGCTCAGCAGGGCTTCGCGATCGCTGCCGTCGATCCGCTCTGCAGAGAAATTGGGATCGAAACTGGGCACCCCGAGCCGGTCGCGCACTCTCAGGAAGTACGCATCCCACCGAAGCCCCAAGTCCAGCCGCACCCATTCGCGCGGGAAAATCTCCGCGTGCGCGTAACCGCCGACCATTCGCGGCGCGGCCGAGACGCGGCTGACGGTGAAAAATCGCCGCCTCTGCACTTGCCGGTGCAGGGCGACGGCCGCCTGGTCGTGGCGGGTTTCGATTCCAGCCTCGCCCTCGATCGGGATGCCCCAAAGCGCTGCGCTGCGCATGTACGAAAGCCTCCCCCCGTACACCCAGCGCGAGTCCTGTTGCTCGATCCCATCTCCGGGCAGCCAGGGGCGCTCGGCACCCCGAGCAGCGGCAGCACACGCCGCCTCATCCAGCCCCGCGCACAAGTCGACCGGGCTTCCATCGGGGCCGCGGTAGAAGCGAAGGCCCGTCTCTTTGAAAAACGTGAAGTTCGAGAACAGATCAAGCGCGTAGCGGCTGCCGAACAGAAAAAGCCGCCAGGTGCTCTCGGGACTCGGCTCATAGGCGTAATGAAAAACCAGGTTTTCCCGGTCCGTGCTGCCCCCTTCTGTGGGATCGACGGCGCCAAAGCGATCCAGGCGACCGGTAGCCACCTCCCGCCAGGGAATCTGTCCCGACGCGTCCCAGTTACCGGCGTACACAGAACCCCACAGCGACAGCTCGTGCGCCGGCGAGGGACGTGCGACAGCGCGGAGCAGGACGTTAGAGCGCTCGAGCCCCTGCGGGTGATCAAAGGGCCCATCCGTCGAAAAC
>JBBIUR010000021.1:19683-32538 GCA_037440145.1 Myxococcales bacterium | reverse complement strand
CTGCGCGCGGCGATTCCCGACGTAAAGAGGGTGATCACCATTGCGGACCCGGAGTTCGCCCCCGGAGCCGGGCGGGTATTCGATGGGCCCGAGTACGAGGAGTTCATCGACGTCGCGCCCGACCCCGACCTGGTGTTCCGGGTGCCCCGCGAGGATGACCTGTACTCGGTCAACTACACGTCGGGGACCACGGGGAGACCCAAGGGCGTCATGTACACGCACCGCGGGGTCTATCTGAACGCGCTGGCAGAGATCATTGCGCAGAAGCTGGATCCGGCGTCGGTCTTCCTGTGGACGCTGCCGATGTTCCACTGCAATGGCTGGTGCTTTTCGTTTGCGGTCACGGGGGCGGGAGGCCGGCACGTTTTGCTTCGCCGCGTCGATCCGCCGGTCGTGTGGAGGCTTATCCGCGAAGAGGGGGTGACGCATTTCAACGGGGCCCCCACGGTCTTGATCACGCTGATCCACGACCCCGCAGCTCCTTCAGAGCCCCTGCCGCGGCCGTTGCGCATTGCCACCGGAGGGGCACCTCCGTCTCCGACGCTCCTGGCGCAGTGGGAGCGGATCGGCGCCGAGATCACCCACCTTTACGGGCTCACGGAGACGTACGGCCCGCACACGTACTGCGACTGGCACCCGGAGTGGGATTCATTGTCCGCGGAAGAGCGAGCTCGACTGCGCGCGCGGCAGGGAGTGCCGAACCTCGTGGCGTGCGAGCTGCGAGTGGTCGATGACCAAATGCGCGACGTGCCGCGCGACGGGAAGACCATGGGGGAGGTCGTGATGCGGGGGAACAACGTGATGAAGGGTTACTTCCGCCAGCCGCGCGCGAGCGCGGAAGCGTTCCGCGGCGGCTGGTTCCACTCGGGCGATATGGCGGTGATGCATCCCGATGGATACATCGAGCTGCGGGATCGCAAGAAGGACATCGTGATCTCGGGCGGGGAGAATATTTCGACGATCGAGATCGAACAGGCCATCGCCCAGCACCCGGCAGTGCTCGAAGCTGCCGTCATCGCGGTGCCGGACGAGAAATGGGGTGAAGTCCCGAAGGCATTCGTGACGCTGAAGCCGGGGAGGAACGCGACCGAGGCGGAAATCATCGCCCATTGCCGGGAGAGACTCGCGCACTTCAAGTGCCCGAAGTGCGTGGAATTCGGCCCTCTGCCGAAAACGTCGACCGGCAAGGTGCAAAAGTTCGTGCTGCGCGAGAAAGAGTGGGCAGGTCGGGAAAAGCGAATCCACTGAGAACGCGCGCCTGCTATCCGGGAAAGGCTCGGTGCAGCACGCCGCGGCGGCGCATCGGGCTGCGCCCCGCGGGAGGGCTTTGCGCTGCCGGCGCACTTGTCGCTGCTTTCAGTGCCGGCTGCTCGCCCGTGCGGGGCGCTCTGCTCCTGCCGCGGCGCGCGGCCGAGGCACCGCGCGCCCAAGACCGCGTCCTGCTTTCCGACATCCGCCAGCTCACGTTCAGCGGCCGCCGCTCTGGCGAGGGGTACTTCAGCGCGGACGGTTCGGCGATGATCTTTTAGAGCGAACGCGAACCGGACAATCCGTTCTTTCAGATCTACGTGCTGGACTTGGAATTCGGCACGCTGCAGCGGCTTTCGCCGGGCTACGGCAAAGCGACGTGCGGCTGGGTTCACCCGAGCGGGACGCGTGCCCTTTTCGCGTCTACCCACCTCGACCCGCAGGCGCGCGAAAAGCAAAGGGCGGAAATGGTACAGCGCGAGCGCGGCAGCAGGGGCAGTTACGGGTGGGATTACGATCCGCACTTCGACCTCTTCGAAGCCAATCTTCTGACCGGCCGCATCCAGCAGCTCACAGACGCCTTCGGATACGACGCGGAGGCTTCTTGGTCCCCTGACGGCGCGCGCATCGTCTTCTCCTCCAACCGGCATGCATATGCGGGGTCGCTGCCGCCCGAGGAGTGGCAGGCCTTCGAGCGCGACCGTGCAACCGCACTGGAGATCTATTCGATGGACGCCGGCGGATCTGATATCCGCCGCCTCACCAGTGCGGGCGGCGCGGATGGGGGGCCGTTTTTCAGTGCCGACGGCCGCAAAATCTGCTGGCGGCGCTTTCGCGAGGACGGCTCCGCCGCGGAAATCTTCACGATGAATCCCGACGGGAGCGAGCCGCGCCAACTGACGCACCTCGGGGCGGTTTCTTGGGCGCCGTACTTCCACCCCTCGGGCGACTATCTGATTTTTGCGGCCAATGCCCGCGAGTCGGGCGATTTCGAGCTTTATCTCGTCGATGCGGAAGGGCGGCAAAGCCCCGTTCGAGTCACGGACGCCGAGGGCTTCGACGGCCTGCCCGTGTTTTTGCCCGACGGGCAGCACGTCGCGTGGACGAGCAACCGCACGCCGGGCGGGGCGTCGCAGATCTTCTGGGCACGGTGGAACGATACCCTCGCCCGGCGCCTGCTCGGCCTCGCGCCTGAACCGCCGCAAGCTGACCTGCGGCTGCGTGGAAAGGAGGGAGGGGAGTTCGGACCCGCGCGGCTGCGTGCGGATATCGTTGCCGAGGACATCCGCCGCCACGTTGCGTACCTGGCTTCCGGTGCCCTGCGGGGGCGCCTGGCGGGCACGGAGGGAGAGCGCCTCGCTGCAGAATACGTCGCGGAGCGGTTCGCGTTCTTCGGCCTCGAGCCCGCGGGCGTTTCGGGGACGTACTTCGACGAATACGAGTTCGCCGCGGCAGCCTCGCTGGGCAGTGCCAACCGCTTTGCCGTGACGCGCGAGGGCGCGCCCCGCGAGTACCTGGTGGATGTTCAGTGGCGCCCCGTGGCCTATTCCAAAATCGGGTCCGTTCCTTCCGCCCGGGTCGTGTTCGCCGGGTACGGGATTTACGCTCCGGAGTCGGCCGCGGTCGCCGCATACGATTCCTTTCCTTTTCAGGGCTGGACGTGGCAGGGAAGTGGGTGCTGGCTTTTCGCTATTTTCCCGAGGGCATAGCCGGCCCGCAGCGGCACCATCTCGCGCAGTACGCGAGCCTGCGGTACAACGCGAAGGTCGCGCGCGACCGCGGTGCGGTCGGCCTCATTGCTGCCAGCGGCCCGAATTCGAAGGTTCGGGAACAACTCGTCCCGCTCGCGTTCGACGCCTCGGCGGGCAGCAGCAGCATCGCAGTGCTCTCGGTCACCGACGAGGTCGCGCAAGAGATCCTGGCTTCTTCAGGGCGCGAATTGAAGGCGCTGCGGGACCAGCTCGATGCGGGCGTCGCGCTGGCCGGATTCGAGATTCCCGGCGTTTCGGTAGCGGCCACCGTGGACCTGAAGCGAGAGGTCCGCAAGGGACGGAATGTGCTGGCACGGCTTCCGGCGAACTCGGCGGGTGGCGGGAGCGTGCTGGTCGGGGCGCATCTCGACCACCTCGGGGAAGGCCCGAGCCCCGACTCTCTCGCGCGCGAAGAGGGGGGGACCGATCATCCATTACGGCGCAGACGACAACGCCTCGGGTGTGGCGAGGATGCTGGAGATCGCCCACTACCTGGCGCGGGAAAAGGCTTTGGGCCGATTGGCAATGAAGCGGGATGCCATTTTCGCTGCGTGGTCCGGCGCGGGACTCGCGCTTTTGGGCTCGACGCACTACGCCCGCCGGCTGGCTGGAAACGCGAGCGCCGCGATCGCGGCGTACCTCAATCTCGACATGATCGGCCGACTCGACAAGACCCTCGTTCTTCAGGGGGTGGCGTCGAGTCCGGAGTGGCTGGGCATCATCGAGAGGCAGAACTCCGTCCTCCGCCTGCCGATCGTGGCGGAGAGCTCGGGTTACCTGCCGACGGATGCGACCTCTTTTTCGGCGCGGGGAGTCCCTGTCCTGAGCGCCTTCACAGGCGCGCACGCTGAATACCACACGCCTCGAGATACCCCCGAGACGCTGAATTACGCCGGCGCCGCCGAGGTGGCTCGGTTCATGGCGCATGTTGCGCGCTTCCTGCTCGAGGAGCCGCGCGCTCCTGCGTACGCCGAGACGGCTGTTCCGGCGCCGCGCGCCTCGCGTGCAGGCTTGCGCGTCTACTTGGGGACGATTCCGGACTACAGCGCTGCAGACGTGACCGGAGTGAAGCTGGCGGGCGTGGTTCCCGGCGGCCCGGCCGCATCTGCCGGTTTGCAGCCGGGTGACGTCATTGTGGAGGTGGGCGGCCAGAAGGTGGAAGACATCTACGATTACACCTACACCATGCAGGGCCTGCGCATTGGGGAGGCGGTGGAGCTGGTAGTGATGCGCGGCGGGCAGCGAGTGCGAATTGCCGTCACGCCTTCATCGCGCGAGGCAGGCGGGACTGGGCGCGCGGCAGCGACGGGGCGGCGTTCTCGGCGGGCGACGGGCTAAGCAGGGCTGGGTGTCTTCGCTGCGCTGACGGCGGCCGGGATCTCATGTGATGAAATGTCGCGCTCAAGTGCTCGTCGGTCCGGGCGAGTTCGAACTCCGAGATATCGACGTGCGCGCGCCCGGCCCCGGGGAGGTGCGCCTGCGCGTCCTCGCATGCGGCATTTGCGGTTCGGATAAATTCTTGGCCCAGGTTTCGCCGCCCGGCACGATCCTAGGGCACGAGCTCGTCGGGGAGGTGGAATCGTGCGGCCCGGACGTGGGCGGCTGGCGACCCGGTGACCGTGCGGTACCGATCGGCGAGCACCTGGGTATGGCGGCGGCGGAGAGTCAAGGCGGGTACTGCGAGGCGGTCGTCGTCCGCGCCTCGAGTTGCGTTCGCATCCCGGAACGCCTGCCGAGCTTGCACGCGGTGATTGCAGAGCCTCTGGCCAACGGGCTGCACTTCGTGCGGCGCGGTAGATTCCAGCGCGGGCAGCGCGTTGCCATCCTGGGCGCGGGGCAGATCGGGCTTTCGGTCCTGTACTGGGTTCGGCGCTGGGGCGCGGCACGCGTGGTTGTTAGCGAGCCCGTGGCCCGCCGTGCGCAGCTTGCTTCGGAGCTCGGCGCGGACGTCGTGCTCGATCCAGGGGCGTGCCCGGATGTGGCGGGTGCCATTGCCGATGCTCTTGGTGGCAGCCCGGAACTCGTGTTCGAGGCCGTGGGTCGAGGTGACGTGATGGAAGCCGCCATCCAAATGGCTGCGCCGGGTGGCGTGGTGGTGCTGGCGGGGATCACGCTGGAAGAAATCTCGATTCGGCCGTTAGCTTTGTGTCTGAAAGAGAACGACCTGGTCTTTCCGATCGGCACGAATGCCGACGAGGTCGCCGAGGTGATCGAGGTGCTCGCTCGGGGCGAGTTTCCCGTCGACCGGTTTGTCTCGCATCGGATCGACCTTTCGCAAGTCCCCGACGTTCTGAAGGAGCTCGGAAAGCCCAGCGATCAGGTCAAAGTCGTGATCGACTATGCCGAGCGGCTTCGGGAGGGGAAGAGTGGGTAGCTGGACCGAAAGCGAAGTCGCAGAGGTGCGCCGGGAGTTTCCGGCACTGGAGCGCTACGTGTACTTCGCGACGAATGGGGTGGGAATTCTCCCGCGGCGCACGGCAGAAGAACTGCGCGGATGGATCGGACGCCTTTCCGAGGACGGCATCGTAGCCGCTTTTTTCCACAACGGGCCGCTGGTCGTGGAGACGCGGGAGCGCGTGGCGCGGTTTCTGGGATGCGAGGCGGCCGAGGTGGCGTTCTGCAGGAACACCTCGGAAGGCGTGCTCTGGGCTGCATCTGGCCTCGATCTTCGGCCCGGGGACGAGGTGCTGTTGGTGCAGGGCGAGTACCCCGCCAACGTGCTTCCGTGGATGGCGCAGGAAGAGCGCGGTGTGAGGTTCCGTTTCCTCCGGCCGCGCGACCGCCGAGTTACCCCCGATCTTGTAGCGGCCTGTTGGGAAGAACGCACTCGTGTTCTGGCCATAAGTTTCGTCCAGTACAACTCCGGGTTCCGGCTCCGTTTTGTCCATTCAGGCGGCGCAGAAGGGCGCCACGGCCGTGGTGCTCTTGGTGCCGATCCTGGCTCTCGGCTTGCCGATCATGGACACGCTGCTCACCATGCTGCGACGGGTACTCGGCGCGCTCCACGTCGTGTAGCTCGACAGCGAGCGCAACGAGTACCGGTTTCTGGTGGTTGGCTCCGCCTCGGTATTCCGCGCCGACCGAAACCACATCCACCACCGGCTGCTCGCCATGGGGCTCACCCACCGCCGCGCCGTGCTCTTGCTCTACGGGGTGTGCGCTGCGTTGGGGGCGTTGGCCTTTCTGGCCGTGCGGGCTCGGGGTTCCGACACGGCACTGCTCGTGGGGATCGTGGCCGTGGCGAGCTATGTCGGCGTTCGGAAGCTCGGGTACCGGGAGGTCGAAGTGCTGCGCCGAGGTACCTTGTTGCCGCTGTTCGCGCTGCCGGTTTTCAGCCGCCGTGTTTTCCATGCCCTCGTGGACGCGGGCTTTGTGGCCGCCGCCTATTGCGCCAGTTTGCTTCTCACCGGGCACGGCGGCCTGGATGTGGACGGCGAGAGCTACGCTCTGCTCACCCTGCCGGTGGTCGTGGCGGCAAAGCTCGCGGTCCTCGTCTGGGCGGGTACGTACCGGCGCGTTTACCGCAGCATGGGGGCCAGCGATTTCTTCGCCTTAGCGAAGAGTCTCGTGGTAGCCCAGGCCGTGGCGACCGGAGCGACAGCGGTGACGTACGACCTGCAGCCGCATGCCGCCGTGCTCTGGGCCCTGGATTTTTACTTCTCGGCTACTCTCGTGATTGGCGCGCGGGCATCGTTCCGCATCTTGGAACTCCTGGCTCAAGGAAGTGGCCAGGAGAAAGCGCTTCCGGTGCTCATTTACGGTGCCGGCTCGGGCGGACTTGCACTCCTGCGGGAGATCCGGCAGAACCCGCGCCTTCGCTATCGGGTAGTTGGATTCATTGACGACTCGCCGTCTCTCCAAGGCCAGAGGATCCAGGGCGTGCCGATGCTCGGGACTGCTGCGGACCTCGCGAACGGCGTCGGGCGATGGGGAGTTCGCGAGATCCTCGTCTCCAGTCCGACCATTCCCCAGCAGCGCCTGGCAGTTTTGGCAGCGGTCTGCCGCGCACACGGGGTAGAGCTGCGCCGGTTTCGGATGGCGCTGGAGCAGGTCGAGGCGGCGGGGCTACGGACGGAGCCGGCTCTCATGCCTGCAAGCGCGAGGCGAGCCGAAGTGGAGCGCGCGTTTCGCTGAAGGCGAGCCGTGCGTCAGCGTGCCAGTGGGGCGGGGCTGGGGCCGCTGTCACACCAGGGACGGATCCAGGGCAGGAGCGCATAGGCGGGCGTCGCCAGGACGAAGGTGAGGGTGAAGTACGGCCCGTAACCGAGGTGCGATGCTCCCCAGCCGCTGGCGGCTCCCGCGAGGGCGCGGGTGAGTCCGAAGAGCGCCGAGAGCAGTGCATACTGCGTGGCGGCATTTTGCTTGTCGCAGATGTGCATCAGGAAGGCGAGGAAAGCTGCAGTGCCGAGTCCGCCCGTAAAGCTTTCGATGAGCGATGCAGCGTAGATCGCTCCGCGGCCGGCGTGCGCAAAGGCCGCCGCAGCATAGCCGAGGTTCGAAGCTGCTTGTGCCAGTCCGAGTAACCAAATGCCGCGAAAAAGACCCCAGCGGCTCGTGAGCGCCCCCCCAGCGAGGGCGCCTGCAATGCTTGCGACGGCTCCGAGAGTCGTCGAGACCAGGCCGATTTCTTCCACCGTCAAGCCCTGGTCGACCCAGAACGGCTTCACCATGGGGCCGATTGCGGCGTCGCCGAGCTTGTAGATGAGCACGAACAGGAAAACCGCAGCGGCACCGGGCCGGCGCAGCCAGGCCAGCAAAGCGGGCGCCCACGGGCGGCGCTGCAGTTGCTCGGGCGGACATGGCGGGCTGTAGCAGGCCGCCACTGCGAGAGCGCCGAGCACTGCAGCGGCGAGCCAGAAGTTTGCAGTCCAGCCCAGGGTGCCAGCGAGAATGACGAGGCCGCCGCCCCCGGCGATCAGGGCGATGCGGTAGGCGGACACGCGAACACCGTTGGCGACACCTTCCTCGCCCGGGGCCAGGATGCCGATGGTGTAAGCATCGATCGCGATGTCCTGGGTTGCGGATGCGGCGGTGAACAGCAGCAGCAGTGCCCACAACCACAAGCCCGGCTGGCGCGGGTCGGGTAAAGGTAAGAGCAAGAGCGCCGCGGCCATGCAGCAGAGGCAGGTGCAGATCCATTGCCGCTTTTCGCCGTAGCGGTCGACGAGCGGAGACCACAGGACCTTGAGCGTCCAGGGCAGGCCGACGAGGCTCAAAAAGCCGATCTCGACTAGAGAAACCCCGTGCGTTCGCAGATACACGGGCAGGTTGTCGAGGGCGATTCCGAACGGGAATCCTTCCGCGAAGTAGAGCGCTGCCACCCAGACGAGCTTCCGGCGCAACGACATCAGGCCCGCCTCGCCCCCGGACGCCGCATAGCGCGCTCCCTACCGCCGTTCGCGGGCAGGCACAAACGAGCCTCAATCGGGACCCGGGGCTATTCTGGTGTGCGGTGCCCGGGCTGGCGCGGCGCCAAGGCCAGTGTCCCGCCAGCGTCGTTTAGGGGTTCCGCGGCTTGCCGGTTCACTGCGCGCGAGCTGGTCGAGGGCGGAGCGAACGGAGTGCGCTCGGGTTGCGTCGGGCCGCGAACCGGCCCGCGTCGACGGCTTCTTGAAGCTTGCGCACCTCCCGGAGGATGCGCAGAAAGCGCTGCCCGAACGGGGTGAGCCGGTACTCCACGCGCAGCGGCGGCTTGCTGCCGGAGACGGTGCGCTCGAGGATGTGGAAGCGCATCATTTTGCGCAAGCGCTCGTTCATCACCTTTTTCGAGAGCCCCGGGCAGCCGCGCAACAGCGCACTTGGCCGCCGCGTTCCTGCTGCGATTTGGTCGAGAAGGCGAACTGACCATTTGCAGCCCACGATGGTCTCGAGCACTTCTCCGACCGAGAGCGCTCCCTCGTCGAGGCTCACAGGGGGCGGCGCGCTGGAGTCCGTGCCGCGACTACGAGGGGCTCGGTTCCAAACCGTGGGGGTGCGCACGTGCATGCCTTCGGTGGATCGTTTACGCCCGCTGCGGACGAGTTCCGCGCCGCGGCTCGGGCGAGCGCGCCAAGCACTCGCCGCCCGTCTTCATGCGCTCATGCCCCCGTCGACGGGCAGCACGACGCCCGTGATGTACGAGGCCGCCGGGGAAGCCAGAAAGACCACAGCGCGGGCGACCTCGTCGGCCTCCCCCGCCCGGGGAATGCACAGCGCGCTCCCGACCAGCTCGAGTGCCTTTTCCATCCCGCCGACGCGATCCGTCCAGCGCCGCGCGGTAGGCGTGTCGATGAGACCGGGAGCGATGGCGTTCACGCGGATTTTTGCCGGGGCGAGCTCGCGGGCGAGGCAGCGCGTCATCGCAACCAGTGCGGCCTTCGCCGCGCTGTAAGCGGCGAGGCCGACGTTTCCTCGCAAGCCCGCGGCGGACGAGATGTTCACGATCGCGCCGCCACCGGCCTGGGCGATCTCCGGAACCGCGTACTGCGCGACCAGGTATGGCCCCTTCGCGTTGACCCCCAGCATCCGTTCCCACACCTCGTCAGGAGTGTCCACCAGGGTGTAAAAGGCCTCGACGCCGGCATTGTTCACGAGGACGTGCAACGCCCCGAAGGCCTCCCGCGCCGCCGCTGCGTACCGCGCGGCGTCGGCTCGCACCGACACGTCACCCACCACGGCAACGGCGTTGCCTCCGGCGCTGCGGATCGCCTTCGCGGTCTCCTCGGCGGCTGCGCCGTCAATATCGGCCGCGACGACCTTGGCCCCTTCGCGGGCGAACGCCAGCGCGCTTGCCCGCCCCATGCCTGAACCCGCACCGGTGACGAGCACCACTTTTCCCTCGATTCCCAGATCCATCCCTCTCTCCGCGCTGTTTGCGCCTGGCCGCCACGGCGCCGACCGGGCTTTTACTGGATCACGATTCCGCCGTCTACCCGGAGCACGGCGCCCGTGATCCACCTCGCCTCGTCGGAGGCGAGAAACACGGCTGCGCTCGCCACATCTTCGATCTCCCCCACGCGGCCGAGCGGGATAAAGGCAGCCGTCATCTCGCGCCCTTCCGGTGTGCCCAAGAACGGGGCGTTGAGGTCGGTCGGAATGGGCCCCGGCACGATGCAGTTCGCGCGGATCCCTTCGCGGCCGTATTCCACTGCGAGGTAGTAGGTGAAGGTCACGAGGCCGCCCTTTGCCGTCGCGTAGTCGGCCACGCCCACCGGAGCCGCTTGAAAAGCCCCGTGCGACGAGACGTTGAGGATCACGCCGCCGCCGCGGCGCAACAGATGGGGCAAGGCGTACTTCGCGCAAAGGAAGGGCCCCGTGAGGTTGACGGCGAGGGTGCGGTTCCACTGCGCGGCGGGCATTTCCGCAATGCGCGCTCCGTACGCGATCACCGCTGCGTTGTTGTACAGGATGTCCAATCCCCCGAAGTGACTCGCCGCAGTGTCGATGGCCTGCTGCACCTCGGTCTCCACTGCAACGTCGCAGTGGAAGTAGCGCGCCGGTTCCCCGAGCTCGCGCGCCACGCGCTGGCCGCGCTCGTCCAGGATGTCGAGCAGCGCGACGCGCGCTCCTTCGGCCACAAAGCGGCGCGCAACGCCTTCGCCCTGCCCCCGCGCCGCGCCGGTCACGACGGCGACTTTTCCGGAGAGCCGGCCGCGGGTCATGGGATCACCCCGACCAGCCCTCGTACGGCAGCAGTTCGAGGGTCGGCTGCTCGACGATCTCGATGGGGAAACCGTCGGGGTCGCGCACCACGCAACACTCGATGCCGCTGGGCAGGACCGCACGGGTTTCGTCCTCGACCTCCACGCCTTTTGCGCGCAGGTACGCCAGCGCTTCGTCGAGGTCGCGGACGTAAAAGCTCCAGTGCGAATGGCCGATCTCGTTCGCAAGCCGGCGCCGCTTGGTCGTATCGGGCGGCGGGTTCGAAAACGCGATGAGCTCGATCCGCATGCCGTCGCGCTTCATGAAGATGCCCTTGAACTTGCACCCGGGCAGTCCCATCACGCGCGCGGTGGCGGGGTCGTCGAACTCGAATTCGGCCACGACTTCGAAACCGAGCACGTCGGCATAGAAATGCCGTGAGCGCTCGATATCGGAAACGCAGTGGGAGTAATGCAACAAGCGGGCGTCTTTCATCTCCGGGCTCCTGTTTCGCGGCCTGTGCGGTCCAGTACTGAGGGCGCGAGGGCAGGCGGATCCTCGATGCCGTAGAGCCGCGAGGCGTTCTCGCCGCGGATCTTCCGCTGCGCGCTCGGAGGCAATGGGGCCAAGTGCTCTTCGAGTTCGCGCACGACTCCTGGGAAGGTCGCGTCCAGGTGGGGGTAATCGGATGCCCACACGATCCGGTCCTCCCCAATGGCCGGCAGCAGAGCCGGCAGCGTGCTCTCGTCGGGATCGAAGGATACGTACCCCTGCCGCTTGAAGTACTCGCTCGGCCGCAGTTCCAGCTCCGGGGCCATCCAGCCGTACACGCGGGCGAAGTGGTCGAAGCGGTCGAACCAGTGTCCGAGCCATCCACCACCTGCCTCCAGGACGACGACCTGCAGTCTCGGGTGCCGCTGCAAAACACCGCCGCAAACCATGTGCGAGAATCCGACGAGGTTGTCGACAAAGAAAATCGTCGGGTGGCCCATGATGGGCGCGTCGAGCCGCAAGCCCTGCAGCGCCCCGGGCAGGTCGCCCGCTCCGGACGGGTGCAGACCCACTGGGACGCCGGCCTCGGCGGCAGCGGCCCACAGCGGGTCGAAGTACGGGTCGTGCAGCGCCCGGCCGTTGCACGGATTGGGGCGGACAAAGATTCCTTTCAGCCCCAGCCGGTCGAGGGCTCGATCCATTTCGCGAACTGCTGCGTTCACGTCTTGCATCGGCACGGCGGCGACACCGACCAGGCGCGCCGGTTCGGCGCGGCAGTAATCGGCGAGCCAATCGTTGTACACGCGGCAGCACGCCTCTGCCAGGCGGGGCTCTTCGATCGCTTCGAGAAACAGACCCACGGAGGGGTAGAGCACCGCAACGTCGATTCCTTCGCGGTCCATGTCCACCAGCCGCTGCCGCGGATCGAAGCCGCCGGGCATCAAGTCCGCATAGCGCACGCCTTTCCCCACGTCGGCGAACGGCCGGCCTGCGAGCCCCACGCCGACGATGCCAGCCGGAAGCAGAAGCCTGCCCTCCACGTACACCTCCTCCTGCTGCGTTTCTGCGTTCCAGCGGATGCGGAAGCCCTGCTCGCGCAGCGAGCTCGGCAGCTCCCGCTCCCAGAGATCCGCGGGTTCGATCACGTGTCCATCTGCGTCGACCGTCTTCATGCGAAGCCTCCTTTGGACTTCCCTTGCCCTGTTATTCCGAGCGCATGCTCCGGTCGCGGCCCAGGCGCGCGGCGGGGCGAACCACGGCCCGCCGGATCCAGGCAACGAGCTCGCGCTTGCGCTGTGCGAGCGGCACACTGCCGTCGCGTGCCTCGTAGAAGCGGCGGGCTTCCGGGGGGATCATGTGCTCGAAGAGGATCACGCCGCCCAGCGAGAGCACGGTTCCGAGGGGCCGATCGGGATAAAACTCGCCAGCAGCGATGCCCGACGAAAGGAAGGCCCCGAGTCGGTCCACGAAGTGTCCAAAAACCGGCGGAGCCTTGGCTCCGATCACGCGCTTTTCCGACTCGAGAAGGCCGTGGCACAGCAGCCGCGCATTGAGGGGATCGGCGCCGTAAAAGTCGACGAGTGCCGAAACCCATCTCTCCAGTCGTTCGCGGTGCGATTGCGGTGGCGGATCCAGGCAGCGCAGCGTTGCGGCTTCCAGGCGCTGGCCCAAGGCTTCGAAGACCGCGTAGACGAGCGCGTCCTTGTTCTGGAAGTAGTGAAACACCGTGGCCTTAGTGAGGCCC
>JBBIUR010000021.1:0-19673 GCA_037440145.1 Myxococcales bacterium | reverse complement strand
CTGTTCGGCACGCCCCTGCCGATGGACAACCACGCCCGCTCGGCGACTGCCGCCAAACTCAGGCCTGCGTAGCCGCCGGCAGCGTACAGGCGGCTCGCCTCTTTCACCAGCAGCTTGCGCAATTGCTCGGTTTGGCTCGGTCCGGGCGGCCGCCCCGGCCCTCGCCGCGTCACCTTCGCGCCGCGCTGTTGCTGCAGAGGGCCGGTCACTCGCCGCCCCCGTTTTCGCCGCCGCGGCCAGCCAGCCGGCGCGCCGGCCCGCTTTGGCACGCCGCCGCGCTGGGAGCTCTCATCCGTTCCTCCGCCACGGCGGCCGGTCGAACGCGTCGGGCCAGTATGGCGCAGGCACGAACGCCCGCCGGAGCACGCGTTCGGGAAAGTACGCGAGGGAGTAGTTCGCGATGCCTTCCCGCACCAGGGCGGCTTCAGCCGCGTCCGCGTCGTAATAGCCCACGCGCGACGTCGCCAGGTACAGAAGCGCGAGCGGAATGACGGCAGTGAGCTCCAGGCGCGTCATCGAGCCGAGGAGAAACGTCACGTGGCCGACTTCGTCCACGAGGATTTCGTCGAGAAGCTCGCGAACGCGATCCCGTACCGCCGGGCGGGAGGCGAGCAGCTCCTCTCCTTGGGTGGCCAGTAAGAGAAATGCCACCGTGCCCATGATCTCCCCGGCCAGGAGGAGCAAGTACGAACTGCGCTGCGGAAGCCGCGCCATCAACATCACGGAAGCTCGGATGACACGGGGCGGGCGGCGCAGCTCGTACTCGAGGCCGAACAAACGCGCGACTTCGCGGAAGATGCGCGTGTGGTACGTCTCTTCGAGGTCGGCGAAGTCCCGCGGACGCAGCGGCCTTCCGCCGCGTCCCAGGCCGTCGAAGCCGCCTCGCTGCAGCAGATACTCCACCCCCCACCCTTCGCCTTCGTTGGCGCGGGCGATCCGCACCAGCCATCGGCTCAGCGCCGGTGCGTCTCGCAAAGGCCGTTCGCCCCGGTGCCACTGGCGGAACGCGACGGGATCGATGGCCTCGCCGTCCCAGCACACCGGCGGGCGCTGGGACAGTTGCCGGAAATATTCCTCGCGGCGGGCGAGGGTGCGGCGCCCCACGTCGGGCTCGCCGTCGCGCCGGAGCGCGTAGGCTACGTACTCCTCCGCGATTTGCTGCCGGAGCTGGGACGGCAGCGGCGTAAAGAGCCGCTTGTCGGGCATGGGCGGCAGATATCAACCGGGCGGTCGATTTGTCAAGACCCGCAGGAATGGAAGCACGGCGCCGGCGCGGGCCCGAGGGGCGCTGCCGGTCGGTTGTGTTCGGGCCCAGACGGACGACTTCGCGGCAGATCGGGTGCCGTCAGGCTTCGCGCGGGGCTTCTCGGCGGAGGATCGAGCGGGCAATGGTCTGTAGCTGGATTTCGTTCGTGCCGCCGCCGATCTCGAACATTTTCGCGTCGCGCATGAGCTTCTCCAGCGGCAGGTCTGCCATGTAGCCCGCGCCGCCGTGGATCTGGATTGCTGCCAGCGACACCCAGACCGCCTGCTCGGCGCAGTACAGCTTGGCCAGCGAGGCCAATCGGGCGTCGAGTTTTCCCGCGCGCTGGGCCCATGCGAGTTTGAAGACCAGGTTGCGCGCGTTCTCCAGGGCCAGCTCCATCCGCGCGAGGGCGAAGGCGACGCCCTGGAACTCGCCGATCGGGCGGCCGAACTGCACCCTGGTGCGGGCGTAGCGAATCGATTCCTCCACGCAGCGCTCGATGATGCCGAGGCACATTGCGGGCATGACCGTGCGCTCGAGGTTGAGGGTTTCCAGAGCGTTTGCGCCGCGCGCCAACTTGGGGCTTTCCCAGGCGCCGAGCACGTGCGCCTTGGGGACACGGCAGTCGTGCAGGAAAACTTCGCCGGTCGGGGAGTCGTGCAGCCCCATCTTCCGCATCGGCGGTCCGGTCTCCAGGCCGGGCGTGCCGCGTTCGACCACCACAGGGCGGATTGCGCGCGCACTCCGCTCTCCCACCCGGGCGTAGATGGCGAACACGTCCGCGTACGGCGCGTTGCTGATGAAGGTCTTGTGCCCGTTCAGGATCACATCGTCGCCCTCGGGACGTGCCGTCGTGCGCATCGCGCCAAAGGCGTCGCTGCCCGCCTCGGGCTCCGTCAGCGCCCAGGCGCCGATCTTTTCGAAGCGGAAGAGGGGCAGGGCAAAGCGTTCGATCAGCGCCGCCGACCCCGCGGCAAGGATAGTGAGACCGCAGCCGAGGGTGGCGATCAGAGCGAGGCCGAAGCCAGGCGAGATGCGGCAGATTTCCTTGAGCAGGATGCTGGCGAGCAGGGGGTCTCCGCCGAGCGCGGTAGCCGGTGCGGGGGCGGCTTCTTCACCCGCTGCGGCGGGCCGCTGCAGGCTTTCGAGACGGTGCTGGGCGGCGACGGCAAGCGCGTCCGAGATGCCGAGATCGGCGCCCATCCGCCGGAGCAGTGGGTATGGCAGCTCCTCGCCGCGCTCCATGGCGGGCACTGCCGGAGTGAGGTGCCTTGTACACCAGGCTCGGGCGGCCGCCTCGAGCATGCGTTGATTTTCGTCGAGTTCGAACATCGGCAGCTCCCTGTCAGGCGCGCCCTCCGATCAGAACTCTCCAGTGCGCCGCATTGCAGCCGCACCTCGTCAAATATGGATGGCGCGGCCAAAAGCGGCGAGTACCGACTCGCGCATGGCTTCGGAGACGGTCGGATGCGGAAAAACGGTTTCGATCAATTCCGCTTCGGTGGTTTCCAGGGTTTTGGCCACGGCAAAGCCTTGGATCAACTCGGTTACGTCTGCCCCGATCATGTGCGCGCCCAGCAGCTCCCCGGTCGCGGCGTCGAAAACCGTTTTGACCAGCCCCTCCGTCTCGCCCAGCGCGATGGCCTTGCCGTTGGCTGTGTACGGAAAGCGCCCGACGCGGACGGTATAGCCGGCCTCGCGGGCGGCCGCTTCGGTAAGGCCTACGCTCGCGATTTGCGGGATCCCGTACGTGCACGCGGGGATGCGCGTGCGGTCGAGCGGGCGCACGCCCTCCACACCGGCCAGCCGCTCGACGCATACGATGCCCTCGTGGCTGGCCTTGTGCGCAAGCCACGGGGGACCGGCAACATCGCCGATGGCGAAGATCCCGGGCACGGACGTTTCCAGCCACGGGTCGACTTCCACGTGCCCATCGCGCACCGCCACTCCGAGGTCCTCGAGGCCGATACCTTCCGTGTTTGCCGCGATGCCCACGGCTAGGATGAGGCGGCTGGCAGTGATTTCCCCGGTTCTGCCGCCTCCGAAGTCCACGCTCGCGGTCACGCTGTCTGGCCCTTTCTTTACGGCGGTAACCGTGGCTGAGGTATGAATCCGAATTCCCTGCTTTTCGAACGCACGCCGCGCCAGGGAGGAAATCTCCTCGTCTTCGAAGGGCAGAATTCTGGGCAGCACTTCGATCACTGTGACCTCGGCGCCGAGGGTGCGGTAAAAGCTCGCGAATTCGACGCCAATCGCGCCGGACCCGAGCACGAGGACGGATTGCGGAAGCTCGCGCGGGACCATTGCCTCGCGGTACGTCCAGACGAGCCTCCCGTCGGGCTCGATGCCCGGAAGCGTCTTGGGGCGGGCGCCGGTTGCCAGGATCACGTGTTTAGCAGTGACCTCCTCGATCACTTTCCCTTCCTTTTCGATGGCCACGCGGGCGCGGCCGGCCAGCCGGCCGTGGCCGGCAAGCACCTGGACGCGGTTTTTCTTGAGCAGGAATTCGATTCCTTTGCTCAGGCGCTCCGCGACGGCGCGCGAGCGCGCGACGATCCGTTCGAGGTCGAGCTGGACTCCCTCCACCGCGAGCCCGAAATCGCCCGCGCGCTGGAAGAGGCGAAAGATCTCCGCGGTTCGAAGCAGGGTCTTGGTCGGGATGCAGCCCCAGTTCAAGCAAACCCCGCCCAGGTGCTCGCGCTCGACGATGGCAGCGCTCATCCCGAGCTGTGCGGCCCGAATTCCCGCGACGTATCCGCCGGGCCCCCCGCCCACGATCACCACGTCGAACGAAGCGCCGTTCATGATTCCTCTCCCTTGCCCCGGATGTGTTCCGTTATCCCTTCAGCTCTTCGTCCAGCAGCGCCTGATTCCGCCCCGCCAGGTGCTGTCCCCCTGCTACGTAGAGGATGTCGCCCGTGATGTAGCTTGCTGCTGGAGAGGCCAGGAAGACGACTGCGTTGGCCACTTCTCGGCTGGTTCCGAACCGGGGGATGGGGAGCCCGGCGACGATCTCGGCGATGCGCTGGTCGTACGTGGCCTGAAACGCCTCGGTTCGCACGGGCCCGGGGGCAACGCAGTTCAGGCGCACCTTCGGACCCCATTCGATTGCCAGCGTCCGCGTCAGCTCCAGCACTCCCGCGCGTGCCGCGGCTGTGTGGGCGAGGCCCGGAAAGCCGCGCCCGACGACGGCGATGACATTGACGATGCTGCCGCCGCGGCCATCGAGCATCTGGGTTCCGAACACCTGCGTCATGTTCCAGGTACCGGTCAGGTTCGTCTCGATCACTGCATTCCATCCCTTGGGTTTGAAGTCGCGCGCTCGCTGCGGGAACTGCCCCCCTGCGTTGTTGATCAGGATGTCAATCGAGCCGAAGAGCTCCTGCGCCCGGCGCCCGAGGGCTTCGACGGCCTCGCGGTCCCGGATGTTCACGTAGGCGGTTTCCACCCGCCGGCCGGTCGACGCGCGGATTTCCGCCGCCGCCGCTTCGAGGCGCTCGACCTGTCTCGCGGCGAGCAGGAGGTCCGCACCGGCTTCCGCCAGCGCCTCCGCGATCGCTCGGCCCAGGCCTGTGCCCCCTCCGGTAACCAGGGCGGTCTGCCCAGCGAGCAGCGTGGGCGAAAACACCTTGCAAGACCCCGCACCGGTCGACGCCATGGTCCCGCATTCTACGGGCGCGCGCCGCTGGGGACAACCCGCAGGCGAGAAGCGGCGCGGCAGGCGGCGGGCAGACCTGAGCGCGCGGAGGTGCAGGCAGGCTTCACGGAAAAGACGAGAGGACGTCGCCGGCGAACTTGTGGAGCTTTGCCTGGTAATCGGCGGCGTCTCGAAACGGGAGGATGATGGTGAGGTAGTTGAGGCCGGCTGCGCGGTAGCGCTCGATCGCGCGAACGGTCTCCTCCGGGGTGCGCTCCCGCGCCTCGGCGCCCACGTCACCCGCAAGGCGTCGCGCCTTCAGCACTGCCTTGTCGACGCCGATGGCGAAGCCGTTGAACCCGAACTGGAATCCGTTCGGGTCGCGCCCGTCCGCGCGCGCAGCCGCGCGGATACGGCCAATGGCTTGGGCGAGTTGCTCTGGCGTGCCGCGCATCGGCGTCCACCCGTCGCCGAGCTCGACGACGCGGCGCTCCACGCGCGGGCCGCTGCCCCCGATCAGGATCGGGATGTGAGGCTTTTGGACGGGCTTGGGGAGAAAGCTGACGTTGGAAAACGAGTACTCCCGACCTGCGTACTCGGGGGTTTCTTGAGTCCATAGGACCCTCATCACCCGCAGCGATTCGTCGAGGCGGGCGCCGCGGCCGTCGAAGGGGACTCCGAGTTGCTCGAACTCGTCCCGGTGTGTCCCGGCCCCGACGCCGCATAGCACCCGGCCGCCCGACACCACGTCGAGCGTCGCCAGTGCTTTGGCGAGGCGGAACGGGTTGTCCCACGGGACGACGCGAACGTTGAAAAAAAAGCGGATGCGCCTCGTGCGAGCGGAGAGATATGCCGCCAGTGCAATGCCATCGGGCCAAACTTCGTTCATGAACCGCTTTCCGGGAACGCGCGGCAGGAGCAAGCGGTCGGGAAGCTCGACCGCGTAGAACCCGAGTTCCTCGGCGGTGCGCGCGACCGCGGCGAAGTCTTCCGGGCCCGCGAAGCGGTCGAACGGAAACAGCATGATCCCAAAGCGCATCGTTTCTGCCATGGACTCCCCTCACAGATTCGGTCGCGACCCTATAGCACAGAATCGTTCTCAATCCCGGTCTCCGGTGTGCCCAGCGACCTCTCGGCGGCGCAGGCTTGGAGGGAGCTGGGGGGGGCGACGCCGGCAGTACTTTCCGCACCAGCCAGGCACAGCAGCCGGTCGCCCTGCCCGCGCACTTGGGCTCCCGTTGCGACGTACGCGCGCCCTTTCCGGAGCAGGACTAGGACAAACTTGTTCGGGCTCCAGGGAAGCGCGCCCGGTCTCCGCCCGAGCAGCGGGGCCGAGCTGGACGCCTCGTATCCGATCCGCGTGCCGCGCTGCCCGCGCGGCCGGCGATTCCCCTCTGGGCCGCAGATTGCGCCGAGCAGCAGCATCAAGACGATGCCGGAGCCCGAGAGGTGTGTCCTCAGGATTTGCGCCGCCATTCTGAGCACCGCTCCCAGGGCCACGTGGTAGAAGACTGCGGCGCTCATCGGGATCTGCGCAGGACTTTGCGGCGCTCCGCCTCCTTTCCCGGTGCTGGTCACGATATCGCGTCCGCAGGAGCGTTTGTCCGACCCCGCAGTGCCTGTGAAGGGAACCGGACTGCGGGTTATCGGCGGCAGGTGGGTATCCGCGTGCGCGGAGGTTGGACAGGCCCGGCTCGGAGGTTATCCTCGCGGGGCAGCGAGAGCGCCGATGAGGGCAGCAAATCAGCGGGCGGCAGCCGTCGTCATTCGCCCGGGAATTTGGCGCGCTGCTGTTCGATCTCGACCGTGTGCTTACGGAAACCGCGGGGGTGCACGCAGCGGCGTGGAAGAATGGGGCGTGGAAGAAAATGTTCGCCGAATATCTGGAGCGACACGCAGGGCGGCAGGGCTGCCCGCAACCGCGCTTTGACATCGAGAGGGACTGCCGGCGGTGCGCGCAGTTTCCTGGCGTCTTGCGGCATCGCATTGCCCGAGGGTTCTCCGACCAGCGCAGTCCACAAACCCCTGCGGACTGGGGAACCCCAGGGACGAGTACTTTCGCGGTTTGGTGCGGGAGCGCGGCGCGCGCGTTTTCCCGCGCGGCATTGCGCCGATGTAACTGGCGTTGCGGCTGGGTTGAAGGGCGCCATGGTGTCGTCGAGCAAGAGCTTCCGGGATGCCGGCGGTGTCGGGCAATACGTCGACACCATGGTTGATGGCCAGGAGACGGGGCATCCAGGCCTGGAGGGGAGGTCGGTACGGGAGGCCTTCGCGGAAGTAGCCCGCCGCCTCGCGGTCGGGCCGCGGCCCGCTACGGGAATCCAAGGCGCAATTTTGGGCTGCAGGCCGGCGAAGAACCTGGTTTCGGATTTGTTTCAGCGGTCAATCGGGTGGGCCACGGCGCGGAGCTGCAACCGCATGGCGCAGACACGGTGGACTGGGGGCTAGCGGAGGTGGTGGTGCCGGAGAGACCGGAGATGCACATTCCGGGCGCTTTGGAGCGGTTCGCCGAAATCGCTCGCCGCGCGGAGGGAAAGCGCATTGCGGTCTTTCTAGACTACGACGGCACGCTCACGCCGATTGTCGCTCGCCCGGAACTGGCAGTCCTTTCCGAGGAGACACGCGCCACGCTGCACGGGCTCTCGCGTTTGTGTCCAGTTGCCATCGTGAGCGGCCGGGATCGAGCCGACGTGGAAGGCTTAGTGGGGATCGATTCGCTCTTCTACGCGGGGAGCCACGGGTTCGACATCGCGGGCCCCGGCGGGCAGAGGTTCGAGCCCGCAGAGGTCGCGGAGTGCGCTGGTGCCCTCGAGAGCGCGGCGAGGGAACTCCAGGAGCGAGTGCGCGCCATCGCCGGAACCCTTGTCGAACCGAAGAGGTATGCGGTTGCCGTACACTACCGGCTGGTGGCCGAAGCGGAGGCTGAGAAAATCCGTCGCGCGGTCGACGAGGTCGCGCGGAAGTATCCGCTGCTCTGCCGTTCCGAGGGGAAGAAGGTCTTCGAGCTGCGGCCAGCCATCGCCTGGGACAAGGGCAAAGCGGTGCTGTGGCTTCTGCATGCGCTGGGTTTGGAAGGACCGGACGCTCTGGGCCTCTATGTCGGCGATGACGTGACAGACGAAGACGCGTTTGTAGCCCTGCGGGACCAGGGCGTCGGGATTCTCGTCGCGGCCCAGGCCCGGCCGACGCGCGCGCACTACCTTTTGCGGGACCCTGCAGAGGTCCGGCAGTTCCTAGCTGCGCTGGCCGCACGGCTCAAGCATGGGATGGGACCGCGATGAGTTGGTCGCCGGTCTGCGAGCCGTCGGACTCCGGGCAGAGCGATCCGCTCGGGAACGTAGGCGCGCTGGGGTCGGGCTTCGCCCCGGGGGCTGTTTCGGGAGGCACTCGAGACTTATGCGGCGGATCTGCAGGGCGGGGCGACAGCGGAGGGAATGCACCTCGCGACGGCCGGGACGGTCGACCTGGTGCAGCGCTGCCACCTCGGCTTGGAGACGGCCGGTAGCGGGCTCCGCTTTCACCTGTGCTTGCCGAAAGACCGCCTGGCGCTCCGCGTGCGGGTGCGCTACCGGGGGCAGGGGCTTCAAGTGGTCTCTGGGGACGGCGCTTTGCCCGTCACGTCTTTGGCCTGGGCCGGCCCGCCGATTGGGGGCGGGGAAGGGCGCGAAATCGCTCCCGGCATGACCGCCAAGTTCGGTATCTCATGCAGGTACGCGTGCCCCCGGGCGCGGGCAGGCATATATTTTATTTGCATTGCGCTCCTCTCCCGGAGGCAGTAGGCGGGGCGACGGAGCGCGGAGAAAACGGTTCGACAAGGGAGGGCGACCATGCCAGGGAAAACGTGGATTCTCGTTGCCGATGCCAGCCGAGCCCGACTTTTCGAGAGCAACAAGAAGGCGGGCCCGTGGCAGTTGATCGAGGAGTTCGAACATCCGGCGAGCGCCGCGAAAGGGCACGACATCGTGGCGGACAGGTTCGGCCGCGTGCAGCAGAGCGTGGCAAATGGAACGCGCTCGGCGATGGAGCCCTCGACGGACCCGAAGGAGGTCGAAGCCCTTCGATTTGCGCAGAAGCTCGTTGCGGTGCTGGAACACGGGCACGGGCGGAACGCCTATGCGCGCCTGGTGCTCGTCGCCCCGCCCGAGTTTCTGGGCATGCTTCGCAAGGCAATCCCCCCCGGCGTGGCGCATCGCGTCGTCGCCAGCGTGAACAAAGACCTCACGCAAGTTCCCGACCGCTTGCTGCCCGAGCGTTTGGCCAACGAGCTCTAGACGGCACGCGGACCCCGAGGCCTCCCTGCCGACGAGCCCCGACATTCAGCCGCACTTGCCAGGCGGCGGCACGCGCTTCGGCGTCGGCCTCGAGGCGCACCGCGTTACTTCCGCGGGATAGGGTAGAAATAACCGCGGTAGGAACCCCGCTCGTCCCACATCTGTCCTTGGACGTCGATGTGGCCTCGGCACGTACCTTCCACGTCGTAGAAGAGGCCCTCTCGGTTCACGTATCCTCGACACACTCCCTCGCGGTCATAGTAGCGGCCGCTTTCGTCGAGGTAACCCAGATAGGAGCCGAAGCGATCGAAGTGGTAGCGCCGCGCCGGCGGCGGATCGGGGGGTCCGCGGCGCGTGCGCTTGGTCGGAGAACGCTTCGCACTGCCGGTGCCCGACAACTGCATCGCCGCCCTCCCGGTCGCACCAACCCATAGCAAAATGCTCTGGTGCTGAGAAGGTCGTTTCTTCGCGGCGCCGGACCTGCCGCTTGTTGGGGGCTGCGCACTTTCTTAAACTGGCGGCATGGGCTCGACGTTCGGGCACCTGTTCCGCGTGACCACCTTTGGCGAATCGCACGGCGGCGGTGTCGGTGCGGTCATCGATGGTTGCCCGCCGCGCTTGCCACTCAGCGTCGAGGAAATCCAGCGCGATTTGGATCGGCGGCGGCCAGGCCAGAGCGCCATCACTACGCCACGCGAAGAGCCCGACCGCGCGGAGATTCTCTCGGGGGTGTTCGAGGGCCAGACTCTGGGGACGCCGATTGCCATCCTCGTGCGCAATGCCGACGCGCGGCCGGAAGCGTACGAGGCGTTGAAAGACGTTTACCGGCCTTCCCACGCGGACTACACGTACGAAGCGAAGTACGGCATCCGCAACTGGCAGGGAGGCGGCAGGGCCTCGGCCCGCGAGACGGTGGGGCGCGTCGCCGCAGGTGCTGTAGCCCGCAAGCTGTTGCGGACGCTGGTGGGCATCGAGGTGCTGGCGTACGTGAAGCAAGTGCACGCGATTGCAGCGCGGGTGGATCCCGCGAGCGTAGCGTTCGAAGAGATCGAGGCCAACGCGGTCCGCTGCCCGGATCCCGAGGCTGCGGCGAAGATGATCGCGCGCATCGATGAAGCCCGCCGCGCCGGTGATTCGCTGGGCGGAATCGTGGAATGCGTGTGCCGCGGGGTGCCTCCCGGGCTCGGCGAGCCGGTGTTCGACAAGCTCGAGGCCGACCTGGCGCGCGCGATGTTGTCTTTGCCGGCGTCGAAGGGTTTCGAAATCGGCAGCGGTTTCGCCGCGGTTACCATGACGGGAGCGGAGCACAACGATCCCTTTACAGTGGCGAGGGGGCGGATCCGGACCGCGAGCAACCGCTCCGGCGGGGTCCAGGGCGGCATTTCCAATGGCGAGGACGTCGTGTTTCGAGTGGCGTTCAAGCCCACTGCCACCATCCGCCAGGCGCAGGCAACGGTCGACCGCGCCGGGCGCGCCGTGACGTTGGAAACGCACGGGCGCCACGACCCCTGCGTGTTGCCGCGCGCCGTGCCCGTGGTGGAGGCGATGGCGTGCCTGGTCCTTGCCGATCACTGGCTGCGGCAGCGGGGGCAGTGCGGTTGAGCGATGCGCGGCACATCCGCTGGAACCCTGCCCCGCGGCGGCGGGCCTTCGTTCGCAACAGCCGGGGCGGAATTGTAATTTGGGAGGACGATGGACGAGAAGGAGACGGCGGCCAAGTTCAACAGCATCGAGGGCGGCTTCGACGCGGCGATGGGGATTCGCATGATCAGCGCGTCGCGGGACGAGGTCGTCCTGGAGTACGATGTCGAGCTCAAGCACCTGCAACCGTACGGGATCGTCCACGGAGGGATGCACTGCGCGGCCGTGGAGACGGCTTGCTCGACGGGAGCTGCCATGGACGCGCTGCCGCGCGGGCAAGCCGTGGTTGGAGTGGAGAACCATACCAGCTTCATTCGCGCCGTGCGCTCGGGGCGGATTCGGGTCGTCGCCAGGCCCATTGCGCGCGGCCGCCGGACGCAGGTGTGGGAGGCGACCGCGCGCGACGAGCAGGGGCGGATCGTTTCCACGGGCCGCGTGCGGCTGCTCTGCCTCGAGGCCGGCTCGGAGCTCGCGGGCGAAACGGTTCCCGATCATGGAGGCAGTCGATGAAGAAACCAGCCCGGGTGTGGCGAACGGCGTGGCGCTCGCGTCCGGCTCGGCCTGGAGATTGCCGGCGCGTGCCTTGACGCGGTCGCGTCTTTCGGCGTACCCGGAGGGTGAGGTGGAGTTCAACCTAGCCGAGATCAGCGAGGCTATCAGCGCGGCGGTGCCGGACCGCGAGTGCCTGGTATGGCGCGATCGGCGGCTCCGCTGGGCTCAGTTCACCGAGCGAACACGGCGGTTTGCGAACTTCCTGCTGGGGCGGGGTTTTGGCGTTCGGCGGTGGCGGCGGGAGCTGCAAAACTGGGAGTCCGGGCAGGACCACATCGCCCTCTACATGTACAACTGCCCGGAATACCTGGAGGGAATGGTGGGGGCGTTCAAAGCGCGGGCAGTCCCGGTGAATGTCAACTACCGCTACGTGGAAGAAGAGCTTCTGTACTTGCTTCGCGATTCCAATCCGCGCGGGATCGTGTACCAGGCAAGCTTCGCTCCGACGCTGGCCAGGATTCGAGGCCAGCTTCCCGGCCTCGAGCTGTGGGTTCAGGTCCGCGACGAGTCCGACAATCCGCTCCTTCCGGGGGCCGTGGATTACGAGGAAGCTTTGGCAGCGAGTTCCCCCGAACGGCCGTCGGTGCAGTGGTCTCCCGACGACTTGTACATCCTGTACACGGGAGGGACGACCGGGAGTCCCAAAGGTGTCCTGTGGCGCCAGGCCGATATTTACGTTGCCGCCATGGGCGGTCGGAAACCCGACGGGACGGAACCGTCGGCACTCGAAGAGATTGTCGCCCGCGCGCGGCGGGGGAGCTTGCGCGTCATGCCCACCGCACCGCTGATGCACGCAGCGCACTGGTCTGCGTTCGACGCCTTGCACGGCGGGCACTGCGTGGTCCTCCAGGATGTCACCCACCACCTGGACCCGCATTCCATTTTGTCCACAGCGGAGCGCGAGGGCGTGAACCTGATGCTCATCATCGGCGACGCCTTCGCCCGGCCGCTGGTGGATCAGTTGCGGAGGCAGCGATACGATCTCTCCCAATTGAAGATCCTGATCAGCGGGGGCGCGGTGTTGAACGCGGCGGTCAAGCAGCAGCTTCTGGAGTTGCTCCCCCCGGGGATCCGCATCGTGGACACCGTGGGTTCGTCGGAGACGGGCAAGCAAGCGGTCAACGTGAGCACGCGCGAGGTTGGGGCCACGAGCGGGACTTTCCGGCCCAACCCGGGTGCGTGTGTGCTGAGCGAAGACCTGCAGCGGGTGCTGCTCCCGGGCTCTCAGGAGATCGGCTGGCTTGCGCAGCGGGGGCGCGTGCCTCTCGGGTACCTGAACGACCCGGAGAAAACGCGGCGCACCTTCCCGATGATCGACGGCGTGCGCTACTCCGTCCCGGGCGACCGGGCGCGGGTGCTGCCCGATGGATCCATCGAAGTCCTGGGGCGCGACGCGGCGACGATCAACTCTGGGGGCGAGAAGATCTATGCCGAAGAGGTGGAAAATGCGATCAAGTGCCACCCGGCAGTGTACGATGCAGTGGTTTGCGGCCGCCCGAGCGAGCGCTGGGGAAGCGAGGTGGTGGCGATCGTGGCACTGCGGCCGGGAGCGCAAGCCAGCGCGGAGGATTTGCTGCGGGAGTGCGCGAAGCATCTGGCTCGGTACAAGCTCCCCAAGGCCATTGTGTTCCGGGACCGGATTCCGCGCAGCCCCAGCGGCAAGCCCGACTATCGGTGGGCGAGGGAGCAAGTGGTGCAGGTGTGAGCTGCCCCGCTGGCCGGGCGCCCTTGTTGCGCTGCGCGCATTGAGGGATGCAGCGATCCCAGACGCAAGCTTGGTGCTCGCTGTGGTTGTCGCCGCCGGGTTGTTCTGCTCCGCCGCGGGTGTGGGGTTGGCCGAGGAAGGGGCGGCGGCTGCGAAGGATCCCTTGCGGCCCGGCGAGGTTCTGAACGCGTCGAACTGGGAAAAGGCGAAAGGTCTGTTGCCGCCGGAGATCCTCGAACACTATCGCAAAGGGGAGTACGCGAACCCGATCGTGGAGTGGCCGGAGTTTCACTGGCCGGAAGACTTTCGCGCGGCGACCGAGCGCAACGCCGGGCGGTTCGCCATCGGCCCCAACGGCGAAGTGGTCGAGCGGAGCACGGGCAAGCAACCCGCGTTCGTCATGGGATTTCCGTTTCCCAAAATCGATCCCGAAGATCCGGAGGCAGGCGCGAAGATCGTGTGGAACTACTTCTACCTCACGTGGTACTGGGGCAGCATGCATGCGGAGTCCCAGGGGAACTGGGTCGGGCCGAACGCCCTGGAACGCCGCACGGATCAAGACGTGCACTTCTTTTACTACGACGGCTTGCCCGAGCGCGATCGGGTGCCGAACCCGCAGAACTTTCTTATGCAACAGCTCATCGCGGTGCGCTCGCCTGCCGACCTGAATGGCACGGCCGCACTCACCTGGCGTTACCGCGACCCTAACAAGCGCGACTCCGCGTGGACGTTCATCCCGGCGCTGCGCCGGGTGCGGGCAATCAGCCCGGCCAACCGGTCCGACGGCTTTTTGGGCTCTGACATGAGCCAGGATGACGGGCCGTTCTTCGACGGCAAGCGCGAGGATTTCCGGTGGAAGTTGGTAGGGGAGGTCGATCAACTGCGATTGGTCGACCCGCTCAACCTCGACGGTCATTCGCGGCACACCTGGCATCCCGCGGGAGGCTGGCTGGCAGAATGGCCGGCAGATCTGAAGATGTTGGGATGGGAGGATCCGGCCCGGAAAGGCGTGGCCTGGGCGCCGATCTCCGCGGCTCTGGCGAAACGGCGGTTCTGGTTAGTCGAGGGAACCCCGAAGGATCAGTACTACCTGTTTGGGCGCCTGGAGCTGTACATCGACAAGGAGAGTTACCAAGGCGCCTGGAACCGCAAGTTTAGCTGGCAGGGGGAGCTGCGGAACACGATGCAGGTCATGTCATACGATCCGCACAAGTATATCCGGCCCGACGGAACGCCAGACTGGGTGCAGGGATCGAACATGGCATTCAACTGCGTCGAGAACGTCAAAGCCCACCGCGCGACCACGGCAGGCCCGAAATCGTCGCCGCAGTCGGTCTTTCACGTGCGCGCCCGCTACGCGCCCGCCTTTTTCGACATGGCGACACTGGCGCGTTTCGGAAAGTGAGGCGCCGCCGGGCCGCCCAGCGCGGGTAGTCCGGCACGGAAGGGCGGGCGGCTGGCTGGTACAGCGACCCAGAGCGCGCTAGGTTGGAGTGCTCGAATGATCTCGCTGCAGCGATACGCCGAATTTCTCACGCGACGCCCGTGGATCGTCCTGGGGCTCGTGGCTATGCTGACGGCACTGGTTGCCTCCGGGATCGGGAAGCTGCGGGTCCACTTCAATCTCGAGACGAGCCTACCTGCCAATCACCCGTTCGTGCGAATCGACCATACTATCCGGCGGCAGTTTGGCGGCCGGAACACGGTCCTGGTTGCCATCGTGCCGCGCGAGGGCGACGTCTGGCGCCCGGAAGTTCTCGAGGTCGTGCGGGCGGCGACGATGGCCGCCCTCAGGCTGAAGGATGTAATGGGGCAGAACGTCGTGAGTCTGGCTGCGCCGGCGGTCCGCTACGTGGAAGACCGCGGAGACCGGATCGAGGTGGAGTACTTGATGCGGGAGACTCCGCGGACCGCGGAGGAAATCGCTCGCTTGCGGCAGCGAGTAGAGTCCGACCCGCAATTGCGGGGCATGCTCGTGACGCCAGACAACCGGGCAGCCCTGCTGATCGTGGATTTCTGGGACCAGGCAAGCGGCCTCGATTTGGGCAAGGAGGTCTTGACGCTGGCCGAGCCGTTTCGGGGCCAGCCCGTGGATTTTTATTTCACCGGCGAGCCCATCGTGGCGCTGATGAACGAAGAGCAGTCGCGGGAGGTGGGCTGGCGGATTCCGGTCACGTTCGCAGTGATTGCCGCGATGTTGCTCGCGTCGTTCCGGAACGTGCAGGGAATGTTCGTGCCGATGCTCACCGCAACCCTGAGCACGCTGTGGGGACTGGGTCTCATGGGCCACACCGGGATCGTCGTCGACACGTGGAATGTGGCCACGCCAATTTTGCTGATTGCCATCGCGGCGGGGCACTCCGCGCAGATGCTGAAGCGCTACACGGAAGAGGTGGCCGCCCGGGGGGACAACCGCGCCGCCGTGATCTCGTCGACGGCAGCTATCGGGCCGGTCATGATCGCCGCGGGGAGCGTTGCCGCTTTGGGCTTTGCGTCTCTGGGGCTGATCGGTGTTCCGGCAATCACCGGGTTCGGCCTCGCCTGCGCCTACGGGATCGCGAGCGCTGTGTTTCTGGAGATGACCTTCATCCCCGCGCTCCGCACGTTGCTCCCTCCCCCGCGCAACCCGCTGCCCAAGTCCGTGGTAGTCGAGCGGATCCTGCACGTGTTGCGGTTCGGGATTTTGTATCGCCGGGGTTTATTCGTGCTCGCCGGCGCGGGAGCTGTCCTGCTTTTGGGCGCTGCGGGCGTAGGCAGAATCCGGACTTACGGTTCCACGCGAGAGTACATGCCGCGCGACAGCATGGCGCGCAGGCATCTCGAGGAAATCGAGAAGCACTTTCCGGGCGCGTTCACCATGACGATCCTGTACCAGGGCAACCCCGGCGACATGGAGCGCCTGGAAGTCTTGCGCCACATGGACGGGCTGCGCGCCGAGCTGGAGCGCAACGGGCTCGTATGGAGGACCGCGTCGGTCGTCGACCTGGTGAAGAGCCTCAACAAGACGCTGAACCCCGACGCGCAGGGAGCTTACGTGCTCCCGGAAAATCAGGAAACCGTCAAGCAACTGCTGTTTCTGGGCGCCTCGCCAGCATTCGAGCGGTTCGTCGACCGCTCGAACTCGAAGGCGGTGTTGATGGCGTACTTGCGTGACGACGACTCGGCGCTGGTGGGCCCACTGGTGCGCGGCGCACAGGAATGGGTTCGGCAGAACCCGGCGCCTCCAGGAGTCGAGGTTCTTATTGCCGGCGGCGCAGGGCCGACGGTGCTGGCGGCCAATGAACACATGACGTATGCCAAGATCGTCAACATCGCCGTGATTCTGGCGACCATTTATGCCATCTCGTCATTGATGATGCGCTCGCCGCTGGGCGGGCTTTACGTGATCACGCCCATCGTGGTCGCGGTGTTTCTGTTGTTTGGCTTGCTCGGCTGGACCGGCATCCGGCTCGACATGGGCTCGGCCGCGGTGATCGCAATGGCGGCGGGGGTAGGAGCCGACTATGCGATCTATTTCCTTTATCGCTTCCGCGAGGAGAGGCGGCGCGCGGCGAGCGATGCGGAAGCGATGGAAAGGACGCTGCAGACCTCGGGGCGTGCGGTCATGTTTGTCGCCGGCGCAATCGGAGCGGGCTTCGGAGTTATGGGTTTCTCGAAGTTTTTGGGCCTGCACTTGTTCGGAACGCTGATGCCGACCGCGATGGTCCTGTCCTGCCTCGCGGCCATTTCGGTCATGCCGGTGCTGATCCTGCGGATGCGGCCTCGGTTTGTTTTCGAAGCTCGGGTGCTTGCGGACGCGGTGCCTGGAGAGAAGCCGCGTCGCGCGCTTCTGCCGGCCGGGTCTGGCGTGGGCACCGGGGCAGCGGAAGCCGCGCGCGATCCACACCCGTGAAGCGCGCATCTCGGGCGTCCGGGCCTGAGCGCAGGAATTCGCGGGAAAAGTTCAGGCCGGCGTCCCGCGCTCCGCGAACCGGTCTTCCAGGTGCAAATACGCCAGCACGGTCCGGCCGATGGCGTAGCGCAGGGGTTCCGGTGGCCACGGCAAGACGCGGCGATTGACGAACCAGACGTCTGTCAGGTCCGTTTTCCGCTCGATCAGGAGATCGGCCAGGATACAGCCGTTCAAATGGCTCAAGGAGACCCCGTGGCCGATGCAGCCGAGGCTGTACGCGACGCGCGCGTCGCCCAAGTAGCCCAGGGCCGGGACCATTTGCGCCGTTACCGAGACCGGTCCGCCCCAGCGATGCGTGAAGGCCACGCCAGCTAGTCCCGGGAAGAGACGCACCACATCGCGTTCCAGCTCGGCGAAGACGCGCTCGTTTCGGTCGCGGTCCATATCGCGGCCGTACGCGAGCGTCACATCTCGGCCACCGATTGCAAGGCGCCGGTCCGCTGTCAAGCGCAGGTAGTGCACGAGGTTCCGAGCATCTTCGATCCCCTGGCGGTTCTTCCAGCCGATGGTTTGCAAGCGCTCTTCGGAGAGCGGCTCGGTCACCACCATATGGGTGAAAACCGGAACCTGTCGGAACCACAGCTCGGGGATCAAGTGCGAGTACGCGTTTGTCGTTAGCGCGATTTTTTCCGCGACGAGCATTCCCTGCGGCGTCGTGAGGGTGATCTTTCTGCCGCGGTGGATCTGAAGCACTGGGGTGTACTCGTAGATGCGGGCCCCCGCTTCCTCGGCCACGCGTTTGAGCTCGCGCACCTGCTTGGCAGGGTTGAGCAAGCCGCAGCGCGGCTCCCACCAGGCGCCCAGAAACAATGGGGAGTCGACTTCGCTGCGCAAGCGCTGGCGGTCGATCCATTCGATTCCCGTCACGCCAGCGCGCGTGAGGATTTCCATTGCGTGCTGGATTTTCCGCACGTGGCGCGGCGCAGTCGCCACGCGGAGGAAGCCGGGAAACCAGTAGTCCGACTGCATCTGGTGCTCGCGCACGAGCGCGTCGACGTATTCCACGGCGCGCTCCATGTAGCGATGGGCCTCGATGGTCCGCTGCAAGCCGAAAAGCAGTTTCGTTACCACGGGATCGAAGCCGAACAGCGTCATCGAGAAGCCGCCATTCCGCCCACTGGCGCCATAGCCGATGACCTGGGCCTCGAGCACCGCGACGTCGAGGCCTGGGCAGTCGCGGCGCAGGCGGTAAGCCGTGGAAAGGCCAGTAAAGCCACCGCCCACGATGGCGATGTCCGCGCGGCGGTGTCCGGTCAGGGGCGGGTTCGGGGTGTACGGGCCGTACGTTGCCAGCCAGAAGGATTTGTCCTTGTGATCGGGGCGCTGGTTCATGGGATTTCCCTCCAGGCGCAAGCCGTCAGCGGTTACTTCGCCCTGAGGTTTGCGGTATCTAGCGCGCACTGCGGCAGGAGTCCATCGGAGGGCTTCCCGCGAGGCGGTTGCCTCGCGGCATCCTTGCACCGGCGGCAGGACCGGGATACAGAGCGGTGGTCTTCCTCCTGCCGTGCGCCCGATCTGCCGATACGCAGCTCACGGACATATTGCAAGGGGAGTCGGGGCTGATGCCTTGGGATCAGGTCATTGAAATTTTGCGCGAAATTCTGGTGACGCAAACCGGCGTACCCCACATCACGCCCGGTCATGTCTTGATGTGGGCCGTCGGGCTCTTTCTCCTCTACCTCGCGACGGCGAAAAATTTTGAACCGCTGCTCCTGGTTCCTATCGGATTCGGGATTTTCATCGTCAACTTCCCCCTCGCACCCCTAACGGGCAGCTCCTCCGGGCATCTCGACTTCTTGGCGATCTTCTACCACTACGGCCTGGAGTGGGAGGTCCTGCCGTCGGTGATTTTCCTGGGCTTGGGCACGCTGACGGACTTCGGCCCGCTGATCGCGAATCCGAAGGTGCTAATCGTCGGTGCCGGGGCGCAGCTCGGAGTGTTCGTGACTTTCCTGGGAACGCTCCTGTGCGGGTTCACGCTTCGGGAAGCGGCGTCGGTGGGTATCATCGGCGGTGCCGACGGGCCGACTACGATCTACTTGACGACCGCGCTGGCGCCTCACCTGCTGGGGGCGAACGCGGTGGCTGCGTACTCGTACATGGCGCTGGTGCCGCTGATCCAGCCGCCGGTCATGCGGCTGCTCACGACCGAGGAGGAGCGCAAAATTGAGATGGAGCAGCTGCGGCCTGTGTCGCGTTTGGAGCGGCTGCTCTTTCCCCTGATCGCCGCTGCCGTCGTGGCGATTCTCGTGCCCGCTGTGACGCCGCTGATGGGGATGTTCATGCTGGGGAACTTCATGCGCGAGTGCGGCGTCGTGCGGCGCCTGGTGGAGACTGCTGGGGGAGCGCTGATGAACATGGTGACGGTCTTTCTCGGGCTGGCGGGGGGGGCGACGATGCAAGCCGACAAGTTTCTGGGCCCCAAGCCGCTCATCATCCTCGGTTTCGGCATCGTCGACTTCGCTTTTTGCACCGCGGGGGGGATTTGGACCGTGCAGATCCTGAACCGCTTCACGCGGACGAAGATGAATCCGCTGATCGGATCGGCCGGGGTCTCCGCCGTGCCGATGGCGGCGCGCGTCTCCCAGGTGGAGGGCCTCAAAGCAAATCCGCGGAATTATTTGCTGATGCACGCGATGGGGCCGAACCTGGCAGCTGTCATTGGGACC
>JBBIUR010000020.1:0-61585 GCA_037440145.1 Myxococcales bacterium | reverse complement strand
CGGCTCGTCCAGAAAGCTGAGCCCGAGTTTCTGCCAATCCAGCCGGTGCACCCGCGCCATGGCGTCCAGGCCGTTCCACCACAACCGCTCGCGCTCGGCGGGCGACAATTCGGAAATCCAGCCGCCGGTGTGGTACGGGGGGATGTCAGGGGGAACGCGGCCGGGCACCCGCTCCATGATGTAGAACGGCACGCCCAGCACGCTGCGGTCCTCTTCGAGCCAGCGCACGCGCGGGACCGGCACGTCGGTGGCAGCCAGAAGCCGCAGCAGCCGGCACTGCAGCGGGATGTCGTAGCGGGGAAAAATCGGGAACCCCGTGGGCTCGAGCCGAACGACCAGCGGCTCGCTGTGCGGCCCTCGAGCGTCCTCCCAGCGCAGATCGAACAACAGCGTGTCGCTCGAAAAGCCCGTCTCCGAAGGGCCGCGCAGGCCGTCGACTTCGACACGGCGCGCCTCTCCCAGCGTGCGCGCGAACCATTCCTGCAGCTTTCGGCCTGTCGCCTCGATGTCTCGCCTCTCCGCATGCGCCATGGCTGTCTCCCCCCCCCGGGCGCAGCCCGGCCCGGCGGAACTCAGCCCGCTTTCGCGATCACTGCATCCGCGTAGCGCCGCAAGGCATCGATCTTCTGCTGCAGCGTCATCGAGTCCCCCCTCTCTGCGTACACATTGCGAAAGCCCACGATCACGTCCGTCACCCCGAGATCCTCCAGCCTCCGCACGCCGTCGAGGGTGAAGGCGTCGAGCGAAATGGCGTGGATTTCAAACGGAGCCCGCTCGCGCCCGCATGCGCGCCGCATTTCTTGCAGCCGGCGGATCATCTGCTGGAGATCGCCGCTACCGGCGTGCATCCAGCCGTCGCCCAGCCGCGCGGCACGGCGCAGCGCGGCCTCGGAGTGCCCTCCGATCAGGACGGGAATTGGCTCCGCCGGCACCGGGCAAATCTTGATGCGCTCGAACTGATAGTAGCGCCCGTGATACTCGAAATACCCTCCGCGGGACAGGCCGCGCAGGATTTCGATGGCCTCGTCGGTGCGCTTTCCCCGCGAGTGCCAATCCTGCCCGCAGACGCGGAAGTCCTCGACCCAAGGGCTCGTGCCGACCCCCAAGGCGAGCCGGCCGCCGCTCAATACGGCGACCGAGGTAGCCGCTTTGGCGACGAGCACGGGATGGCGCACGGGGAGCTTGAGCACGAACGTGGTAAAGCGCAGCCGGTGGGTCACGGCCGCCATTGCTGGGATCAGGGCAAACGGATCCAGAAACGGCTTGTCTTCGAGAAAGTCGCGCGCCCCGTCTGGCGTGTAGGGATACCGGCTTTCGCTGCGCTCGGGATAGAAGATGCTGTCCGGAACGACGAAGGACGTCCACCCCGCCTCTTCCGCCGCGCGGGCAAGCGGCAGGTAGTGGCTCGGATCGCACATCGACTCGGCATAGGAAAACCGCATCGCCCGCTTCCTCTAGCCGGCCGCGGCGCCTGCCCCCGAGACCCGCGCCGCCACCGTGCCGCGCTCAGAGCGTGATGCCCCCATCGATCGACACCACTGAGCCGGTCATGTACCGCCCTTCCTCGGAGGCCACGAAGGCGATCAGCGCCGCGACCTCCTCGGGCTGCGCGTTCCCGTAGGGAGAGATCAGCTTCGCGATCGACCGCGGATCCGCGCCTTCCGGCAACTGGAAGGCCCTCTGCAGCGGCGTTTCGATCCCACCGGGCGCAACGGCGTTCACGCGCACGCCGCGGTGCAGGTACGCGTCGGCCAGCGCCCGCGTGAGCTGGATGACACCGCCTTTCGAAGCACAGTATGCGGCGCTGTACGGTTGTCCGCGCAGCCCCGCACTCGACGCGACGTTGACGATGCTTCGGCCTCCTTCGAGCAGGTACGGCAAAACCGCCTGCGAGACGAGAAACGTACCGGTCAAGTTCACCGCGATGATGCGCGACCACTCCTCGAACCCCATCTCGTGCGAGTGCGCGAACTTGCCAATGCCCGCGCAGTTCACCAAGACCGAGGGGCGGCCGAGATCCGCCACCGCGGCGCTCACCGCAGCGCGCACGGAGGCCGGGTCGGCGACGTCGACCTGGTACGCGCGGCCCCTGCCTCCCCGCGCGCGGATCTCGGCCGCGGTTTCCTCGGCCGCCTCGCGCACCACGTCCAAGCACGCAACCGCTGCGCCCTCGCTGCCCAGCCGCAGTGCGGTCGCCCGCCCGAGGCCCGAAGCGGCCCCCGTCACGATCGCCGTACGTCCCACGAATCGCTGCATTCTCGGTGCCCTCCTTAATCCGTCGCTCACGCCCCTCCGCTGCCTCGCTGCCGCAGCGCCAGCGCGACCAGGTACGCGGGCCTCTCTCCGCCTCCGTGGACCTCGATGCTCGCGCCGCTCACATAGCGCGCGAGGGGCGAAGCGAGGAACAGGCACACGTCGCCGATCTCCTCCGGCGTGCCCAAGCGGCCGAGAGGCACCGTGCCTTCCACCGCCGCGATCCCGCCCTCGTCTCCGTAATGGAGGTGCGCCTGTTCCGTGCGGATCATTCCCGCCGCGACCGCGTTCACCCGCACCTTCGGCGCCCACTCCACGGCTAAGGTCCGCGTGAGGTTGAGCAGGCCCGCCTTCGCAGCGCCGTATGCCGCGGCACCCGGCGAGGGGCGCGTGCCGCTCACGCTTGCGATGTTGACGATCACGCCGCCGTCGGGCTGCCGTTGCATGATGGCGTTCGCCCGCTGCGCAAAGACCAGGGGCGCGATCAAGTTGAGGCGAATGATCGCTTCGAAAAACCGCGACGAAGCGGTCGCCGCCTCGGCGACGGGAGAGCCCCCCGCATTGTTCACCAGCACGTCGAGCCGCCCGAAGCGCCCGGTGGTGAAGCGGACGACCCGGTCGATCTGCTCCGGCTCGCGCACGTCGGCGGCGACGAACCACGCGCGCCGATCGCGCGCTGCGGGAGGCGCCGCCGGCTCCGTGCGGCCGCAGATCACCACCTCTGCGCCCGCCTCGAGAAACCGCAGCGCAATTCCCCGGCCCACGCCCCGGCTTCCGCCGGTGACGATCACGACCTTGCCGGTCATGTCGAGAGCGCCGCTCATCTCCCCGCCTGCCGCGAGCGCCCCCGGCCGCGGTCGCAAGGCAACCGGCGGCCGGCGTGCTGCCAGCACCGCGCGCGGTTCATCCCGGCCCGCCTCCGGCGGCGCTGCCCAAGCCGAGTGCACCGGCCACGCGCTCGCGGTGAAAGCTGGGCGAGCCGAGAAGCGCCTCGCAGGCGCGCGCCCGCTTGAAATACAGGTGGATGTCGTACTCCCACGTGAACCCGACGCCGCCGTGGATCTGGATCGCTTCGGCCGCGCAGAAGAAGTACGCTTCGGAGCAATACGCCTTCACCAGCGACGCCAGCACTGGCACTTCCGGGTCCCCCACCGCCGCTGCCCAGCCCGCGTAGTAGGCGGCGGACCGAGCTGACTCGACGCGAACGAGCATGTCGCTGCACTTGTGCTGGATCGCCTGGAAGGAACCGATGGGGCGGCCGAACTGCACGCGCTGCTTCGCGTACTCCACCGCCAGGTCGAGGCAGCGCTGCGCGCCGCCGACCTGCTCGGCAGCCAACGCGATTGCAGCCAGGTCGAGCGTGCGGCTCAAGATACCCCAGCCCTCGCCTTCCTCCCCCAGGAGCGCCGCGCGCGCCACCCGCACCCCCGCGAATTGCACCTCGGCGAGCTTGCGCGTCTGGTCCATCGTCGGCAACAGGCGGCGCGCGATTCCGGGCAGCGCTGCGGGCACTGCGAACAGGCTCACCCCCTCGCTTCCCTGCGAACCCGGCCGCCGCGCCGCAACGACGAGCAGATCTGCCGTATGGCCGTCGACTACGAACGAGGAAGCGCCGGAAAGCCGGAACCCATCGCCCGCTCGTTCCGCCACCACCTCGATGCCCTCGGCGCCCCACCGGCCTGCGGGCCCGACATGCGCGAGCGCGGCGGTCCGTTCCCCCACGGCGATCTTCGGCAGATGCTCCTCTTTTTGCGACTCGCTGCCGCCGAGCAGCAGCGCGTTTGCTCCGAGACACACGGTGGAAAAGAACGGGGCGCAGAGCAGCGCCGCGCCCATCTCCTCCATCAGCGCCACGAGCTCCACGTAGCTCAGGCCGAGCCCGCCTTAGCGCTCGGGGACCAAGATCGCCGTCCAGGCCAGCTCGCCCGCTATGCGCCGCCACACTTCGGGCTCCCACCCCGCATCCGTCGCCATGGCACGCCGCACGCGCGCCGGCGACGAATGGTCGCGCAAAAAGGCCCGCGCCGTCGCGCGCAGCGCCTCTTGCTCCTCCGTGAAAGCGAACCTCACCGCCCACCTCCCCGGCCTTCGCTTGCGACCTGCCGCCTTTGCTGCGTTCGGGCCAACAGCCGGCCTCGTCCCGCCGTCATGCGGTGCGCTCGATGATCGTGACGTTCGCCTGCCCGCCGCCCTCGCACATCGTCTGCAGTCCATAGCGGCCCGCGCGGCGCTCCAGCTCGTAGAGCAGCGTGGTCATCAGCCGCGCACCGGTCGCTCCCAGCGGGTGGCCGAGGGCGATCGCGCCGCCATTCACGTTCACGCGCGAGAGATCCCAGCCGGTCTCGCGCTGCCAGGCAAGCACGACGGAGGCGAACGCCTCGTTGATCTCCACGAGGTCGATATCCGCCGGGGAAAGACCGGTCCGCTCCAGCGCGTAGCGCGTCGCCGGGATCGGCGCCGTGAGCATCCAGATCGGGTCGGCGCCGCGAACGCTGAGGTGGTGAATGCGCGCCCGCGGCCGCAACCCGCACCTCCGCAGCCCGCGCTCCGAGGCGATGAGCAGGGCCGCAGCGGCATCCGAAATCTGGCTCGACACTACTGCCGTGATCCGCCCTCCCCCGCGCAGCGGCGGCAGCGCCGCCATCTTTTCGAGCGACGTGTCCCGGCGCGGCCCCTCGTCCGCTGCGACGCCGTCGCAGGGCACGATCTCAGCCGCGAACTTCCCCTCGTCGATGGCGCGCACGGCGCGGCGGTGGCTTTCCAGAGCGAACTGCTCCATCTCTGCGCGCGAGATATTCCACTTCTCCGCGATCATCTCGGCGGCGCGGAACTGGGACACCTCTTGTGCGCCGTAGCGAGCCCGCCACCCGCGCGATCCGGAAAACGGGTCGGGAAACCCCATGGGCTGCGCAACGGTCATCGCGGAGGCGATCGGAATCACGCTCATGCTCTGCACCCCGCCAGCGATCACCACGTCGCTCGTGCCGCTCATGACCGCTTGGGCAGCAAAGTGAATCGCCTGCTGGGAAGAGCCACACTGCCGGTCGACCGTGACTCCCGGCACCTCCTCGGGCAGGCCCGCAGCGAGCCAGCACGTCCGCGCGATGTCGCCCGCCTGCGGGCCGATCGTATCGACGCAGCCGAAAATCACGTCCTCGACGGCGAGCGGATCGAGCCCGTTGCGCTCGATCAGCGCCCGGATCACGTGTGCACCCAAATCGGCGGGGTGGATCCGGCTCAAGCCGCCGCCGCGCTTGCCCACCGGGGTGCGGACGGCATCTGCGATGAATGCTTCGGGCATCGCCCCCTCCTTTGCGCGCGAGGTCTGGCTATGCAGCTTCCGGTTCCACCAGCACCCACCGCGGCAGAGCCACGTCCTCGGCGACCTTCTGGAACACGACGCGCACGGGAGCCCCGATCTGCACGCCGCGGGGGTCCACCTGATGGATCTCGCCCTCCGGCCCCGGCACCAAGTTGCCCACCATGCGCAGCGAGGGGTCTTCTTCGAGCTCCACTAGGATCACCGGGTACGGCGCGAACTTGGCAAATGCCGGCAGCAGCGGGGGGTGGAGCACTGCGAACGACCAGATGCGGCCGCGGCCCGAAACGGCGCGCCACTCGTGCTCGAAGCTCTGGCAACGGGGGCACATGGGCCGCGGGGGGAAGCGGCACCGGCCGCAGTGCGCGCAGCGCTGGAGCACGAGTTCTCCGCGCAGAGCTGCTTCCCAGAAGGGCTGGTCGCGAGGGTCGTCGGTAACGGGGAGCGGGATTCCTTCGATCACGGCGTTCACCTCCGCAACAAAAGCGCGCTGGTCGGCACCGGGTACGCGCTCGTGACCAGGCAAGTATCCGCGTCGGGCACCTGGGCCGTCGACGTGCCGCGGATCTGGCGCACCCCTTCCGCGATCAAGTTCATGCCGTGGACGTACGCCTCCGACAGGCTCCCGCCCGCGGTATTGACGGGGAGGCGGCCCCCGAGCTCGAGCGCCCCGCTTTCGGCGAAGGCCGCGGCCTCGCCCTGGCCGCAGAACCCGTACGCTTCCAGAGAAAAGAGAATGAGCGGGCTGAAGGCGTCGTAGAACTGCGCGACCTTCACGTCGCGCGGCCCGAAATCCGCGCGCCGCCACAGGTTAGCGGCTGCCACCGCTGCAGTCCCGCGCAGCGGGTTCTCGCAGTGGTAGTTCGTCATCACCTGATGCTCGCGAGAGAGGCCCTGGGACCAAGCGTGCACGTATGCCGGGCGGTGCCGGCAATCGCGCGCACGGTCGGCGCGCGCCAGCACGACGGCGACGGCCCCATCGCTTTCGAGGCAGTTGTCGTACAGGCACAGGGGCTCGGAGATCCAGCGCGCGTTCATGTACTCCTCGCGCGTGAGCGACCGCTCGTACATGGCAGCGCGCGGGTTCCGATTGCCGTGGCGGCGGACCGCGAGGACCACGTTTGCCAAGTGCTCGCGCGTCGCCCCGTACTCGTGCATGTAGCGCCGCGTGAGCAAGGCGACTTCGTCCACCGGGCGCAGCAGGCCGAACGGGCGCGACCACTTCCAGTGGTCGGCGACGCGCTCGCTCACCTGCGCCCACACCCGCTTCGACGGATCGCCCCGCTTGCGCGCCCGCCAAACCACCCCCACGTTCGCCACCCCCGCGGCGATGGCCATTGCCACATGCCCCACGGCAGCGCAGCCCGCCCCGCCGCCGTAACCGACCTGGCTGAAAAACGCGATGTCGCCAAAGCCCAAGTTGCGCGCCAGTTCGAACTCCTGTGTCTCCTCCATCGTGTACGAGCCAAGCGCGTCGACCTCGGCGGGGGCGATCCCGGCATCGTCGAGCGCTGCCTTCACCGCTTGGCATGCGAGCTCCAGCTCCGTCGGTTCGAGGCGCTTCGCGAAGGCGGTCTCGCCAATGCCGACGATTGCAACTTCGTCCTTCATGCCGTCAAAGCGCGGGGCACCGCGGGCGCGCTGCCGCTCCCGCTCCCCTTTGGGGCTCTCACCCGCCACCCTCCTCGCCAGCGGCCAGCCGGCGGCCCAGCGCCACCAGATGGCGCGTGGCCGAACCCAAGGTCAACTCGATCTGCTTCGACCACAGGTACGAGCGGTACAGGGGATAGTCCAGGTCGAGGCCGATGCCCCCGTGGAGGTGCTGCGCGGCGCACACCACGCGGTGGCCGCCTTCTCCCACCCAGAATTTCGCAATTGCCAGTTCGTCCTTGGCGGGTAGACCCTGCGAGAGGCGCCAGATCGCGTGCCATGCCGTCCACCGCACCGCTTCCGTATCGATGAAGGCATCCGCAGCACGCTGGGCCACGGCCTGAAACTTGGCCAGGGGCTTGCCGAACTGCTCTCGGGTCGACGTGTACTCGGCGGTCATCCGCAGCGCGCGTTCCACGACGCCCACCTCGATGGCACACAGGCCCGCAAGCGCGCGGTCGAGCATCCAGTCGACGACCTCTCTGCCCTGCTCGGGGCCCGCCAGCACATCCTCACCGCCCACCGCTACATCGCGCAGGGTGAGCCGGAAGTGCGGCTCGCCCATGGTCGTCTCCTGCCGCTCCGCCTCCACGCCAGCCGCTTCTGGATCGAGCAGAAACACCCCGAGACCTTCCCCGTCGGCGCGCGCCGGCACCAGCACGCGTTCCGCCAGATGCACCACCGGCACGCAGATCTTCACTCCCCGAAGCCGCCAACTCGAACCCTCGCGCCGCGCCACCACCGTGGGGGCCAGAGGGTCCTCCGACCCAGCATCGACCAGTGCGGCCGTCAGCACGGCATCGCCGCGCGCGACCGCCGGCAACTCGGCGATCGGGAGCGCACCTAGCACCAGGCTTGGCCACGCGGGGATCGGGGCGCAGTGGCGCCCGACGGCTTCGAGGAGCAGGCACAGTTCCACCAGGCCCAGCCCTGCACCGCCGAACTCCTGCGGGATCGCGACGCCCAGCACACTCGCCTCAGCGAGCGCCCTCCACAGTTCTCGGTCGAACCGCTGCGGGTCGGCCTCGACCGCTTTCAGGCGCTCGTGGGCCGCGTGGTCTCCAACGATCCGCAGGGCCAGCTCTCGCAGCGCCGCTTGCTCTTCCGTATACGAGAAGTCCATCCCACCGATCCCGCTGGCTCTCGCCGTCCAGTCACCGGAGTTCCCGCGGCATTCCGAGCCCTGCCATCGCAATGATATCGCGCTGGATTTCGTTCGTACCGCCGCCGAAGGTCAAGATCAGCGCGGCCCGGTGGAGGTGTTCCAGCAAGCCGCGCAGCAGCGCTTCCGGAGAGCCACGCCGGACGAACCCCCGATGGCCCGCGATCTCGAGCAAATCCCGGCACACCTCGACGCAGGTCTCGGTGCCGTAGACCTTCACAGCGGATGCCTCCGCGAAGTTCAGCTCGTCGCGCGCGATCGCCCATGCCTGGCGCCAGCTCAGCAGGCGCAGCACGGCGAGCTTGGCGCGGACGCGCGCGAGTTTGAGCTGCACCCACTCCTGGTCGATCACGCGCCTGCCGTCGGGCAAGCGCGCCTGCCGCGCCCAGGCGCACAGTTCTTCGAACACGCGCTCGGCCGGGCCCGGAGTGACGAGCGAAATCCGCTCGTGGTTGAGCTGGTTCACGATCAAGCTCCAGCCCTCGTTCTCCGCGCCCACACGCATCGAGGCCGGGACGCGCACGTCCTCGTAGTACGTCGCGTTCGTGCGCACGCCCGCCATGGTCCAGATCGGGGTACAGCGGTAACCGGGCGACCGCGTGTCGACCATGAATATGGAGATGCCCCGGTGCTTCTTGGCATCCGGATCGGTGCGCGCTGCCAGCCAGATGTAGTCGGCGAACTCCGCCAGGCTCGTGAACACCTTGCTGCCGTTGATCACGTACCAGTCCCCGTCGCGAACCGCCCGGGTGCGCAGCGATGCCAGGTCCGTCCCCGCGGACGGCTCCGAGTAACCGATTGCAAAGTGCACCTCGCCCCGAAGGATGCGCGGCAGAAACTCCGCCTTTTGCTCCTCGGTGCCGTACTTCATGATCGTGGGGCCGACGGAGTTCACGGTGAGGAACGGCAGCGGAAACCCTGCCCGCTGCACCTCGTCGCTGAAGATGAACTGTTCGATCGCCGAGCGCCCCTGCCCGCCGTATTCCCTCGGCCAGCCGATGCCGAGCCACCCGTCAGCGCCCATCTTGCGCAGTGCCTGCCGGTACAGCGGGCCCCCGCCTTCGCTCGCCTCCACTTCCGCGCGCAGCTCTGGGGTCATCAGGGCGCGCATGTATCCGCGGATCTCGCGGCGCAGTGCCTGTTGCTCGGGCGTGAAGTCCAGGTACATCTCGCCGCTCCTCAGTGGCCGCCTTTGCCCCTGCCGCCCGGCGCCCGGCGAGCCCCAGGCGCCGTCCGGGTACCGAACAGAGCCCGCCGCAGCCGCAGGAAGCGCTCGACCTGCTCGGCCACCCGGATTCCCGATTCGACCGCCAGGTGCGTGCCGCAGCCGTACCCCTCCGCATCGGCGCCGACATAGAAGAGGCCACTCAGCGGTGCTCGCGCCGACGGCTTGAAGCGCCCGCACTGGCCGATCACCTGGCCCAGGCCGATGCACTCGCCTCCCACGCCCGGGAAAGCGGGCTCCCGCGAGAGCGCAGAGACTTCTCGCACGTCATACGGCTCGCGATCGTAGACCCGGCCGAGAAAACCCGGCCATACGCGCTCCATCATCTCGTCCACTTTCCGCCACCACTTTTCCTTCTCCGCTTCCGGCGCCGCCGGGTCGGGCGAGCACCACACTCCGGTGAGCACGCACTGGCGGTCGGGTGGGGCGAGAGCAGAGTCGTAGGCCGAGGGAACCTGGACCCAAAGGATCACCCGTTCGGGAACGTCGCCGTTGGCGGCGCGCAGCCAGCGCTCGGTGGTCCAGTACGCGTCGTCCGAAAAGACCATGTAGAACGGCTCGTCGAGCATCCGGGGGCGCAGGAAGTAGCGCACGCCCATCATTCCCCAAGACGGGGTGAGGTCGCGCACGTAGTTCACATAGCTGCGGTCGAAGTGCTCTTTGCCTGCCAGCCGCAGCACCGTCGGCTGCAACCCCGCGTTGCTCACCACGACCGGCGCGGCAAAGGCGCCCTTGTCCGCGATCACCCCGGTCACCCGGCCCTCACGCACTGCGATCTTGCGGACGCGCGTGCGGTACAGGACGCGCCCTCCGAACTTCTCCACGGCCGAAGCGTACACTTCTGCCAGGCGCCCGATGCCGCCATTGCGGCAGTACAACCCACCCCCGCGCAGGAGGATCTCCTGCACCGTGCGGATCGCCTCCGAAGCGGCCAGCAGATCCGAGGGAACCATGAAGACGCCGTTGGCGATCGCGTGGAGATAGGTCGCCACGGGCCGCGGGGTCTGCCGCTGCTCCAGCCACTGCGCGAACGAGACCTCGTCGAGCGCCGCTGCGTCTGCAGCGCTCATCGTCACGAGCTCGGTGAGGACCGCAAGGGCGCGCTCTCGCTCTTCGGGAGCGACTCCGATCGCGTCAAAAACCTTTGCCGGGTCGGGGCTCGGGTCGTCCGGAAAGCGGCGCAGCGCGCCGCTCGAATCGATGTAGATCGCACCCCGCACGCGCGGGAAGACCAAATCGACCTCGCCTTCCATCCCGAGCTCGCGCAGGACCGCAACGCACCGGCTCTCCTGCGCCGGCGCGTGGATGACCGGCCACAGCTCGTACGTGAAGCCGTTCTTCGAAACCACCATCGCCTTGCCGCCCGCGCGCGCGTTCTTCTCGAGCAAGAGCACGCGGGCACCGCGCTTGGCCAACAACGCCGCACACGCGGCCCCGCCGAACCCCGCCCCCACCACGATCGCGTCGAAACTCTCCTGCGGCACGTCTCTCTCCCCGCGGCCTCACCACCAGGAGTACTGCTTGCGGTAGTGCTGGACCACCATGCGCGCCACGCGAAGGGCGGAATCGGCGGCCTGGTGCGTGCCCATCCCCGCGCTGCCCGCATCGGCGCCCACGTAGAAAAGGCCGCAGATCGGCGCTTGCGGCGAAGGCTTCTTGCGCCCACACTGGCCCACGATCTGGCCCAGGCCCACGCACTCACCGCCCTGTCCCGGCAGGACGGAATCGCGGGTGGCCGAAGAGACCTCGCGCGGGCCGCTGTACTCCTTGAACTCCACCGCGGCTGCCATCTCGGGCAGAAGGCGCGCAATCATCTCGTCCGTTTTCCGCCACAGCATCTCGACTTCCTTGGCGTCGGGATTGGGCGAGCAGATCGTGCCCGCCACGGCGATTTGCTTTCCCGGCGGGGCTAGGTCGGGGTCGCAGTTCGAGAGAACGGACATGAAGTAGATCCCTTCGGCGGGGATTTCGCCTTGGCGCACGCGGCGGAACCGCTCCAGATCCCACCAGCTCTCGTCCGAGTACGCCACGTACATCGGGTAGCGCAACGCCGGCCGGCTCAGGAAATAGCGAACGCCGGTAAAGCCCCAACCCGGCGCCAGGCTCTTGATGTAGTTCACGTAACTGCGGTCGAAATGCTCCTCGCCCACCAACTTGAGAACCGTGGGCTGAATGCCGGCACTGCTGACGACGATCGGCGCCGAGAAGCGCCCGGCCGCTGTCACCACGCCGGTCACCCGCCCTCCCTCGACGGTGATCTTCTCCACGCGGGCGCGGGTCACCACGGTGCCGCCGCGCGCTTGGAACTCGCGCGCCATCACGTCGATCAGGCGGCCGAACGTCCCCTTGTAATATCCCCCGCCGCCCTGGAGCGCGATCCGCTGCATGATCTTGATTTGCTCCGAAGCCGCCACAAGGTCGATCGGCTCAGCCAGGGAGGCGTTCGCGTGAAAGGCCAGGTAGCTGTAGAGAGGGTACGGCACGTCGTAGCGCGAGACGAACTCGTGCATCGACACGTCGTCGAGCTCGTCGAGCCGCTCGGGTGGCAGGGTCACCATTTCGGTGAGAAACTGCATGGCCTTGGCGCGCTCGGACTCGTTCAGGCCCCACAGGTCGAAAAACGGCGTGGCGTCTTGCAGGGTTTGCGCAAAGGCCACCGTCCGGTACTCCTTCCAGTCGCGCGCCCGGTAACTGATCCCGACCACCTCGCGCGGGTCGTCGGGCGAGAGAGCGGGCTCGAACTCCGCCTCGACGCCGAGCTCGCGGAAGACGGTTTCGAAGGCACAGCCGCGCATCGGCACCTGCCCGTGGGGCCACAGGTCGTAAGTGAACCCATCGCGCGTCACGGTCATCATCTTGCCGCCGAGCGCAGCGTTCTTCTCCACCAGGAGCGTGCGCAGCCCTTCCTTGGCGAGCAAGGCCGCGCACGTCACGCCGCCGGGCCCGCTGCCGATCACGACGGCGTCGTAAGCGCTGTCCTGCATGGCTCCACCCCCGAGCGACTGCTCAGGTCGCGATCTTTTCCACCTCCACGCGCGTGCCGCGGTCGTTCTGCCCCGGCTCGCACGCAATGGGCATCGGCTGCAAGTGAAAATACCCGCCCGCCAGTTGGATCGGGTTGATCGGGCTGGGAGTGACGACTTGGTGGGACCGCCGCCCCCGAAACTGGAACGGCTCCCAGGCGTGGTAGATGATCACCTGGCCGGGGCGCACCGAGGGGGCGATGCGGGCCCGGACCTCGAAGGAACCGAAATCGTTGTAGACCCGCACGCGGTCGTTGTCGCCAATGCCGCGAGCGCGCGCGTCGGCTGTGCTGAGAAACAAGACCGGCTCGCCCCGCTGCAACCGCAGCAGCCGCGGATCGGGCCGCCACATCGTATGGATGGACCAGCGCGCGTGCCCGCCGGTCATCTGCAGCGGGTAGTTGCCGCCGATTGGCGGATTGTCTTTGTGCACCGGCAGCTCCTCGCCCAGCTCGAGGTAGAGGTCGTGGTCGATGTAAAACTGGATGCGGCGGGTAAGAGTCGGCCACGGCATTTTCTTCTCGACGTGCCAGCGGTTTGCCGTGACCGTCTGGCCGGGTTCGATATCGGTCGCGTTCCCGATGTTGATCAGGCCCATGCCGAGCCCCGTGTAGCGGGCAAATCCCTTCTCCTTCAGCTCGTCCCAGGTCGTGCCCTTCAGGTTTGTCGCCATTGCGACCATGTCGCGCAAGAACGGCTCCGCATCGCGCTCGGTGTAGCGCTGGCCGAACGTGAACTCGTCGTACACGCGATCGAGGCGCCGCTCGTTGCCGGCGCGATCGCGGTACGTGGTCTGCCCGGCGGCGACCGCCTGGGCCTGCAGCTCCTTCAGCAGCAGGCAATGGAACTGCCACTCGTGCTTCGCCTCGCCGAGGGGCTCGACTGCCTTGGTGGTCACGTGGGCGAACGGCGCGATCGGCGTCGCCCAGGTTATGTCATCCTTTTCGTAATACCCGGCCGCGGGCAACACGTAATCGCTGTACAGACCTGTCGTGCTCATGCGCCAGTCGACCGTCACGAGCAGCCGCAGCTTGGGGAGCAGGTTCTCCAGCAGCACCGGGTAGCCGCGCACCCGACGGAAGATGTTGCCGCCCTCCGCGAAGAGAATTTTCGGGGGCGTGGTCGGCGCGATCTGCCAGCCCCTGGCCAAGGCCTCCTCCACGTACGCGTCCAGTTCCCGCCGCAAGCTCGGATCCACCTTGCCGGCACGGCGCATCTGCTCCTTGAAGCCCCCGTGAAGGTAATAGAAGAGGACCGAGGAGACGAACCCCCCTTTGCGGTACATCTCGCGCGCCTCGTTGTAGAGGAACATCTCGTCAGTCCAGCCCTTCCACTTCGCCGCCGCCCACTTCGGCGCGTTCTGCGCTCCCAGCGCGATCAGGGCCAACTGCATCGGCAGGGCCGGAGCGGTTCCGAGCGCCTCGGAAGAGTCGATCGTCAACCAAGGGAAGGCGTTCAGGCCGCTGCCCTTTTTCCCGAAGTGGCCGCAGAGTGCGAGCACCAGGATCTGCGCGCGCTCCATTTCCAGGCCGTGGTAGAACTTCGAGAAATTCGACTGCGTCAGCACCGTGGCGGCCTTTGCCCGGGCGATGTCGCGCGCGAGGCGACGGATTACCTCGGGGGGCGTACCCGTAATCTTCGCCGCCGCCTCGGGCGAATAGGCCGCCAGGTGCTCACGCAGCAACTGGAAGACCGGAACGACGGTCACGGGTCCCGAAGGCGTCGAGACCTCGAACTCCCCTTCGAGCGCAGGCTCGATCCCTTGCAGGTCGAGGCGGGCCGATGGAGCCTCCCGGACCCGACCGGTGCGGCGGTCGTAGAGATAGAACGTCTCCTCGCTGCCTCCTTTTTGCAGATCGCGCGCGCGCAGGAAGCGACGGTTGTCCCTGCGCACGAGCAAGGGCAGGTCGGTTTGCTCGGCCACAAAGCTGCGGTCGCAGAGCCCTTCGGCGACGATCACGTGAGCGAGTGCCAGGCCCAGCGCGGCGTCCGTACCCACCTGGAGGGGCACCCACAGATCCGCGTGGATTGCCGACGGGCTGTAGTCGGGCGCGATGGTGACTACCCGCGCGCCGCGGTAGCGCGCCTCGGTGAAAAAATGGGCGTTGGGAATTTGGGTGTAGAGCGGGTTTCCGCCCCAGATGAGAATCAGGTCGGAGTAAAAGAGATCGTCGCCCGAGCTGGCGAAGACGATCTTGCCGCAAGAGACGGCTGCGCCCGGGTGGTGGTCGCCGATCTCCGCGTTCATGTCGAGGAAGGGCGTGTCGAGCACCTGCGAGGTGCGGAAGAGGCCGAGCCCGTGGCAGCCGTTGGTTGCAGCAGTGCCCATGTCCCAGTAAATGGCTCCGGGCCCTTCCTCGCGGAGGACCTCGAGCAGCGCCGATGCGATTTCGCGCAGCGCTTCTTCCCAGCTCACGCGCTTCCACTTGCCCTCGCCGCGCTGCCCGATTCGCTTGAGCGGGTAGCGGATGCGATCCGGGTCGTACATCCGCAAGCTGTAGCAGGCCCCTTTTTGGCAGCCGCGGGGGTTGAAATCGGGGACCTCGGGGTTCGTCTGCGGATAGGTCGCCGCTTGCTCCTCGCGGAAAACGACGCCGTCCTTGACGTAGACATCCCAATTGCACCCGCGCTGGTACCAGCAATTGACGTAATGGGTGCCTTTTGCGATCCGGTCCCAAGTCCACTTGCGCCGGTACACGTCCTCCCAACTGCGGTAGTCGGGCACGCCCGAGCCGGGGACAGCGCGAGCGGCCTGCGCTTCGCCGAGGAACGCGAGCCGCCCGAGCGATAAGCTCAGGACCGCCGCCCCGGTCCCCTGGAGAAACTCGCGGCGCGTGATCGTCACGGATCGCCCGCCCCCGCGCGCGCTCTGGCTTCCCACCGCCCGTCAGGCACGCTGGACCTCCACGCTGGTCGCACGCGGTGCGTGGTGCGGGCCGGCGAACAGGAACCGGTAGTGGAGCTGGCCGTATTCCGCGACGTGCAGCGACTTCCACGGCGAGGCCACGGGCTCCTGGCTCCCGCGCCAGCCGGGAAACTGGAACGGCTCCCAAGCGTGGTACACGATCACCGTTCCCGGCTGCACCGCCGGGGCGATTTTTGCCCGCAGCACGCAAGCGCCCACGTCGTTGAACATCCGCACGCGATCGTTGTCGCCGATGCCGCGCGCGGCCGCATCGGCAGGCGAGATGTACATCACGGGCTCGCCCCGTTGCAACCGCAGCATGTGCCTTTCCTCGCGCCAGATGGAGTGGATCGACCAGCGCGTGTGGCCGCCGGTCAGGCGCAACGGATAGTCCCCCCCGGCCTTGGGGGGCTCCTTGTGCACCGGCAGCTCCTCTCCGGCGCGCAAGAACCACTCGTGGTCGATGTAGAACTGCTGCCGGCCCGTCAGCGTCGGCCACGGCTGCTTGTGCTGCACGAACCACTGGCAGGGGTAGATCGTATCTCCGGGCTCGTAGTCGCTGCAGAGGTTGGTGTGCGTGCGGAACGGACCCACATCCTGAATGCGCACCGCCCCCTGCCGCGCGGCCTCCGCCCACGGGATCTTGCCGATCTCGGGCGACTCTCGCGTCACCGCTTCGTAAAAAGGCAGATCGTCCTCGGGCTGGAACCGCCCCTGGTGACTCCACTGGTCATAGAGCGTGGTGAAGTCGCGGGGCTTGCCCTTGGCATCGCGAATGGGCTGCATGCCTCGGGCGCGCGCCCGTTCCTGGATCTTGCGCGCCAGCAGGCCGGCGATTTCCCACTCGCTCTTCGACTCGCCCAGCGGCTCCACGGCCTTCTCGCCCACGGCGTAATAGGGCACGTAGCTCTGGGCGTACTTGATTCCGCGCCGCTCGTACGGGCCGCATGCGGGGAGCACGATATCCGACTTCGCCGCCGTCGTGGACATCTTGAGGTTCACGGCCACGATCAGCTCGAGCTTGGGCCACAGGTGTTTCTCGACCACCTGCGGGGCCGGCCAGCGCCGCAGGGGGTTGACGCGTGTGTGAATGTAGACGCGCGGCGGTTTTCCGGGCTTCGGGTAGAGCGGCACCCACTCGTGCTCGATCGACTCCTTCATCGCTTCGGGCAGCACCTTGCCGGGGTTCGCATCATGGTACTCGGGCCGATCCACCACCTCCTTCAGTCCGCCGTGCTCGTACAGAAACATCAGCGCAGGCACGTTCATGTACATGTGCTCTCGCTCGTAGGCGCGGAAATACCCGATCAGCTCCCGCACCGTGGGCTTGAAGACTGCCATCAGGGCCTTCTGGTACCAGGTCGGCTTGACGGCGCTCAGGATGTACTCGAGGCTGCTGAGCATATACCAAGCGCCCACCCGGATCCCCGCGCCGCGGCGGCCCACGTTGCCCGTAAGCGCCAGCAGCAACAGGATCGATCTCTGGAAGAGGTCGCTGTGATAGTGCTTCATCATGCCCCAGGAGCCGAACATCGTGACGGCCTTGGCGCGGGCCATCTCTCGCGCCAGGTCGGCGACGAGCTTGGCGTTCACGCCGGTGATCTGCGCCACCTTCTCTGGCGGGTAATCCGCCAGTCGCTTCCGCAGCCGTTCGAAAACGGGCCGCACGCGCACCTTCTGCCCGCTTGCGAGCTGCACTTCGAACTGTCCCTCCAGCGCGGGGTCCAGTCCGCCCAGTGCGAGCGTGGTGCTGCGCCCGAGCCCCTCGCTGCCCGGGGCCTGCACGGCGGAGCCGCTGCGGGTATCCCAGAGGTAGAAGATGTTCTCCGCCCCGCCCTGGCGGAGGTCCGACTCGCGCAGAAAGCGCCCCGTATCCTCCCGGACGAGCAACGGCAGGTCGGTTTGCTCTTTCGCGAAGGCGGCGTTGTAGAGCTGTTCCTCGACCAGCACGTGGGCCATCCCGAGGGCGAGGGCAGCATCGGTGCCGATGCGGGGGTTCAACCATAGGTCGGCGTGGATGCTCGACGCATTGTAGTCCGGGGCAATGCTGACCACCTTGCTGCCGTGGTAGCGCGCCTCCCAGATGAAGTGCGCGTCGGGGATGCGCGTGTACGTCGGGTTGCCCAGCCACAGCAGGATCAAGTCTGCGTTCATGTAATCGTCGGACGTGCTGTCGACGTTGAACAGGCCCCACGTGAGGATCATACCGAGCGGCATGTCGCCCACAGCCGCCCAGCCATCGAGCTGCGTGCAGCCGAGCAGGTTAAAGAAATGGGTTTCCCCTGCGGTCGGCGCGTCGTAACCGGCGTTCGCGGTGCCGCTATCGTAGACGACGCACTCGATGCCGTCCCGGAGCGCGACGTCGAGGATCTTGTCGGCGATCTCCGTGAGCGCCTCGTCCCAAGAGATGCGCTTCCACTTTCCCGAGCCGCGCGGGCCGACGCGCTTGAGGGGATACTTCAGCCGCTGCGGGCTGTACATCAACTGGCTCGTGCAGACGCCCTTCTGGCAGCCGCGGGGATTGAAGTCGGGCAGCGAGGGCTTATTCGCCTCCATGACCGCGTTCTGCTCCTCGCGCCACACGATCCCGTCCTTCACGAAGACGTCGAACGGGCACGAGGAAGCGCAGTTGACGACATGGTGGGCGGCTTTGACCACCTTGTCCCACTGCCACTTTTGCCGGTAGAGGTCCTCCCACTCCCGGTAGGGCGGCAGGGGAGCGGGGACCCCTTGGGCGAGTGCCCGCCCGGGCAGCCACGCGAGGCGGGCGAGCGACAAGCTCAACCCCGTCGCGCCGATCCCCCACAGGAACTGCCTGCGCGTCATTCCCATCTCGTGCATGGCTCGGAAACCCCCTTTCGCTCGGAGCCACCCCTCACGCCCTCGCCACCTCCACCGCCGTCGCCCGCGGCGCGTGGTGCGGCCCCGCGTACAGGAAGCGGTAGTGGAGCTGCCCGTAGCTCGCCAAGTGGAGCGACTTCCATGGCGAAGGGACCGGGTCTTGCGGGCTGCGCCACTCGGGAAACTGGAACGGCTCCCAGGCGTGGTAGACGATCACCTGGCCGGGTTGGACCGAAGGGGAAATCTTGGCCGCGAGCTCGCACGATCCGACGTCGTTGAACACGCGGATTCGGTCGTGGTCGCGGATGCCGCGCGCCGCTGCGTCCTCCGGGTTGAGGTAGGCAACGGGAGCGCCGCGCTGCAACCGCAGCATGTGCACTTCGTCGCGGAAGGTCGAGTGGATCGACCAGCGCGTGTGGCCGCCGGTCGGCCGGTCGACGAGCTCCTTCAGGCCCCCATGGTAGTAGAGGAACAGGAGCGCGGGGATGTTCATGTACATGTGCTCGCGCTCGTAATCGCGGAAGTAGCTGATCAGCTCTCGCACCGTGGGGCGGTACACTCGCAAGAGCAGCTTCTGCCACCAGGCTGGCTTCACCTTCGCCAGCAAGGGCTCGAGGCTGCTCATCATGTACCAGGCGCCGATGCGCACCCCGGCGCCGCGGCGGCCCACGTTGCCGGTGAGCGCCAGCAACAGGAGGAGCGAGCGCTGGACGAGATCGCTGTGGTGGTGCTTCATCATGCCCCACGATCCGAAGACCGTGACGGCCCGGGCTGCAGCAAACTCGCGGGCGCACGCCGACACTCCGCCCGTCGGCCAGGCGCACTTCGAAGCGCCCCTCCAGGGCTGGATCCAGCGCGCCCAGCTCTAGCGTCGTGCCGCGATCCAATCCCTCGGACCCCGGCGCCTGGACGGCAGATCCCCTGCGGGTATCCCACAAGTAGAAGATGTTCTCCGCTCCGCCCTGTCGCAGGTCTGACTGGCGCAGAAAGCGCCGCGTGTCTTCCCGGACCAGCAGCGGGAGATCGGTCTGCTCCTTTACGAAGTCGGCGCGGTAGAGCCGCTCCGCGACGATCACCTGCGCCATGCCGAGGGCGAGCGCCGCATCGGTGCCCACGCGGGGATGGACCCACAGGTCCGCGTGCACGCTCGAGGCGTTGTAGTCGGGGGCGACGCTGACCACCTTGCTGCCGCGGTAGCGCGCCTCCCAGATGAAGTGCGCATCGGGAATGCGCGTGTACGTCGGGTTGCCGAGCCACAAGTAGATCAGGTCGGCGTGGAAATAGTCGTCGGAGGTTCCGTCGACATTGAAGATCCCCCACGTCATGAGGACGCCGAGCGGCATGTCACCCGCCGCGGCCCAGCCGTCGAGCTGGGTGGCACCCAGCAGATCGAAAAAGTGCACCTCGCCCGCAGTCGAAGCGCTGTAATCGGCGTTCGCCGTGCCGCTGTCGTACACCACGCACTCCGTCCCGTCCTGCGCGGCCACATCGAGGATCGCGTCGGCGATCGGCGTGAGGGCTTCGTCCCACGAAATCCGCCTCCATTTCCCCGAACCGCGCGGCCCCACCCGCTCGAGCGGATACTTCAGGCGCTGCGGGCCGTACATGAGTTGGCTCGTGCAGATGCCCTTCTGGCAGCCGCGGGGATTGAAGTCGGGCAGCGCTGGGCCGTTCGCCTCCATCACCGCGTTCTGTTCCTCGCGCCAAGCGATGCCGTCCTTGACGAAGACGAGGAACGGGCACGATGAGACGCAGTTGATCACGTGGTGGGCGCCTTTGACCACGCGATCCCAAGTCCACCGCCTCAGGTACACGTCCTCCCAGCTCCGGTAGTCAGGCACTGCGGGGCTCACCGCCACCGCCCCGGCACCACTTGCAGTCGCCCGAGGCACCAGGCGGCCCAGACAGAGCGCTACCGCAGCCGCTCCCGCACTGCAGAGAAACCCGCGCCGGCTGATGCCCTCCGGCACCCGCCCACTGCCCGCCGCAAACCGAACCGCGGCTCCGTCCCCCGGGACGACTCGGCTCCCCATTGGCCCCTCAGCAGCAAACGAACGTTTGTTAACAGATGACGGGCCTTTTAGGCAAGCGCTGATTTTGGCCAACTCGCGGCGCGGGTGCCGCACCTGTCAGCCCCCGGCCATGGGGAGCGCGAAGCAGACGTGGGCGCCATCGCGCAGCGGTGTGGCCAGCACGTCCTCGGGGGGCAGCACTTCGTGGTCGAGCGAGACGCAGCAATAGCGGCCGCGCGGCGAGGGATCGCAGAGCAGTTCGCGCAGCCGCACTGCGGCGGGCCACTTTGCAGCGAGCGCCTCGACGAGGGCGCCTACGGTAGCGGGCTCGGGCACGTCGATCTCGGCGCCGGTGGCACCGAAGTCGAACTCGAACGGGCCCATGAGTTCGACCGTAACCCGAACCTGGCGCGGGGGCATGGCGTTCAGAGCACGCCGGGCGTGAAGTAAGGGAAATACCCCTTGCTCAGCCACGTGCCGCCGTCGATGACCACGGTTTCTCCGTTGATAAATGCGGCGTAATCGCTGACCAGGTACGCTGCCAGCCATGCCAGCTCGCGCGGCTGGCCGAAGCGCTTGAGGGGCACGTCCTGCCGCACCCGCTCGTAGACCTCGTCGCCGACGGTGAAGTTGAACTTTTCCATCGGCCCTGGGGTTTCGAAGGGGCCGGGCGCAATGGCGTTCACGCGGATCCCGTAGCGCGCCCACTCTACCGCCAGCGTCATTGTCAGCGCCATCACACCCGCTTTGGCGGAAGCGTGGTGCACGGCACCCGGACAGCCCGTCCAGGGATAGGTGGACACTATGTTCAAGATCTGGCCGGGCTGCTTGCGCTCGATCAAGGCGCGCCCGAACGCCCGGCTGGCGTAGTACGAGCCGTTGAGCACGATGTCCACCAAGGCGTTCCAGCCGCGCGGCGAAAGGTTTTCCGCTTGCACGAGGAAGTTTGCCGCCGCGTTGTTCACCAAGATGTCCATTTTCCCGAAGGTCTCCAGCGTGTGCGCGATCATCCGGTCGACGTCCTCCACCTTGCGCACGTCCACCGAAACCACCGACGCCACCCCGCCGGCGGCTCGGATCTCCTCGGCCGCCGGCAGCAGATGGTCCATCGATCGGCTCGCCAGCACCACGCGCGCCCCGAGCCGCGCATACAGCGACGCGATCGCCTTGCCCAACCCGGTGCCGCCTCCGGTGACGATCGCCACGCGGCCCGCCAGCAGCCCTTCCCGAAAGGGATGATCCAATGCAGCAACATCGACGCCCGTCGGTTCCACAGTTCTCCCTCCTGACTGGTCAGACCAGTAAACCACCCCCGTCTATCGCGGCCGGGCGGAATTGTCAATTATGGCTTGATTGCTTGACACTTCCACGCCTGTGCCGGTATATAGCTGGTCAGACCAGGAGCACAGGCGTGTATCGAATTGGTTGCGACATCGGGGGGACGTTTACGGATTTGGCGATGGTGGACGCCGCCCGGCAGGAGGTGCACACCGCGAAGGTTTTGACCGATCCGGTGGACCCGGCGCGGGCGGCCGTCGAGGGGCTGCGGGGCTTGTGCAAGGCCCGGGGGGTATCGCTCGAGCGCGATGTGCAGCAGTTGATCCACGGCACCACGCTGGTGATCAACACCCTGATCCAGCGCACGGGCGCGAAGACAGCGCTGCTGGTAACCGAAGGGTTTCGGGACTTCCTCGAGGTCGGCCGGGGCAGCCGCTACGACAACTACGACATCAACATCGAGATGCCGAAGCCGCTGGTGCCCCGGCGCTGGCGCAGGGGCATCCGGGAGCGCATCGACGCGCAGGGCGCAGTGCACACCAAGCTCGACGAGCGCCAGGCGGCGCGCGTGGTGCGCGAGCTCCTCGCCGACGGGGTGGAGGCCTTTGCGGTTTGCTTTCTCCACTCGTTCCGCAACCCCGTGCACGAGCGGCGGATGCGGGAGATCATCCACAAAATCGCGCCGGGCACGAGCGTGACGCTCTCCTCGGAGTTGATTCCCGAGATCCGCGAATACGAGCGAGCCTCGACGACGGTGGCGAACGCGTTTGCCCTACCCGAGACGCGCCGCTACCTGTCCAGCTTCGTCCAGCGCCTGCAGGACCTCCGCTTCGGCGGCGAGTTCTTCATGATGCTCTCCCACGGCGGCATCACGACGCCAGAGGTAGCGCGCGACTTTCCGATTCGGATCCTCGAATCGGGCCCCGCCGCGGGCGCCGTGCTGGCTGCCTCCCTGAGCGAGCGCCTGCAGTGCCCCCGCGTACTCTCGTTCGACATGGGCGGCACGACGGCCAAGAGCTGCCTGATCGACAATGCGAAGCCATCGGTCACCAAGGAGTTCGAGATCGCGCGGATGGCGCGCTTCAAGAAGGGAAGCGGCCTGCCGATCAACCTGCCGGTGATCGAGATGTTGGAGATCGGCGCCGGCGGCGGCTCGATCGCGCGCATCGATGAAATGGGCCTCCTTGCTGTGGGGCCGATGAGCGCAGGTGCCGATCCAGGGCCGGCATGCTACGGGCGGGGTGGCCAGGCGGCGACCGTGACCGACGCGGATCTCGTCTTGGGGTGGCTGAACCCCAACTACTTTCTCGGCGGGGAGATGGCGCTCGATGTCGGAGCCGCCGTAGAAGCGCTCGAAAAGCACGTCGCGCGGCCGGCGCGCTTGGGGCTGCTCGAGGCTGCGTGGGGCGTGTGCAACGTGGTCGATGAGAACATGGCCAACGCCGCGCGAGTGCTAGCGGTCGAAAAGGGCGTCGAGCTCGATCCCTACACGATGATCGCCTTCGGCGGCGCCGGCCCGGTGCACGCTTTCAACCTCTGCCGCAAGCTGAACATCCGGCGCTTCGTCGTGCCGCACGCGGCGGGGGTGGCCTCCGCCCTGGGCTTTCTGGTCGCGCCTCTCTCGTTCGATTTCATCCGCACGTATATCCTGAAGATGAACCAGCTCGACTGCGCGGTTCTCAACCGAATCTACCGGGAGATGGAAGAAGAAGGGCGGCGGCTGCTCGGGCGCGCGGGAGTGCGGCCCGACCAAATCGCGTACACGCGCACCGCCGACATGCGTTACGCGCTGCAGGGCCGGGAGATCGAGGTGCCTATTCCCGCCGGGGAATTGCAGCCAAAGCATCGCGAGGAGATCCTAGCGGCCTTTGCCAGCGTGCACATGCAGAAGTTCAACTGGAGCCATCCGGACCTGGAGGTCATGGGCGTGAACTGGAAGGTCATGGCCTCCGGGCCCCGGCCCCGCCTGGAGCTGCAATTTCGCAGCGACGCGGGCGCCGCAGGAGGCAGCCCCTTGAAAGGCGAACGCGACGTGTACTTCCCCGAGTTCGGCCGCGCGCAGCCGTGCCCGGTCTACGACCGCTATCGCCTCCAGCCCGGGTTTCGCTGCGAGGGCCCGGCGGTGATCGAGGAGCGGGAGTCCACCACCGTAGTCGGCCCCGGGGGCAGCGTCGTCGTGGACGAGCTTGGCAACCTGGTCGTTTCCGTGCCCGGAAAATAGCCAGGCGGAAGGAGCATGCCGATGGAAGCGTTCGATCCGGTCACGCTGGAGATCCTCTGGAATCGTTGCCGCGCGATCCTCAACGAGGAAATCGCCGGGCTGATTCGCGCGGCTTTTTCGCCGATCATCCGCGAGGCGAAGGACTGCTCGGCAGGCCTCTACGACCGCGAGGGGAATTTCATGACCCACGCGGACGAGGGCGAGTGCCACATCCGCCAGACGGTCAAGTGCTTCCTGGAAAAGTTCACTCCCGACGACCTCCGCCCCGGCGACGTGTTGATTTCCAACGACCCCTGGCGCGTCGGAGGGCACATCAACGACACGGCGGTCGTGGTTCCCATCTTCTTCCGCGACCGCCTCGTGGGGTTCACGGCGTACCTGGGCCACCACATCGACATGGGCGGCCGCGGCTTCTCGGCCGACAGCACCTCCCTTTACGAGGAAGGCATCCTGATTCCGTTCGTGAAGCTCTATTCCGAAGGGGAGCCGAATTTCGAGGTGTTCGAGTTCCTCTCGAGCAACATCCGCCATCCAGAAGTCGTCGTCTCCGACATCCGAGCGCAAATGGGCGCCGCAGAAGCCGCTGCGAGGAAGATCGCGAAGATGATGGACGAGTTCGGCCTGGAAGACCTCCAGGGGCTTTCGCGGGCCATGATCGGCACCACGGAGCAGGCGACGCGGCAGGCGATCGAGGCAATTCCCGACGGCACTTACCGCCACACGGTCTTCGCCGACGGTTACGATGCCACCGATCCCGTCAAGATCGCCCTGGCGCTCACGATCCGAGGCTCGGAAATCGTGATCGACTACTCCGGAAGCTCGCCCCAGAGCATGTACGGAATCAACCTCGTCTACAACCACACCCTCGCCCTCACCCACCAGTGCCTGATGTGCTCGATCTTTCCGCACGTCCGCGACAACGAGGGCAGCTACCGGCCGCTCACTCTCGTGGCGCCCGAGGGCAGCATCATGAACGCGAAGTACCCCGCCCCCGTCATGGCCCGCCACCTGACGGGCTTCTACATCCCCTCGGCGGTCTTCGGCGCGCTGAGCAAGGTCATCCCGAACCGCGTGGTCGCTGATTCCGCCGCAGTGTCGAACTTCGGCGTGATCGGCACGAACGAGCGCGGCGATCCCATGGTCGGAATTTTTTTTTTATTGTTAGGGATTGGAGCGAGATCTACAATGTTTTCGTACACGACGCTCTTCCCCTTCGTGATCGCCGATATCCCGATCGAGGTCATCGAAAACGAGTTCCCCCTCTTCGTCCGGCGCCGCGAAATGATCCGCGACTCCGCGGGCGCGGGAAAATACCGCGGCGGCCTCGGCCAGGAAATCGAAGTGCAGGTGCGCAGCCAAAAGCCAGCGACGTTTTTCTGCATGCAGGAGCGAATCAAGCACCCGCCGCTCGGGTTGCGCGGCGGGCTGCCCGGAGCCCCAGCGGACATCCTGATCAACGGCAAGGTGCGCCCACACCCGAAGAAGGGGTACCTGCTCCAGCCCGGAGACACGGTGCGCATCCGCGCCAACGGCGGCGGGGGGTACGGACCGCCGTGGCGCCGCGATCCCGAGAAAGTGCTGGCCGACGTCCTCGACGACTACGTCTCTATCGAACAAGCGGAAAAGGTCTACCGCGTCGTGATCGATCCCCGCACGCGGCAAATCGACTGGGCCAAGACGGCGCGGCTTCGCAGCCGCCGCAACGCCCGCAAAGCGAGCGCCGCGGCTCGGCCGCCGCGCGGCGCCCGGTCGACCGCCCGTGGCCACTGATGGTGCCGATCTACCTCCGCGAACCATGCAATCGCACCGCGCAGGAGCGCTCGGCCGCAGTCCTGGCCCGCAGGGCCAGCGAGGCGCCGCTCGACCTCTCGCGGCTGCGGGCGGACCGGCAACGCGCCGCCTGCGATGCGGATGTCCTGGTCGCCCGCTTCGCTGAGGCCCTTGCAGCCCGGGGGGTCCGCGTAACCTGGGCGCCCACGGCCGCAGCAGCCGCGGCGCGCATTGCCGCCCTTGCCCAAGAGCGCCCCGTCGCTGCCTCGCGCGCCGCGGTGGTGGCGGAGCTGTACGAATCCCTGCTCGACCTGGGCGTGCGGGTGATCTCGACCTACGGGCCCCAGGGCAGCTCCTTCGCGCCGCGCTACGAGCACGCCTGGCAGTTGCCCCGCCCCCCAGCGCTCGCGAACTGGCAGACACGCCCCTGGCAGGAGCCTTCGAACCCGCCGCGCGCACTGCTCGGCCTGCTGGGCGTGAACGCCGCGAGCGCCGCTAACGGCTCGCTCTACCTGCTGCAGCACTCCGAGAATATCGGCGAGCTGCTCGCCGCGGCACAGACGCTGGTGTTTGCCGTCGGCCGCGAGAAGATCGTCGCCGACGATGCCGCCGCACAGCGGCAGGTGGCCGCGTGCAGCGCCTACGGCTGCGAGGCAGTGCTGCTCGATCTCGGGCGCACCCCAGCGCCGGCGCAGCCACTGGCCGCGCTGGCTGGCCTCTCCGAAGGAGAACGGGCGGTGGAAGTGATCCTCCTCGACAACGGCCGGCGGGACCTGCTCGAGGGGCCGCACCGCGCTCTTTACGACTGCATCGGCTGCCGCGCCTGCTCCGCGCGCTGCCCGACCTATCCGTTTTTCCGGGGGCCGCGGGGGTGGTCGCCCAAGGATTACCTGTGGAGCCACCTGCGCGGCGAAAACCCGAGCCTCGACCTTTGCACCTTGTGCGGGAACTGCGAGGCCGACTGCCCCCTCGACATCCCGATTCCCGCCATGATCGCCGCGCGCCGGCAAGAGACGCTGCGCGCGCGCGGCCGCAACTGGGGGGACTGGCAGCGGCGGGTGCAGGGTAACGTGGAGGCATTGAGCCGAGCCTTTTCGCGGGCGGCGCCGGTCAGCAACCACCTGGTCGGGCTGCCCCCGGTGCGGGCCGTGATGGACAAGGTGTTCGGCATTGCACCGCAGCGCCAGCTGCCGCGCTTCCGGCGCGACCGCTTCGACGCGCGCCCCCGCCGGCCGGCGGGAAACGGGACCCCACCCGTGGTCTACTTCTACGGCTGCTTTGCCAACTACAACCACCCCGAGGTCGCGGAAACCGCGGTGCGGATCCTCGAACACCTCGGCTACCAAGTCCTCCTGCCGCCCTGGAAGTGCTGCGGGATCCCGCTGTACGCGAAGGGCGAGATCGATGCCGCGCGGCGCCTCGTGGAGTTCAACGTCCGCACGTTGGCGGCGTACGCGGAGCGCGGGCTTACCATCCTCACCACCTGCCCGAGCTGCCAGCTCGCGCTCGCCCGGGATTACCCGCGCCTGTTTCCGTCGAGCGCCGCCGACCGCGTCGCTGCCCACACGCGCTTCATTTCGCCGTTTCTGCTCGAGCGCGGGGTCGAGGGAACGCTGCCCGGGCGCGCGTGGCGAGTCGGCTATCATCTCCCTTGCCACCTCCGCGCGCTCGGGCTGCGCGACGAGACGCCGCAACTGCTGGCGCGGGTCCGCGGGGTGGAGGTCGCACCGCTGGACCGCGGCTGCTGCGGCCTGTCGGGAACCTTCGGCCTCGAGCGCGCGCACTACCGCGAGTCGATGGCCATCGGCGCCGGTCTCTTCGCTGCCGCGCGCTCCACGCGCTGGGACGAGATCGCGACCGATTGCGGAGCGTGCAAGCTCCAGATCGAACACGGAACCGGCCGGCAGGTGGTCCATCCCCTGGAAATCCTGGCGCGGGCAGAGCTGAGCGCCCGGGCAGTGCCCGCGGCAGCAGCGATGGGAGGATCTGGGCGATGAAGATGTTGGCCGTGGACTACACGCGCTGCACCGGATGCCGCCTGTGCGAGATCGCCTGCTCGCTGCACCACGACGGGGTTGCGAACCCCGCCGCGGCCCGGCTGGCCGTGATTCACTGGGACGAGGAGGGGCTGCACGTGCCCGCCGTCTGCCAGCAGTGCGACACGGCCATGTGCGAGGCGGTGTGCCAACCCCGCGCGATCCACCGCAACCCCGGCACCGGAGCACTCCTGGTCGACTCCGCCCTCTGCATCGGCTGCCGCATGTGCGTGGTGGGTTGCCCGTACGGCGCGATGTCCGTCCATCCGGCCACCCGCCGCGTGATCAAGTGCGACCTCTGCAGCGGCGACCCGCAGTGCGTGCGCTTTTGCGAGACGGGCGCGCTGCGGTATGCCGAGCCCGAAGCAGTCGCCTTTGCCAAGCGCGCCGCCACCGCGCGCGCTCTATCCGGAGGTGCTTGATGGCCCTGTGCGGCTGGACCGGCAGGATCCTGCGCGTCGATCTGAGCTCCGGAACCATTCGGTGCCAGGACCTCGACCCGCGCTTTGCCGAGCAGTACCTGGGCGGCCAGGGATTTGCCGAGCGGCTGATCTTCGACGAGCACGACTTCGCCGAGCGCGATCCCTTCAGCCCGAAAAACGTCCTCTGCATCGCCCCCGGCGCGCTGACGGGAACCCTGACGCCAGGGTCGGGGCGCGTCACCGTGGCCGTGGGCTTGAGCCCATCGCTCGGCGGCTACCTCGACGCCAACGCGGGAGGCCAGTTCGGCGCGGAGCTGAAATACGCGAACTACGATGCGATCGTGATCACGGGCCGCGCGCCGCACCCGGTCTACCTCCGGATCGCCGACGACGCGGTCGAGCTGCGGGATGCGCGCCACCTGTGGGGCAAGCGCGTGCGCGAAACCGACCGCCTCCTGCAGGCCGAGGCGGGGCTGGCGCAGTACGCGCGCCTGATTATCGGGCCCGCCGGGGAAAATCGCGCCCACGGGTCGATGCCCACGTGCGACCTCTTCCGCGCCCCGTCCGCAGGCTCCACAGGAGCGGTCTTCGGCGCCAAGAACTTAAAAGCGATTGTGGTCAAGGGAACCCGCGGCGTGCGGGTGGCGCGGCCGCAAGACGCCTTTGCCGCCTTCGCGGCTGTGTTCGAGAAAAACCGCGCCGAACCTCGCTTCCGGCGCTTCGGCGAGCAGGGCACGAAGTGGCTGGTCGAGCTCTCGGGGGTGCTGAACTGCCAGTACAACGTCCAGCCGCGCGATTTCCCTTACGCGAACTTGAGCGTCGAGCGCTTCCGGAAGGAATTCGCCACTGCCTCCAAGGCCTGCCACGCGTGCTTCCAGCACTGCGACCACCACTGGCACATCCGCCAGGGCCGGTTCGCCGGCGAGCAAGGCTCGGGCGGGGAAGCGGGCACGATCATCCCCCTCGGCCCGGCGTGCGGCGTCTCCGACTACGCCACCATTCTCCACCTCACCAACCTCGTCAACGACCTCGGCTTCGACAGCATCGCCATCGGCACCGCGGTGGCCACCTCGATGCACTGGTGGCAGGAAGGCCTGCTAACCCCTGAGGACACCGGCGGCCTCCCGTTAGAGTGGGGCAATGCCGCGGCCCAAGAGGAGTTGATCGTGCAGATCGCCGAGCGCCGCGGATACGGCGCGCTGCTGGCCGACGGAATCTTTCACGCCGCCCGCGAGCTCGCTCGGCGACGCGGGGTGGAACCCGAACGACTGATGCGGCTGATCCGCGCGAACAAGAAGCGGAGGGAAGTACCGGCCGATTTCCGGCCCCTGAAGGGCCTCGCGTTCTCCCGCGGCCTCGACATCCGCGAGTGCGACGTCCTGAACACGGACACCTTGCTGGCCGAGGGCAACGTGGACTACGAGCGGTTCCGCCGCATCGGAATCCCGGAACCCATCGCGCGCCAGTGGGCCGATACGTACATCGGCAACCCGATGGTCTTCGACGACAAGTCGCTCGCCAAGTTCTACTCCGACAACCACGTAACCGTCTGCAACAGCCTCGGCATCTGCCAGCGCTTCACCACGTGGGCGCAAATGCGAATGGGCCTCGAGGACTTCGCGCACTGCTTCAGCGCCACTACGGGCATCGACGTCTCGTGGGAAGACCTGCACCGCGCGGGCGACCGCATCCGCCAGATCGAGCAGGCCATGCAACTCCTGCACGGCTTTCGCAAAGAGCACGACTACTTCCCCGACAACTACTACGGCGTGCCCGTCGAGCACGGCCGGTTCGAAGGCGCCGTGCTCGACCGCGAGGAGTACACCCGGGAGCTCGAAAACCTCTACCGCCTCCGGGGCTGGGATGCGGAAGGCCGGCCCACGCGGGCGCGCCTAGTAGACCTGGGACTGGACGACGTGGCCGCGCGCCTAGAAGCCGCCGGCCTGCTCGCCCCCGACCGCGGAGGAATCAGCCCATGAACCGCCTCACCCTCCACACGCCCGTCTGCGACATGCTGGGGATCCGCTACCCGATCTTCCTTGCGGGGATGGGGCGCATTTCGTCCCCCGAACTCGCTGCAGCGGTCTCGAATGCCGGCGGCCTCGGCATTCTCGGCGGCGCCCCGCTTCCCGCGGATCTCCTCAATCAGTGGATCGAACAGACGCGCCGCCTCACCTCGGCGCCCTTCGGAGTCGACACGCTCCTTCCCGCCCGCGTGCCGCGCTCGGGTTCGAAGGGCGAGCTAAAGCAGAAGATCCCTCAGAGCCACATCGACTTCGCGCGCCGCTTCCAGGAAAAGTACGGCATCCCCGAGCCCCCGCGGGACGGCCTCGCGCACGAGCTGTCGTGGGGCTGGACCCACGATTTCTTCGAAAAACAGCTCGAAGTCATCATGGACCAGAAGGTCCCAGTTTACGCCGCAGGACTCGGCGACCCGTCGCCGTTCGTCCGCGAGTTCCACGGGCGCGGCATCCGCGTCATCGGCATTGCCGGCAACGTGAAACACGTGCGGCGCATGCGCGACGGAGGCGTCGACATCATCGTCGCCCAGGGCACCGAAGCCGGAGGGCACAACGGGCGCATCGGCACGATGGCACTGGTGCCCCAAGCCGTCGACGCCGCCCGCGGCACGCCCGTGCTCGCAGCCGGCGGCATCGCCGACGGGCGAGCGCTGGTAGCGTCGCTCGCACTAGGGGCCGCGGGCGTGTGGTGCGGCACGGTCTTTTGCGCCACGCACGAAGCGGCGCTTTCGGGGTTCCTGAAGGAGGCGTTGCTCGAAAGCGACGAGGAGGGCACCGTCGTCAGCCGCGCGCTCACCGGGAAGCCCATGCGGGTCCTGAAGAACAAGTGGGTCGAAGAGTTCGAAGCCTCGGGTCTCGAGGCTCTCCCGATGCCCTATCAGATGCTGCTTTCGGCGCCGGTGCTGGCCGGCGCCGGGCGGGCGCGCCTGAAGGACGTGTGTGCCACCGCCGCTGGGCAAATCGTCGGCATGCTGCAGAAGCTCCGGCCCGCTGCCGAGGTGGTGGCGGAAATGATCCAGCAGGCTTGCGAGATCCTGGGGGAGAGCCCAGCGCCGGCCGAAGGGGCAACCTCGCAAAATGCTTGAGGAGGAGTGCAGGCGCCGATGCCGGCGAGCGAGTTCTTCCTGCCGCGGTACCGCATCCTCGACCTCACCGACGCAACCGGGGCGTTCGCCGGCAAGCTACTGGCCGACCTCGGTGCCGAGGTGATCAAGGTCGAGCCGCCCGCGGGCGATCCGAGCCGGTGGCGGCCGCCGTTTTTCCGCGACCAAGCCAGCGCCGAAACGAGTCTCGACTTTCTCGCGTTCAACACCAACAAGCGCTCGCTTTCCCTCGACATCGCCCACTCGCGAGGCCGCGATTGGTTCCTCCGCCTGCTCCGCACTGCCGATGCGCTCGTCGAAAATTTCCTGCCGGGCGAACTCGAGGCCCAAGGCCTGAGCTGGAGGGCGCTGCACGAGGCGAACGCGCACCTCGTCTGGGTGTCGATCACGCCGTACGGCGCAAGCGGGCCGCGCAGCGGATACCTCGCGAGCGATATCGTGTCGCTGGCGACCAGCGGGTTCATGCAGGTCACAGGCGATCCGGACGGCCCTCCCATGCGGCTCGGCAACGAGCAGTCGCGCTTTCCTGGCGCGCTGTACGCCGCACTGGGCACGGTGGCGGCGCTGTTCTACCGCGACTGGCACGGCATCGGCGGCCAGCACATCGACATCTCGATGCAGGAGGCACTGCTCAGCTTCTACCTCGAGCAGCATCCGGTGCTCTGCTGGAATGTGCGGAAGAAAAACGTGGTCCGCGTGGGCCCGGTCTCGAGTCTGTCCGTCCCTGCCGGCGTGTTTCCCTGTGCCGACGGCTGGGTCGGCATTGGCATTTTCACCGACCGGGAGTGGGACGTCCTCGCGCAGTGGCTCTACGAAGTCACGGGCCGCGAAGAGATCCTCGCCCAAGAGCTGCGCGGCGGCATTCACGCGCGCGCCCCGCATCGCGATCTGATCGAGGCGGTGCTGCTGGATTTCACGCTGCGCCAGACCCGTGCGGAGCTGTTCCGCGAGGGGCAGCGGCGCAACCTGGTGGTCGTGCCCGTGAACACGATCGCGGACCTGCTAGCGGACCCCGCCCTGGCCGAGGCGAATTTCTGGAAGACGCTCGAGCACCCCGTGGTCGGGCCGCTCCGCTACCCGCTGAACCTCCTGGGCCCGGAGGTGGCAACTGCTAGCCGGGCCGCTCCTCAGCTCGGCGAAGCAAACGAGGAAATCCTGTGCCGCGAGCTGGGCATGTCCGCCGCTGAATTCGAGAGCCTGCGCGCCGCCGGCGTCATCGGCCCGGCACCCGGCAGCGCGGGCGACGGGGCGCGCGCGCTTCCCTACCAAGCCCAGCGCCGAGGGGCTGGATACCTGGCCGAGCCCCCGCCGTGCCGCGACGCGCCGTGGGTGGCGCTGCTCGAGGGCGTGCGCGTGGTCGAGTTCGGCCCCTTCATCGCCCTGCCGCTCACGGGGCGAATCCTGGCGGCCCTCGGGGCTACCGTGATCAAGGTGGAGAGCAACAAGGTCCCTGACCAGCTCGCCTTCGTGCCCCCTTGGGGCAGGGGTATGGGGCAGCCGGAATACCAGGCGCTCAAGCGCCGCATCACTCTCGACGTGCGGACACCCGAAGGCGCCGCGATCCTCCGCCGTCTGCTGGGCATTGCCGATGTCTTCCTGACCAACTTCCGCCGCGACGCTCTCGCCCGCTGGGGCCTCGATCTGGAACAGCTGCGCCGAGAATACCCGCGGCTCATCGTGGTGCTCCAGAGCGGCTTCGGCAGCGGCCCGTACGAGCGGTACAAGCTCTACGGGATCATGGCCCAGCACATCTGCGGCGTCTCGACGATGAGCGGCCAGCCCGAAGATCCCCCGTGCTGCCTCAACTCGGCCTATTCCGATTACCACACGCCGCTTTTCCAGGCGCTGGCCGTTCTAGTCGCCCTGCACCGGCGCCGCGAGACGGGGATGGGAATGGGAATCGAGGGATCGATCTTCCGATCGGGAGTCAGCACCGTCGCCACCGCGCTCCTCGACTACCAGGCGGGCGCGCGGCTGCCCGCGCGGCGGGGCAATCACGACCCGATCGCGGTGCCCCACAATGCCTATCCCTGCAAAGGGGAGGACGAGTGGTGCGCGCTGGCCGTGTGGACGGAACCGCAGTGGCGCGCCCTGTGCCGCGTGCTCGGGCACCCCGACTGGGCCGAGGACGACCGCTTCCGCACCGCGGAGCGGCGTCGCGCGCACGAGGGCGAACTGGACCGAGCGATCGCGGCCGCAACCTGCACCTGGGAAAAGCACGCATTGATGGACGCGCTGCAACGAGCCGGCGTTCCCGCGGGCATCGTGGCCAAGGGCGAAGATCTCGCATCCGATCCCCAGCTCGCCAGCCGGGCTCTGTACCGCCCGACGGCGTATTTCGTCGCCGACCCCAAGCGCCCGGGCATCGAGTGGGAGCGCGGCCCAGACGTCTTGGCAGCGCGCCTGCCGCTGGTCTTCTCCGAGACGCCGTGCCTGTTCGGGCCGTACCGCCGCATCGGCGAAGACAACGCGTACGTCTTCGGCGAACTCCTCCGCATGTCCCGGGACGAGATCGACGAGCTCACGGCGCGGGGGGTCTTGCAGTGAGCGGGCGCTGGAACCCCCAACTCTCGCGGCGGCGCTTTCTCCAGACCACTGGCACCGCCGCGCTCTTGCTCTCGCTGCGCCAGTTGCGACTGGCCGCCCCCGCGCGTGCGAGCGAGCCCGCCTCGCCTTCCGGCCTCCCGTCCGTGGCCTCGTACCGCGCCTGGGAAGACCTCTACCGCAAGCAGTGGACGTGGGACCGCGTGGTGCGCGCCACGCACCTGCGCGCGAACTGCGCCGCTGCATGCAGTTGGGACGTCTACGTCAAAGACGGCATCGCATGGCGCGAAGAACAGGCAGCCGTCTACGACCAGACGAATTCCTCGCTGCCGGATTTCGGCCCGCGCGGCTGCCAAAAGGGCGCCTGCTACAGCGCCCTCTCGTACCATCCCGCACGCCTGAAGTTCCCGCTCGAGCGCGTGGGCCCGCGGGGCTCCGGCAAATGGCGGCGGATCTCGTGGGACGAAGCCCTGCGGAAAATCGCCGACAAGGTCATCGACGTGTGCCTCGAAGACGGGCCCGCCGCGATTGCGTACGACTTCGGAACCAACATCGACTTCGGCCCCAACACCTCGGGCGAGCTGCTGTTCTTTTCCCTGCTCGGAGTGCCGACCCTCGACACCCTGGCGGGCGTGGGCGACATGCCGCTCGGGGCGGTGCAGACCTGGGGTATGGTCAACGTCGACGGCACGGCGGACGACTGGTTTCGCTCGGATTTCATCCTCGTCTGGTCCATGAATCCCAGTTACTCGCGCATTCCGGAAGCCCACTTCCTGTGGGAAGCGCGCTACCGGGGCGCACAGGTCGTCGTCGTGACCCCTGATTACAACGCCACTGCAATCCACGCGGACCTCTGGCTCCATCCCCGCCTCGGCACGGACGCGGCGCTGGCGCTGGGCATGGCCCAGGTGCTCGTGCACGAGGGCCTGTTCCAGGAAGAGTACGTGCGGGAACAGACCGACTTGCCGCTTCTGGTGCGCGACGACACCGCGCGCTTTCTGCGCGAGAGCGATCTGAAGGACGGCGGCCGCGACGACGTGTTCTACTTCTGGGACGAGGCGCGCCGCGCGCCCGTCGCCGCACCTGGTTCGCTCGGCCACCCGACACAGTCCTTGCGGCTGCACACAGGCCGCTTCTTCGGCTCGCCGATCCGTCCGGCGCTGCGCGGCCGATTCCCCGTGCGGACCGCCGGCGGGCAAACGGTGACCGTGCGGCCGGTCTTCGAACTCCTGCGCGACCGGCTCCAGGACTATCGCCCCGAGCGCGCCGCAGAAATCACCGGAGTCGGGGCCGAAACCATTCGCCGGGTGGCGCGCGCTCTCGCGCGCGCGCGCGCGGCCCTCCTGCTCGCCTCCTTCGGCTCCTGCAAGCATTACCACACCGATCTCCTGCAGCGCGCGATGATCCTCCTCATGGCCCTGACGGGAAATCAGGGAAAGCGCGGGGGCGGATTGCGGCTGAGCGCCATGTGGGGCTTGTTCGGATTCGAATCGCTGGCCAGTGGTTTCGAGCTCAACGCGCTGCAGCGGCTCGCCCTGAAGGTGTACCGCCCGCGCGTCCGCCAGATCGAGGAGCGCATGCGGCAAGTTGCGCGCGAGGAGCGGCCGTTCCAGCCCTACGCCCTGTGGCTCTGGCACCACGCCGGAATGCGCGAGGTAGCGGGGCGAGCCGAGTGGTGCGACCCGACTCTGAGGCGGCCTCCGGCGGCGTACGTCGAAGAAGCGCTGGCCAAAAAGTGGATGCCGCTATACCTCGGCGCGGACAAGAAGCCCCGCATCTTCTTCGCCACGGCCGCCAACCCGCTCCGCCGCTGGGCGGCACCGCAACACGCCGAGCAGGTGCTCTGGCCCAAGCTGGAGCTCGTCGTCACGGTGAACTTCCGCATGTCCACCACCGCCATGAAGTCGGACGTCGTACTGCCCGCCGCGGCCTACTACGAAAAGCGGGGCATCAAGTACGGCCAGAGCTACCTCCCCTACCTCGTGTTCGGGGAGCAAGCGGTGGAGCCGCTCGGGGAAGCCAAGGGCGAGTGGGAGATTTATGGCCGCCTCGCGGAGGAAATTCAGAAGCGCGCTCGCCAGCGAGGCGTCGGGCGCTATACCGGTGTCTTCGGCGAAGCGCGGGACCTCGCGACGCTGTACGACCGCTGGAGCTTCCACGGCCGCTTCGACTGGCGAGACGACCGGGCGCCGCTCGACCACATCTTGAGCCATTCCGCTCAGACCCCGGGCCTCTCCTGGTCCGAGGCCGCCGAGCGCGGCGCCGTGCGCATTGCGTCCATCGGTATGTACGGTCCGGGCAACGCCGTCTGCAGCGACTACGACCCGGGCGACACGGTGTACCCGTCGCAGTGGTTTGTCGAGCACAAGGAGCCCTGGCCCACGCTGACCGGTCGGCAGCAGTTTTACCTGGACCACCCGTGGTTCCTCGAAGCGGGCGAGGCCTTACCCTGCCACAAGGAGCCACCGGCAGCGGGCGGGAGCTACCCGCTGCGCCTGACGGGCGGCCACACGCGCTGGTCTATCCACGCCATCTGGCGCGATCAGGAGTACATGCTGCGGCTGCAGCGCGGAGAGCCGGTCCTCTACATGAACGATCGCGATGCTCGGGCGCGGGGACTCGACGATCACGGCGCGTTCGAAGCCGTGCTCAAAGTCAGCCCCGCAGTTCAGCCCGGCACGGTGATCAGCTACCACGCCTGGGAGCCGCTTCAGTTTCGCCACTGGAAGGGCCACCAGGAGGTCGTGCCCTCGCCGATCAAACCCCTGCACCTTGTCGGCGACTACGGGCACTTGCAGCACCGGATGTACTATGCGGAACCGGCGTACACCCCGCGCTGCGTGGCGGTGGAAGTCGAGCGGGCTCCCGGCACAACCGGCATAGCCGCAGCGCCGGCCGCGTCGGGTGCCCGCAATCCGACGGGGGACCGATGAGCTCTGGGACCTCTGCGTCACAGAACGGCAGCGCCCTGGCGGGTATCCGCGTGCTGGAATGCGGGCTGGGCGTCTCCGCCCCCTTTTGCGCGCGCATCTTCGCCGACCTCGGGGCAGAGGTCGTCAAGGTCGAGCCGCCCGGCGGCGATCCAGCGCGCGGCTTCGTTCCCTTCCCTCCGGGGGGACCGGCCGAGTACGGAGCCCTGTTCGCCTTCTTGAACGCCGGAAAGCAGTGCGTCCAGCTGAGCGGAAACCCGGCAGCCGACGCTCCCCAGATCGCCGCTCTGGCAGCGGGAGCGGACGTGCTCGTCACGAACCTGCCGCCTCGCGAGCGCGCCGCGTGGGGGTTCGACCTCGACTCCCTGTGCGCGGCATATCCCGCACTGATCGCCGTTGCGCTCAGCTCGCTGGGCGAGAGCGGCCCCCTGGCCGACTGGCGCGCGTACGAGATCCACGTGTCGGCTCTAAGCGGGGCGAGCGTGATCCTGGGCGAGCCAGACCGGCCCCCACTTCACTTCCCCTACGACCTTCCCGCGCTCCAGGCGGGACTGCATGGCGCCGCTGCCGCGCTGGCCGCGCTGCTGGCGCGGCGGCGCTCGGGCCACGGGCAGCGAGTGGAGATCGCCGAAGCGGACGTTTTGGCGTTCTACTGCGGCGGCATGTCGCTCTTCGTTCTCGGCAGCGGCGGCAAGTGGCGCCGCCGCGGGCTCGAGCGGCACGGCTTCATCTACCCCTCGGGCTTTTATCCGTGCAAGGACGGATACGTCTTCCTGGCCAGTCAGACGCGCGAGCAGTGGCGGAACTTTCTCCGCTGCATGGGCGAACCCGATTGGGCGCGACAGGACCCGGCACTGCAGGACGGTGTTGCTATCGGATGGCGGAGAGCCGACGAGGTCGATGTGTACTTCATACCGTGGCTCACCCAGTTCACGCGCCGCGAGCTGGTGGAGATGGCACGCGACGCCAACCTCGTTCTGGGCCCGATCCTCACCCCCGACGAATTGCTGGAGGAGCCGCACTTCGAAGCGCGGCGCTACTGGACCGCCTATCGCGTCGGCAAGGCGACTTTGCGGCTCCCCGGAATGGGATACGCCATGTCCGCCACGCCCTGGCGGCTCGGACCGCTGCCCGAAACCCGGCCCGACCCGCCCCGCTGGGACCCCAGGCCGCAACCGCGCGCCGCAGCGACTCTTCCCCCGCGCCGCCCTCTGGAAGGCTACCGCGCCATCGAGTTCGGCTTCAACTGGGCGGGCCCGCTGGTGGGCCAAATCCTGGCGGATCTGGGTATGGACGTCATCAAGATCGAGACGCGCAAGCGCTTGGACTTCATGCGCCACTGGGTACACGCGCGCCGGTTTTTCCACAACGCGAACCGCGGCAAGCGGAGCGTGGCCATCAACGTCAAGAAATCGGAAGGCGTGGAACTGGCCCGGCGGCTGGCGAGTTGCGCGGACGTCGTTTTCGACAACTTCGCCGCCGGCGTGATGGCACGCAACGGACTCGACTACGAATCGCTGCGCGCCGCGAAGCCCGACATCATCGCGCTCTCGATGGCCATGGCCGGGCAGTCGGGACCGCTGCGGCACTTGCGCGGGTTCGCCACCATTGCCACGGGCTTCGCCGGGCTCGAAGCGCTCGTGGGATATCCGGACACCGGGCCCTCCGGACTGCAACTGCTGGGCATCGGAGACGTAAACGCGGCGATCCAAGCGGTGATCGCCGTCCTGGCGGCGCTGTGGCACCGGGAGAACACCGGGGTGGGCCAGTTTATCGACCTCTCGCAGATCGAAGCTGCTGCTGCGCTCGTGGCCGAGCCCCTCTGCGAGTTCCAGGTGCGAGGAGAGCCTCCGGCGCGGCGTGGCAACCGCCACCCGCACATGGCGCCGCACGGGATTTACCCAGCGGCCGGCAAGGAGCAGTGGATCGCCATCGCCGTCGGCAGCGATGCCGAGTGGCGGGCGCTGGTGGAAGCGATGGGCAAGCCCGAGTGGGCGTGCAGCGAGACCCTCGCCCATGCTCCAGCGCGCTGCGCCCGCGCTGGCGAAATCGACGCCCGGCTGGCCGAGTGGACGGCCGGGTTTCCGCGCGACCTGCTCGCCGAACGCCTGCAGCGCGCCGGCGTGGCCGCGGCGCCCGTGCTCGGCATCGAAGAAGTGCTCGCCCACCCGCACTTTCGCGCGCGCGGCTTGTGGGACGAGACCGAGAGCTTCGAAGGCAGAAAAAGCCTGGTGTGCCGCACACCGTGGCAGTTCAGCGCCTCTGCAGCGGGCCCGGCGGGCCCGTCGCCCCGAGTGGGGGAACACACCGAGGCCGTGCTCGGCGAGCTGCTGAAGCTCTGCCCCGCGGAGGTCCAACACCTGGCCGAGCAAGGAGTCGCGTGGTGAGGGGCTGCGAGACAAGGGAAAAGCTGGTTCGGACTCGATCCGCTGCGAGGAGGTACCGTGGAATTCGGCAAGATTACCGATGACGCTATCGAGCGGCTCCGAGCCCGCATCGGGGTGGAGCGTAAGGGCAGCAGCATGCTCCGCCGGCGCCCGCTCCGGCTGACCCGGGAGACGATCCGGCGCTTTGCTTTGGGTCTCGGCGACGACAACCCTCTCTATCTCGACCCGGAATACGCGCGCCGCAGCCGCTTCGGAACGATCATCGCGCCGCCGAGTATCATTGGCTTTCTCGAGCGCGCCAACGGAGCCACCGATGGCCTGCCTGGCTGCCATACGATCTGGCGCGAGGCGGAGCTCGAGTGGTACCAGCCCCTGCGGCTGGACGACGTGCTCGACTCGAGCTCCTACCTGCGCCGGGTCGAAGTGGTCCCGAGCCGGTTCGCCGGAGGCCGCGCCGTCGTTCAGGACTACGAAACCCCGATTTGGAACCAGCGCGGGGAAAGCGTCGCCAACTACAAGACGTCGTGGCACCGGTTCGAGCGCGCCGCCGCGAAGCAGGCGAGCAAGTACGCAAACCGCGAGCTCGCGCATTACACGCCAGAGGAAATCGAGAAGATCAAAGCCGACTACAAGAAGGAACGTCGGCGGGGCGCGGAAACGCTGTGGTGGGAAGATGTGCGCGAGGGCGAGGAGATTCCGTTCGTGGTCAAGGGACCGACGACCCAAGTGAGCAAGTTTGCGTTCGAGAGCTGGGTGGGCGCCGGAGGATGGTTTGTCGGCCACCGCTTGGCCTTCGAGCTCTTCGAGAAGCACCCGGGGCTCGCGTTCATCAACGAGCAGGGCATCCCGGAAGCGCCGGTCGCCATCCACTGGTCCAACGAGCGCTCGCAGCGGATCCTCGGCCTGCCGGGCGCGTACGAGGCCGGATACGAGCGCACGGGCTGGATCGTCCACATGCTCACCAACTGGATGGGGGACGACGGATTCCTTCACCGGCTCACGCAGCGGTTTCCGAGTTTCAGCCTGCTCGGCGACACCACGTGGTGCCACGGGCGGGTCGAGGAAAAGCTCGTTCTCGACCGGGAAATCGACTCCAAACGCCACGCCGTGCGCTGCGCAGTGTGGACCGTCAACCAGCGCGGCGACGTCACGACTACGGGCGAAGCCATCGTCTTGCTCCCCGCGCGCGAGGACCGGCGATGACCCGCGGCGCTCGGCACCTGCGAAAGGAGGGCTTATGCTCCATCCGGAAATTCAGCGGCTTTTCGACTTGAGCGGCTGCGCGGCGCTGGTGACCGGGGGTGCCTCCGGCATCGGGCGCGCCGCCGCGCTGCGCCTGGCGCAAGCCGGCGCGGACGTGGCCGTAGGGGATCGGGATCGCGCCGGCGCGGAGCGCGTCGCTGAAGAGATTGCCGGGGGAGGGCGGCGCGCAGTGGCCGTCTCGGCCGACGTGGCGCAGGAGGCTCAAGTGGAGGAGATGTTCGCCCGCACGCAGCAGGAGCTGGGCCGTCTCGACATCCTCGTCCACAGCGCCGGGATCTTTCCGTCGCAGCGGATCCTCGACATGACCGCTGCGGAGTGGGACCAGGTGATGGAGGTGAACTTGCGCGGCACGTTCCTCTGCACGCGCGAAGCCGCGCGCCTCATGCGCGCGGGCGGCAAGGGCGGGCGGATCGTGAACGTATCCTCGATCGAGTCTTTCCACCCGGCCTTCCCGGGCCTCGCCCACTACAACGCGTCCAAAAGCGGCGTGAACCTCTTCACGAAGAGCGCGGCGCTGGAATTCGCCCGGTACGGGATCACGGTGAACGCCGTCTGCCCGGGAGCCACGCTGACCGCAGGCACGGCCACCGCGTTCGAACAGGGAGTGCGCGCCGCCCTGGAGCCCAGAATTCCCCTGCGGCGCGTGGCCACGCCGGAGGACATCGCCGCGGCGATCCTTTTTCTCGCTAGCCCCGCGGCGAGCTACATCACCGGCATCACGCTCGTCGTGGATGGCGGGTATCTGATCACCTGAGACCGCAGAGCCCATGCGCGTCGGCATCTTTTACGGCAGCGGCGGCACGCCCGAGCAGCTCTCGCAGCTCGTGGAGCAAATCGGCCTGGCAGACCGGCTCGGCATCGACAGCGTTTGGATCGCCGACCGGCGCGGGCAGCCCGACACCCTGGGTTCCCCGGCAATCGTGCTGGCAGCGCTCGCCAAGCGGACCGCAGCCATCCGGCTCGGCACATTCAAACAACTTGGCGCCGAACACCCCGTGCGCACGGCAGAAGATTTCGCGCTCGTCGACCTCCTCTCGGGAGGCCGCTTGAACTTCGGCGCGGCCCTAGAAGCCGATGGCGCCGAGGCAGATGTACGGGAGCACCTGCAGGAGGCGCTCGACCTGATCGCTGCCGCCTGGGCGTTCGACGAGTTCTCTTATGGCGGCACGCACTACCGGTTTCCGGCACACACGGCGCCCGGCACCGGCCTGCGGCGCAAGCGATTCGGCGCCGAGCCATATCGGCCGCAGTGGGAGCGGGGCCCTGAACTGCCCGATTTTCTGACCGTGACCCCGAAACCCCTGCAGCAGCCGCGACCCCCGATCTGGATTCTCGCCAGCGCGCGCTGGCTCGTGCCGCTTGCCGCGGAGCGCGGCTATTCGCTCGTCTTGCCGCCGGCGCCCCTTCCCTCTCTGCAAGCCGCTGCGGATGCCTACGAAGAAGGGCTGCGGCGAGCCGGGCGCGCGCGCAGCGAGGTGGAGCTCGCCGTGATCGCCGACCTACCACTGGGCCCCGAGGGGCTGGCCCCGGATGCGCTCGAGCGCGCGCACGGGCTACATGGGGCGACGGGGGCGAACCACATCGTGTGGCGCATCCCCTTTCCCGGCGCGCCACACGCCGCGATCGCCGCGTCTCTGCGGCGCCTGGCGAGCGAGGTGCAACCCCACTTGCAGGCATAGCGAAAGTGGGCGGGAGAAAGCGATGGAGTTCTGGAGCGGCATCGGCGGGCTTGCGAAATCGCGGGCGGCGCCGCGGAGCCTGGCGCTCGACTACGCGCAACTGGTTGACAGCGCCCAGGCGCTCGAGGAAATGGGCTTCGACGCGTTCAGCGCCTCGGAGCACCATTTCACGTACGACGGCTTCTGCCCCGCGCCGCTCGTGGCGCTCGCCGGGCTCGCGCTGAGCACGCGGCGCATCAAGCTCGTCACCGGGGCACTGCTGCTCCCGCTCTACGATCCGCTGCGGATCGCGGAGGACGCAGCCACGCTCGACCGCCTGTCCGGCGGCCGCCTGATCCTGGGGCTGGGGATGGGATACCGCCCGCTGGAGTTCGACGGGCTGGCGAGCGAGAAGAAAACGCGCGGCAAGCGCCTGGTCGAGATGATCGAGCTCTTGCGCCTCGCCCTCAGCCAGGAGCGGTTCACATTCCGCGGCGAGCACTACTGCTTCGAGAACGCCGCGGTGTGGCCGCGCCCGGTGCAGAAGCCCCACCCGCCGCTATGGTTTTGCGGGGGGAACACGAAGCGCGCCGCCCAGCGCGCCGGCTCGGCCGGGCTACCCTATTGGCTCGCGACCTGTACCTACGAGCGGGCCGCCGAGTGTGTGCAGGCGTACCGGGACGCGGGGCGCGAGGCCGGAATTCCGCCCGAGCGCTTGCGCGTGGCGGTGTTCAAAGACTTCTGCATTGCCGCCACTCGCGAGCAGGCGCTCGCGCTCCGGGAGAAAGTGCTGCACGCGTTCTACGACGAGCACATTCTCGGGTTCGGCTACCTGGTCGACGAAGCGGGGCGCCACCTCTACAACCCGCCGCGAACCCACCCGCTCTACGCGCAGTTCGTCGAGAGCATCTTCGCGGGCACGCCCGAGATGGTCGCCGCCGAGATCGAGCGCTACGAGCGCCTGGGCGTCGAGGCCATGTTCGTCGCCACGGGCCAGAAGGAACTGTTCGCGCGCGAGGTCCTGCCGGCCTTTCGCAAGCGCTCCGCTGACCGGCGGGCGACGAATAACCCCTAGGGAGGAAAGCCGATGGCCGAGGAGAGCACGGAAAAGAAGGCATACATCCACACCGAGCGGCTCCAGACCCTCGATCCGGAGCTTGTCGACAAGTGGGGAGATCCCGCGAAGCCGAAGGGCGAGACGCAGCTCTCGCCCGAACAGATCGAGCAACTGATCGCGGCGGGGCGCGAGATGTTCATCTCGCACCTCACGCGGGACGGGTTTCCCATCGTCACGGTGCACCTGTACTGCGTGCGCGATGGCGAGATCTGGACGACGACGGTTCGCGGGCGCGCCAAGGAGCGGGCCTACCGCCGCGATCCGCGCTGCTCGGTGTGCCTTTCGACCACCGGGCTGAAATTGCCCTTCGGGGGCGGCGTGTGCATTAAAGCGCACGCGGAGATCGTGGAGGACCGGAACACCATCGAGCAGGTATGCTGGGAGCACGCGCGGCGCTACTACTCCGATGAAGCTGCCCAGCGCACGATGCACCGGCTCCTGTTCACGCCCAACCGCGTAGCCATCCGACTGCGCCCCCTGAAGATGATCAGCTGGGTGAACGTCGGGGTGCGGCGGCCGTAGGGCCGCCGGCAATCCCGGTTGCAGGGCCGTGCCGGAAGGGAACGACATCTGGGTGGTCGGCGAGATCGACGGCGGGAAGCTCGCCGCCGCGAGCCTCGAGGCACTGTGCGACGCGCGAGAGCTGGCCGATGGGCCGGGCGGGCGCGTCGCGCTCGTCGCCTTCGGGCCCGCCCCCGAGGGCGTGGTCGAAGCGGCGCGCCAGTACGGCGCGGATCGCCTGCTCCTCGCCCGGGGTTCGGAGGCGCACGCGCGCTCCGCAGAGCGCTGCGCGGCCGTGCTCGAGCGCGCCCTCGACCCAGAGCCGCCCCGCCTGCTGCTGTTCGCAGCGACCGCGCTGGGGCGCGAGATTGCTTGCCGGCTTGCGGCCCGCTGCCGCCTGGCGCTCGCCTCCGATTGCAACTGGGTGCGCTTCGGACCCGACGGCACTGTGGAGGCCGCGCGGTTGATTTACGGCGGCAAGCTCTACGCGCGCATGCGCCTCGAGTCCCGGCCCGCGCTGGCGGCCCTGCACCCCGGGGCGGCGGGCATCGGGAAGCCGGCACCCCGCCGTGCCGTCGAGGTGCAGGAATTGGCGCCCCTCGAAAGCGCCCCAGCCCGCGTCGAATCCGTCGCCCATATCCCCGCGGACCCGCGCGCGATCGACATCACCGAAGCCGAGCGGATCGTGGCGGTGGGCCGCGGCGTCGGCGCGCGCGAAGCGCTGGAGCTGTACCAAGAGCTTGCCGATCGCCTCGGAGCGGCGCTGGCCGCCTCGCGCCCCGTGGTCGACGCGAAGTGGCTGCCGTTCGAGCGGCAGGTGGGTCAGACGGGGCGGATCGTCGCGCCGCGCTTGTACATTGCAGCGGGAATCTCCGGCGCCAGCCACCACACCCTCGGGATGAGAGGGTCGGAGTGCATCGTGGCGATCAACCGGGACAAGAATGCCGAGATCTTCAAACTCGCTGACCTGAAAGTGGTGGCGGATCTCCGCGAGCTCATGCCGGCGCTGTTGCGCCAGCTCGCGCAGAGGCAGGCTGCATGAACGCCGCGACCGCGGGCCGGGAAATTCTGGGGAACATCCCCCCGTGGCTGCAGGCCGGCATGTACGCGGCGACGCTAGGGTCCGCGGTCATTGCCGGGCTGCGCGTCGCCGCACGCGCGCGCCGCTGGGCGCGCGGCCAGCCCGAGACACAGCAACTTCCCTTCCGGGAGCGGGTGCGAGATTTCGCCCAACGCGCTGTCGCACAGCGGCAGATCGGCTCCACGGACCGCGCGGCGGGCATCGCCCACAAAATGGTCGTCTCGGGCTTCCTGGTGGCCTTCCTCGCCACGGTGCTCACCGCAATCGACCACGACCTCGGTGTGCCCCTGCTCCGCGGGCGTTTCTACCTGCTGTTCGCGTTTACGGCGGATTTCTTCGGGCTTCTGTTCCTGGCCGGCCTCTCGATCCTCCTGTACCGGCGGTTGGCCCCACAGCCCGGAGCCGCCCCGACCTACCGCCGGCGCGCCGACAACATTGCGCTCCTCGCCCTGTACGCCGTGGGCCTCACGGGCTTTCTGGTCGAGGGCGCGCGAATCGCCGCTGACCACTGGCCCGCGCACGAGCGAGTATCGGTCGGCGGCTGGCTCTTCGGCCTGGCGGTCGCCGCGCTCGAAGGGAGCGCCGATCCGCGCGCGGTCCACCGGGCCCTGTGGGCCGCGCATGTCGTCGCCGTGGCGGCTTTTTTCCTCGCGCTCCCATTCTCCCAGCTGCTCCATCTCCTCGCTGCCCCGGCGAACATCCTGCTGCGGGCCCGCCCGCTGGGCGGCCTGCGCCCCGCGGCGCCCGAGCTGCCGCCGGCCGGGACGCTGGGAGCTTTTAGCTGGAAGCAACTCCTCGATCTCGACACCTGCACGGGCTGCGGCCGGTGCTCCGCCGTGTGCCCCGCCACCCTGGCCGAAAGGCCCCTCTCGCCCATGGGGCTCCTGCAGCACCTGCGCGAAGCGGGCGACGGCACGGACGCCGCGCTGGTCGGCACGGCGGTGGATCCGGACGAGCTCTGGTCCTGCACGACATGTGGCGCGTGCGAAGAAGTGTGCCCGGTCGCGATCCACCACATCGACCGCATCGTCGACTTGCGCCGCTATCTGGTGGAGCGCGGCGACGTGCCCGCTGCTGCGGCGCGGGCAATGGAAAGCCTCGCGGGCAAGGGGAACCTCTGGGGCAACGCGCCGGGCGAGCGCGGGCAGTGGCTGGAAGCGCTTGGCGTGCCCCCCCTTTCCGAGGGCGAGGCCTGCGAAACCATTTACTGGATCGGCTGCGCGGCGGCCTGCGACGAGCAAGCGCGCCGGGTCGCCGAGGCGACGCTGCGCCTGCTCCGCAAAGCGGGGGTGTCTTTTGGCGTCCTCGGCTCCCGGGAGCGCTGCAGCGGGGACTTTGCGCGCCGCGTGGGCGACGAAGGGCTCTTCCAGAACCTGGCCGCGGCAAACACTCGCGCCCTCCTCTCGCACCGCCCGCGGCGGATCGTGACGCACTGCCCGCACTGTCTGAACACCTTCCGGCGCGAATACGAGCTGGGAGAGATCGAAATCGTCCACCACACGGCTTTTCTGGTGCAACTGGTGGCCGAGGGCAGGCTGCAACCCGCACGGCCCGCGGCGCGCGTGCTCACCTTCCACGATCCCTGCTATCTGACTCGGTACCATGGCCTCGGAGACGCACCGCGCGCGCTGCTGGCAGCGGTCCCGGGTTGCTCGGTGCGCGAGATGCCGCGCAGCGGAGCGCGCGCGCTGTGCTGCGGCGGCGGCGGCGGGCAGGTGCTCGTGGACATCCGAGTGGGCCAGCGGATCCCCGATCTGCGCTTCGAGGAGGCGCGGGCGACGGGCGCAGAGGGGATCGCCACGGCCTGCCCGTTTTGCAAGATCATGCTCGCTCCAGTGCCGGCGGAACGAGGTCTCGAGGGGCGCGTGACCGTTCGAGACGTGGCCGAGGTGCTCGCGGAGGCATGTCTGTGAACCGCCTCGAATCGCACTGCGCGGCTTTACGGGAAAGCGGGGGCGCCCGATGAAGATCGCGGTCTGTGTCAAGCACACCCTGGATCCCAGCGTCCCTCTGCGCGTCGTGAACGGCAGGATCGAGCAGGACTCTCCCTGGCCGGTCACGTGCGTGCCGCCCGCCGAGCGGGCAGCGCTGGAAAAGGCCCTGCAGCTCTGCCGCGAGCTGGGGGGCGCCGTGACCGCGATCAGCGCCGGGGGGCCGGAGGCCCCGGCAGCGCTGCGCTTTGCCCTCGCGGCAGGCGCACACCGCGCTGTTCACATCCGCTGCCCCGAACCTCTCGATCCCATGGTTGCGGCGCACGCCGTTGCCGCGCTGCTCTCGGCCGACCCCGCCGACCTCGTCCTGTGCGGGACGTACAGCGCGGACGGCGGATCGGGCCTCTTCCCGGCGCGGCTCGCCGAAGAAATGGATTGGCCGCTGGTGACTCGAGCAGTCGAGCTGCGGCTACCGGCCGCGGGGTGGCTGGAAGCGGAGCGGCGCGTGGACCGCGGTGGGCGCGAGCGCGTGCGCTGCAGGCTTCCCGCCGTGGTGGGCGCGGACAGCGCCCTCGCCGAGCCGCACTACGTATCCGCGGGCGCGCTGCGGCGGGCCGCGGCTGCTGCGGTGGACGAGGCGAGCTGCGCACCTGCGGGAGAGTCCCCGTGGAAGGTGCTCGCGGTCGAGCTGCCCAGACCACGGCCCAAGCGCGTCGCTGCCCCCGATTCGCGGCTCTCGGCCCGCGACCGCGTGGCCTATCTGATGCGCGGCGGCTTGCAGCGCAAGCAGGGCAGCAGCTTCCTCGTAGGCGACCCGTCCGCCGTAGCGGGGTATAGCTGCGCTTCCTGGAACAGCGGGGATTCCTGGGTCCTAGCGGAGGTCCGAACCGTGGCTGACTTTCAGTACCTGTTCACCCCGATCACGGTTGGCACGATGACCGTCCCCAACCGCATCGCCGAGACCACCTATTCCATCAACGCGGGGCGTCTCGACGGCCTGCCCGACGAGCCCTTCCTCGAGCACCACCTGCAAAAAGCGCGCGGCGGCGTCGGCTGGATCGGAAGCCAGACGTGGGTGTTGCCGACGCCGCTGCCGCCCGGGCGTCCGGAGGAATTCACGCCTGGGGCGGCCGCCATCCGCTTCGCGATCTACAACCATCCGGACTTCGTCGCCCGGGTGAAGGAGTTCACGGACGCCATCCACGGGTGCGGCGCAGTCTGCGTGATGCAGCTCACCCACCTGCAGTCCTTGATGGGACCCTCTCCGGTGCCGATCGGCCTGCTCTATGACCACGTGCCCCACGAACTCACCGAGGAGGAGATCGAGTTCATGCTCGACACCTACTGGCAAGCGGCGGAAAAGTTCCACGCTGCCGGGGCCGACGCCGTGGAAATTCACTGCGCGCACGAGACGCTGCCCCAGTGGTTCCTTTCCCCTTACACGAACCGCCGCGCGGACCGCTGGGGCGGAAGTCCAGAAAACCGCGTCCGCTTCGTCGTCGAAGCGGTGCGCCGCATCCGCGACCGCGTCCCGCGCAGTCTCAACGTTGGGCTACGGGTGTGCGCCGACGAGTACAAGGACGGTGGGTACACCCTCGAGGATATGAAGGAAATGCTGCGCTTGATCTGCAGCGCGGTGCCGATCGACTACGTGAGCGTCGACGTCGGCGCGCCTTGGGGAATGCCGAGCTACGTGCCGCCCATGCAGTACCCCCTGGCGGCCTTCGCCTACGCGGCAGCGGAGATCCGGCAGGTGGTGGCGGTGCCCGTGCTCTATGCCGGGAGGGTCAACGACCCGGTGCTCGCGGAGCGCTTGCTCGCCGAGGGTCAAGCGGACCTGATCGGCATGACGCGGGCGTCGATTGCGGACCCGGAATTTCCGCGCAAGGCGCGGGAGGGGCGCCTCGACGAGATCCGCAAGTGCATCGGCTGCAACACCTGCATCGGCCGCGTCATCCACGGCGAGCGCAAGACGCCCGTGTGTGCGGTCAATCCCACCATCGGCCACGAGCGCGCCTGGGCGCGCGTCGAGCCCGCGAAAAAGCGAAAGCGGGTGGTCGTGATCGGCGGCGGGCCCGCAGGCCTGGAGGCCGCGCGCGTCGCCGCCGGGCGCGGGCACGAGGTCATCGTGCTCGAGCGCAACGCGGAGCTAGGAGGGCAACTGCTGGCGGCGGCGCGCGCGCCGCGGCGCGAGGGCTTTCTGGATCTGCCCCGGTACCAAGAGGTGCAGATGCGGCGGCTCGGAGTCGACGTGCGGATGGGAGTCGAGGCCACTCCGGAGTTGGTCTTGGAACTCGCACCGGATGCGGTGGTCGTGGCCACCGGATCGGAGCCGCGGCCGCTGTCAGTCCCCGGCGCCGAGCAGCCAAACGTGGTGCAGGGGCGCGACGTGCTGCTGGGGCGCGCCGAGGTCGGTGCGCGCGTCCTCGTCGTCTCCGAAGAGGACGGGATGGAAACGCCCAGCATTGCGGACTACCTCGCGGCACGGGGAAAAGAGGTGGCGATCGCCCACAAGTGGCACTTGTTCGGCAGCCGCATCGAGCGCTACACAGAAGGGGTCGTCTTTTACTGGCTCCACCGGCAAGGAGTTCGCACCTGGCCCTCCACGCGGGTGCGCGCGATCGACGGCCGCGCGGTAATCGTGTACGACGTCCACACCGGCGAGGAGCGCCGCCTGGAAGAGATCGACCACGTCGTTCTCTCGCTCGGGAGCCAGCCCGACGACCGCCTCTACCGCGCCCTGCGCGGGAAGGTGGCGGAACTCTACGTAGTGGGCTCGGCCTTCGCGCCGCGCGGTCTGGCCGAGGCGACGCAGCACGGAGCCAACGTCGGCCGGCTGCTCTGAGCGAGAGAGAGGAAAAGGGGATGCGGCAATGGACCTGACCTTCGGCCCTGAAGACGAGGCATTCCGGGCGCATGTGCGGCGCTGGCTCCGGGAGCACTTGCCCGAGGCGCGCCGGAAGGCGAGGGATCGGGCGGAGGCACTGAGCGACGCGAAGGCGTGGCAGCGCAAGATGTACGAAGCCGGGCTCGTGGGCATTGCGTGGCCGCGCGCCTACGGGGGGCAGGACGCCTCGCTCACGCGGCAGGTGATCCTCAACGAAGAGCTGGCCCGCGCGGGCGCGCCGCCGCTGATCACCGCCCTCGGCCTCGACATCATCGGCCCCGCCCTGATCGTCTACGGCACCGAAGAGCAGAAACGCCGCTTCCTGCCGAAAATCCTGACGGCGGAGGAGATCTGGTGCCAGGGCTTCTCGGAACCGGGAGCGGGGTCCGATCTGGCGTCGCTGCGGACGCGCGCGGTCGAAGATGGCGACTTCTTCGTCGTCACGGGACAAAAAGTGTGGAGCAGCCTCGCTCAGATTGCGGACTGGTGCTTCCTGCTCGCCCGCAGTGATCCAGACGCGCCCAAGCACGAAGGGATCAGCTATTTGCTGCTCGACATGCGGTCGCCCGGCGTGCACGTGCGGCCCATCCGCCAGATGACGGGCAAGAGCCACTTCTGCGAGCTGTTCCTCGACGGGGTGCGCGTCCCGAAGGCGAATTTGGTGGGGGAAAAGAACCAGGGATGGAAGATCGCCAAGGCGACGCTTTCTTTCGAGCGCTCCGGACTCGCGGGCGTGGTCGCTCTGGAGCAGCAAATCGCGCGGCTCGTGCGGCTCGCAGCCGCCACCGGCCGCATCCGCGATCCGATCACCCGCCAGCGGCTCGCGCAGGTCTATATCGAAATGGAAAGCCTCCGGTATACGGGCTGCCGGACCCTCACGCAGCAACTGCGCGGCGAGCCGCCGGGGCCCGTCGCCGCGATCGGAAAGCTCTTCTCGTCCGAGCTGCGCCAGCGCGTGATGGACGTGGCCATGGAAATCGAGGGCGTCTATGCCCACCTCGGGCGGGGCAACCCGCGGGCGCTCGACCGCGGCCGCTGGCAGGGGCTGTACCTGGATGCGCGGGCGTACACGATCGGCGGCGGCACGTCGGAGGTCATGCGCAACATCATCGCCGAACAAGTGCTCGGCTTGCCGCGAGGCACCTAGAGGGGAGGAAGGACAGCATGGAGCGAATCGGCGCCATCGACATCATGAACCATCCGCCCGAAGCCCAGCGCGACCTGGGCCAGAACCCGTTCCAGTACGAAGAGTTCAAGATCATGAAGCGGACGACGTTCAAGACCGTCTTCCGCGGCTCCTCTCGCGACGCGGCCCGCGAAGGGGAGAAGGGGGCGGCCGGCAGCGAAGGGCGGCCGCGGGTGCTGGCCGGGCACGGTTCGGTGGCCGAGCTGATCGCCGACATGGACCGCCTTGGCTACGACCGCATCGTGATCTGCGCGACCAAGATGTGGTCGTACTACTACCACCACAAGCTCATTCTCGACTACTCCGTCGACGACGTGGGGCGCCTGGTGGCGGAGGGAAAAGGCCGGCTGATCGGCGCGGCGAGCTACAACCCCCTCCGCATCGAGGAGAGCTTGCGGGAGATCGAGCGCGGAGTGAAGGAGTACGGGTTCAAATACGTATGGTTCCACCCGCTCTCGTTCGGGCTCCCGCCCAACGACCGGCGCTGCTACCCGCTGTACGCGAAGTGCAACGAGCTCGGGATTGCCGTCGGGATGCAGGTCGGGCATTCCGCGGAGGTACTCCCCTCGGACGTCGGCCGCCCGATGCTCGTCGACTGCGTCGCGATCGACTTCCCCAACCTCCGGATCAACCTCTCGCATACCGGCTGGCCCTGGATCGACGAGTGGTGCTCGATGCTCTGGCGCCATCCTAACGTGTACGGCGATATCTCGGCGTACTTTCCGCGCTCACTGGACGAGCGGCAGGTCCGCTTCATGGACAGCTCGCGCGGCCGCGACAAGGTGCTCTTCGGAACGAACGGATTGGGCCTGGAACCCTGCCTGCAGCAGTTCCTGGAGCTGCCGATTCGCGAGGAGACGAAGCGGCGGGTCCTGAGAGAAAACGCTATCGAGTTCCTGCGGCTCGACGCATGACTTCGACCGATCCCGATCGCGCCCGCAGGCCGGAGCGGCGCGCATGAGCGCGGCCGCGAGCACCGCACCGCCCGTGGGATCGGCGCGAGTGGAATACGCGCGAACCCCTGACGACTGGGACCTCGCACTGCACCGCTACCCGGGCAAGCGCGATGACCTCCCGCCCGTCATCCTGTGCCCCGGCTTCGGGTGCAACCGCTACTTTCTGGACTTCGACGACCGCTACTCGCTGGCCCGCTTTCTCGCCCGCCGGGGCTTCGAGGTCTGGGTGCTCGAGCTGCGGGGGCGGGGCTGCAGCGAGCCCGTGCTTGGCCGCCGGGGCCGCGGGTGGACGTTCGACGACCTCGCCCAACACGATTTCCCCACCGCAGTGCGGCACGTGTGCGGCCGCACGGGCCGGGCTCCGGTCTGGATCGGGCACAGCATGGGCGGCCTGGTCGCCTACGCGGCGCTGGGCCGGGACCGCGAAATCCAGCCCCTGGTCCGATCGCTCGTGACCATGGCCTCGCCCGTCACCTTCCCCTCCCCGTCCCCGAGCCCCTGGCGGCGGGCAGGGGAATTCCTCCTCCGCTTGCCGGGCCCTGCGCGCCTGCCGCAGCGCAACCTCCTGGTGGCCCTGTGGTCCCTGATGGCTGTGGCTCCCTGGTTCCCGGAGATCGGGATGAATCGAAGCAACCTCGACCAGCGCGCCTTCGGCCGCGCGCTATCGAAGTTCATCTGCAACGTCGCCCGCGAGAAGGTCCAGCAGTTTGCCCGATGGGCCCTCACCGGCCAATTCTGCTCCCGCGACGGCGCCATCGACTACCGCGCGAACTTGAAACACATCCCCGTTCCCGCCCTCCTGGTCGCCGGAGCCGCCGATCGCCTCGCGCCCCCGGAAGTCGTCGCCCTCGCCCACGCAAAGCTCGGTTCGCGCGCAAAGGAGCTGTGGGTTGCGGGCCGGGCGGCGGGACTCGGCGCGGACTACGGGCACGTGGATCTCGTCTTCGGCCACCGCGCGCCCGAAGAAATCTTTACCCGCATTTGCGGGTGGATCGAAGGCACGGACTTCGGTGCGTAAAGCCGCGGCGCGAGAACCCGCGGCGGGCGACGCCGGGGCGACTCGACGAAACACCACCCCGGTGCCTCCCAACCCAGCGGTAAAGAGCGAAAAAATATCCCCCGGATCGTGAAACTACGTCCCGTAGCGGGGCATCACTTCGGTCGCGAAACGCTCGAAGACATCCATGTTGTACGGGGACAAGGTGATGACGAAGTGGCTCACGCCAGCGTCGATGAAGGCGTCGATCTGGCGGCAGACCTCATCGGCGGTCCCGAGCAACATCCATCGCCGCGCCTCGTCTTCGCTGATCTGCTGGTACATGGCGTACCCCTGGATCATGGGGCCGGCCATCGACAGGTCGTCCCCCACCAGAGTCGGCACCAGGACCTGCTTTTCGATTGCGTCGCAGTCGCGCTGCTCGCGCTCGCAATAGCTCCGCAGGATCTCGATCTTGCGGCGGTACACCTCCGGCGAGCCAAACGAGCTCCACGTGTTCGCGTGGCGCGCCACGATGGGCAGAAGTCGCTTCTCCCCTGCGCCGGCAACCGTGATGGGAGGATGCGGCTTCTGCACGGGCTTGGGTTCGGCAACCGCCGCCCGCAGTCGGTAGTGCTTGCCTTCGAACGTAGTTTCCTTCTGGGTCCACAACGACCGGATCACGGTGAGCGCTTCGTCCAAGCGCTCGCACCGCTCGCGGGCCGAACCGAATGGGATGCCGAACATGGAGTGCTCGGGCTCGTACCAGCCCGTGCCGATCCCTAACTCCAGCCGGCCGCCGCTGATCACGTCGACCGTCGTCGCGATCTTGGCCAAGATGGCCGGGTGGCGGTACGTGTTCCCGGTCACGAGGGCGCCGATGCGGATCTTGCGCGTGTACACGGCCAGCGCGGCCAGGCAGCTCCACGCCTCCAGGCAAGGGTCGAAGGGGTCCATCATCACGGCGACGAAGTGGTCGTACGTCCACGCGGTGTGGTAGCCGAGCTCTTCCGCGCGCCTCCAGATGCGAACGATCTCGTCCCAAGAGGCGAACTGCTGTCCCGTCTGGATTCCAAACCGGATGCGATCGGGCTTCTTCACGGCAACCTCCTTTCTGCACACCCGTTCGTGCCTTCCCTCCCCCGCGCTCAGCGCTCCCGCACCACCTCCCGCGCGAATTCCGCGATCGCCCGCGCGCTGATCCCGAAGGCGTCCAGCAACTCCTCGGGCTTGGCAGAGCGCGGGACGTCGCGCACTGCGAGCTTGTGCACGCGCACGCCACTGCCCGCCAGCGCGTTCAGCACCGCATCGCCCAGGCCGCCGTCGAAATAGTGATCCTCCACCGTCAAGACGCGGTTGCGGGTAGCGCGGGCGGCGCTGGCGATGGCGCGCTCGTCGAGGGGGCGAACGGAGTAGGCGTCGATGACGCGAATGCCGATCCCCTCTTCGGCGAGCTCCGCGTGGGCCTTGAGCGCCTCGAAAACCGTGATCCCCCCCGCCACCACCGTGAGCGCGTCGCGCTCGCCCGCGCGCAGCACCTTGCACCCGCCGATCGGAAACTCCTCCTCCGGCGGGTAGAGCACCGGGGTCTTGGGCCGGGTGAGGCGTAGGTACACCATGCCCCGGTGGCGCGCCGCCGCCTCCACGAGCCGCTCCGCAGCGACGGCATCTGCCGGATACAGAACCGCGGCACCGGGAATAGCCCGCATCATCGCGATGTCCTCGAGCCCCATCTGCGACGGGCCGTCCTCGCCGATGGAAACGCCGCAGTGGGAACCCGCGCACTTGATGTTTGCGCGCGAGATCGCCGCCATGCGCAGGTGGTCGAAGCCCCGAGTGAGGAAGCACGCGAAGCTGGAGAGGAACGGAATCTTCCCGCAAGCCGCCAGCCCCACTGCCGTGCCGATCATGTTCTGCTCGGCGATGTAGCTCTCGATGAACCGATCCGGGTGCGCGGCCAAGAAGCGCTCGGCGAAGGTCGAATTCTTCGTGTCCGCATCCAGCGCCACCACGTGCGGCGCCGCGCTGCCGAGTTTCGCCAGGGCCGTGCCGTACGCTTCCCGCGTCGCTACCATTTCCCCCTCGCGATACGCCGGGGGCGGCAGTGGCGGGATGAGCGGCGCCTCCAGTTTCCAGCGCGCCACTGGCCGCGAGACGGGGGCCATGGGGGCAGGCCGTTCGGGCAGAGGTCCCAGGTCCTGCAAGGCGCGCTCGAGCTCCTCGCCTTTTTTCAGCGGCTTTCCATGCCATCCCTCGCGATCCTCGAGGAACGAGACCCCACGTCCCTTGATGGTCTTGGCGATAATCGCCACGGGTCGCCCCGCGATGCCCTCGGCAGCTGCGAACGCGTCCAGGATCTGGCGCATGTCGTGCCCGTCGACGGCGAGCGCATGCCACCCGAATGCGGCAAAACGCGCGCGGTACGCCTCGAGGTCGAACCCGTACATGGTCCGGCCGCTCTGGCCCAGGCCGTTCACGTCCACGATCGCCACCAGGTTGTCGAGCCGGTAATGCGCCGCGAGCCCCACAGCTTCCCACACCGCTCCCTCGGCCATCTCGCCGTCGCCGAGCAAGACGTACACGCGCACCGGCTGGCGGTCGAACTTGGCCGCGAGGGCTACGCCGGCGCCAATGGACAGGCCCTGGCCCAGCGACCCCGTCGCTGCTACGGTTCCTGGAAACCGCGGCGTGGGGTGCCCTTCGAGCTCGCTCTCCCACTGGCGCAGCTTGAGCAGCTTCTCCTCCGGCAGGGCGCCGGCTTCGGCCCACGCGGCGTACAACAGCGGCGCCGCGTGGCCCTTCGAGAGAACGAAGCGGTCGTTGTCGGGGTGTGCGGGGTCTTCGGGATAATACCGCATCACCCGGAAGAAGAGCGCGGCGACGATATCGGCGGCCGACAGGCACGTAGTCGGGTGGCCCGAGCCCGCTTCGGAGGTCGCGCGCAGGCAGTGCGCCCGGAGGCGCACCGCGTACGCTTGGAGGTCGCGCTCGGTGGCCTGCGACGGCTCGGCGGCCGGCCGGCTCTTCGTCTGCAGTCGGTTTTCCATTTCTTCCCTCCGCCGCTAGCGCGGCAATTCAGAGATTCGCCTGCCCTTCGATGCCCGCGATTCGGCGGCACCCAGCGCCTTCGGCTGCCCCGGTGTCCAGGACCACTTCGACCGGGGTTCCCCGCGGCGTGTATCCAGGCGACAGCGCATACATCCGATAGCGGATGTGGCCGTGATTCCCAACCAGGTGGGTGCGCTTGAAGGGCGAGGCGATGACGTCCTGGCTGCTCCGCCACTCTGGAAACTGGAACGGCTCCCACGCGTGGTAGATCGCCACCTGGCCCGGCTGCACCGCGGGCGCGACCTTGGCGCGCGCGCGGAAGGAGCCAACGGCGTTGAAGACGCGCACGAGATCGTGGTCCCGGATGCCCCGCACTCGCGCGTCTCGCTCCGAGAGGTACAGCACGGGCTCACCCCGCTGCAACCGCAACATGGTAGGATCGGAACGCCAGATCGCGTGGACCGACCATCGCGTATGGCCCCCGGTGAGCCGCAGCGGATACCGCGGATCCGCCGGCGGCTCCTTGTAGGTGGGGAGCGCTTCGCCGTCTTGCAGGAACCACGGATGGTCGATGTAGAACTGCTGGCGGCCCGTCTCTGTCGGCCACGGAATTTTCCGCTCGACGAACCACTGCGACGGGTAGATGCTCTGGCCGGGGCGAAAATCGCTGCAGATCGCGTTGCCCGGCCCGTACATTCCGATGTCTCGAATGCGCACGGCTCCGGCTGCGGCTCCCTGGTCCCAGGAGACCCCTGCCAAGGGGGAGGAGCGCTCGACGATGAAATCCAGGGCGGGGCGGTCGTCGCTCCAGGGGAAGGCACCGCCGCCGCTCCAGCGGTCGTAGAGCGACGTCAGGTCCCGCTCGTGGCCGAGCGCGTCGCGATAGCGGCCCGCTCCCCTTTCCCGCGCGCGCTCTTGGATGCGCTGCGCCAGCGCGCCATAGATTTCCCACTCGCTGCGGGCCTCCCCGGGCGGGGCCACGGCGCGGTCGCCGAAGACGACGTAGGGCAGATAGCTCTGCGCGTACTTGATGCCGCGCTTCTCGTAGTACCCGGCTGCGGGCAGCACGAGATCGGCGTGCAGCGCCGTGGTCGACATGCGGAAATCGACGGCCACGACGAGGTCGAGCTTGGGCCACAGGTGCTCCCGCACGAGCTGCGGTACGGGCCAGCGGCGCAGCGCGTTGGCGCCCGTGGCAAAGAAAATCCGCGGCCGCGCCTCGGGGCGCGGAAAGATGGGCATCCACCCGAGCCGGCACGCTTTGTCCACTGCTACTGCCAGCTCGGGATCCCGTTCTCCGAGTAACTCTCGCAAGCCGCCGTGGTACCAGAGCCACAGCAGGATGGGCTGGAACGGGTGTTTCTCGCGCACGTATGCGGCCAGATGCCGCTCCACGGTAGCTGGCCGCGGTCGGTACCAGGAGAGGGCGAGGCGCTGCCAGAACGGCGGCTCGTAGGCACCCGCCAGCCACTCGAAGCCGCTGAGCGACCACATCGCGCTCAGGCGCAGGCCCCCTCCGGGCTTGCCCTGGTGGCCCGAGAGCGCGAGCAAGAGGATCATGCTGCGCTGCAGGAGATCGGCGTGATAGTGCTTGCAGGAACCGAACGAAGCCAGGATCGACGCGGCCCGCGCGGCCGCTAGCTTGCGCGCCACGGCGACCACGATATCGGCGCCCACGCCGGTGATCGCGGCGACCCGCTGCGGCGAGTACGGGGCGAGCTGTTCGCGCAGGAGGGCGAAGACGGGGCGCACGGTCACTTCGCCCTCGGCCACGCGCACGCGGTACGCGCCTTCGAGGGCTGGATCGAGCTCCCCGAGCTCCAGGCTTCCGCCCCGCCAACCACTGGGGCCCGGGGCGCGTGCGATCCGGCCAGTTTTGCGGTCCCAAACGAAGAATCCGTCTCCGGCTCCCCCCAGGTCCCTCGCGCGCAGGAACCGCCGCGTGTCGTCGCGCACGAGCAACGGCAGGTCGGTCTGCTCCTGGACATACCGCTCGCGGTAGAGCTTTTCCTCGACGATCACTCGCGCCATGCCGAGCGCGAGTGCGGTGTCGGTGCCCACGCGGGGATTGAGCCACAGATCCGCGTGGATCGAACTCGCGTTGTAGTCCGGCGCGATCGATATGACCGTGGCACCGCGGTAGCGCGCTTCCCAGAGGAAGTGCGCCTCGGGGATGCGCGTGTAGGCGGGGTTCATGCTCCACACGAGGATGCAATCCGAGCGGAACCAGTCGTCGGCCGACCCATCTACGGCCCCGAAGCCCCACGTCTGCAGCGCTCCCAGAGGGAGGTCGCCCGTCCCTGCCAGAGCATCGGTAGTGGGCACCCCCAGGAGGCCGAACAGCCGCATCTGTGCCGCCGCGCACGGCCCGAAATCCATGTTGCCGAAGTCCCAGGTGATGCACTGGGGCCCGTCCTCGAGGAAGACATCGATCACGCGATCCGCGATCTCGGTCAGCGCCTCGTCCCAGGAGACTCGCTGCCATCTTCCCGAGCCCCGCGGGCCCACCCGGCGCAACGGGTAGCGAAGCCGTCCCGGGCCATACATGAGCTCGGTGTAACACGCCCCCTTCTGGCAGCCGCGCGGGTTGAAGTCGGGGAGCTGCGGGTTGGTTTGCTCATAGACCCCAGCCTGCTCTTCGCGCCACACCACGCCGTCGCGCACGTAGAGCATCATGCTGCACGCCGAAGCGCAGTTGGCCCACAAGTGGGTACCGCGGACGATGCGGTCCCATTGCCACTGGCGCCGGTACACGTCCTCCCAGCTCCGGTACGCGGGGAGCTCCGAACCCGGCGGCGCTGCCCCTGCGGCAGGTGCTGCGGCGAGGTTGCGGAGGCGGAGCGCCGGCGCGGCGAGCGACAGCGCCGCTGCGCCTCTGAGAAAGTCGCGCCGCGTGATCCCCACTACCGGAGCCCTCCGCGGCGCGCCGGCACGCGGCCCGGGGCACGGCGCCGAGCCGGCACAGCGGCGCCGTACCGGCCCGCGAGCGGGTCCATCGAGGCCCGAGGTGCCACTGCTCCGCTCATCCCCGGATGCTCTTGCCCCCGTCGACCACCAAGGCGTGGCCGGTGACGAACCGGGCCTCGTCGGAGGCCAGATACAGAGCCGCATAGGCCACGTCGCGCGCCTCTCCGACGCGCCCGAGCGGGATCGCTTCCTCGTACATCTTCCGCACCCACTCGTCCCGGTAGTAATTCGACATCGGCGTGGCGATGGCTCCTGCAACGATCGCGTTCGCGCGCACGCCCTGTCGCCCGTAGGCCACGGCAATGGCCCGCGTGAGCGCCACGACGCCGCCCTTTGCCGCGGTGTACGCGTGGATGGGGAACGGGCTCCCGCGCACTGCCGCCGCGGACGCAGTGTTGACAATAGCACCGCCACCGCGCCGGATGAGCTCCGGGATGCCGTGCTTGCAGCCGAAAAAGACGCCCTTCAGGTTGATCGCGTGGGTGTAATCCCAATCCTCGGCCGGCAGTTCGGTGACGACGTTATCGCGCCCCTCGCGGATCGCAGCGACGCCCGCGTTGTTGAACAGGATGTCGAGCCCGCCGTACGCGGAAACGGCGAACGCGATCATCGCCCGCACCTCGGCCTCCACGGCTACGTTCGCGCAGAAAAACGCCGCCTCTCCGCCGGCGGCCCGGACCTCCTCCACCGCTTCCCGTCCCGCCGCCTCGTTCCAGTCGACGCACACCACGCGCGCCCCTTCTGCCGCGAACAGCTCCGCGCTCGCGCGCCCGATGCCCGACGCGGCTCCGGTGATCAGCGCGACCTTGCCCGCTAGCCGGCCCCGGCTCATGCGCGCCCCCAGGTGCTTGCCGCCGCGTTGCCCGCGCCCGCCATCGGCTCCGACGCGACCTTCACCCCGCCTCTCCCACCATTGCAGAGCCGTCCTGCTCTGCACCGTCGAGCAGCCGCGGAAAGTCGCGCGTGATCGTGTACACGCCGCACTTGTAGCAGCCCGCGTTCAAGCCCACGTCGTACGACAAACCGTAGCGCTTCTGGAGCCGGTACAGCTCGATGCCGAGAGCCAGGTAATACTCCGTGGCCGGGGGTTCGGCATCGGCCCACGCGGAGCCCGGCGCCACGGTCCACGGGCTAAACGACGGCCGCACGTCGTGCCGGCACAGCCACTCGAACCCCTCCACGACGGAGCGCAATCCCTGTTCGGGGTCGGAAAACCCCTCGGGCCGCGCCATCTCGACCCCGGCGACGAAGTTGGTACCGACGTTGCCGCGGCCAAAGATCTCGACTGCCAGACAGAGGTCCTCCAGCCATCGGCTGCGCCCCACGTGCCGCGCCTTTCCGGGACAGACCACCGGAAACAGGCGCTCGTCCCAAACCTCCATGGGATACGAGACTTGGATTGCCCCCTCGCCTGCTTCGCACAGCCGCAGGGCATCGTCGCGGTCTAGCGCCTGCGAGGCGATCAAAAACGGCTGCCCCGCGTACCCCTCGGCAGCTCGCAAAGCGCGCACGAGCTGGGCGAAGTATGCTGCCTCCTGGCTGCGATCGAGCATGCCGCCGCCGCTCAGGCAAAAATGCTGAATGCCCCCTTCCGCGGCCGCCGTGTCGAAGGTCTCCACAATGCGGTCCAGGTCGCGGGCCGAGAGCTTCCCCATGCCGAGGTCGCGGTTGCGGTCCTGCGTGGGCACGATGGTGCAAAAGCGGCACTGCTCGCCGGTGGTGAAGTACTGGCAGAAAGAGACATTGAGAACGGAAAAAACGCACTCGCCGTTGCCGCCCGCCACTTTGCACATGAGCGAGCCGTCGCGCGTTCTCTTGGTGAACCACTGTGGCCGCGGCGGGAAAGACACCCGCTCGACGAGCGCCCCGTCGCGACAGAGGCCGTAGATCCCGTCTCCGAAATAGCGGATCTCGTACGGGCTCGCCGAATCGAGCTTGATCAGCACATTGGTGCCGTCGGGAAGGCAGAACACCTGCGGTACCGTGAGCCACCCCTCGGCCACGTCCTCGGGGCGGTGGATATCTTCGTGGTCCCACTCGAAGATGAAGTGAATCTGCGGCAGCGCCCAGCGCCCGAGCTGCGCGAGTTCGGGGGTGAAGCGGACGCCCTCGCGCAACACGTCCGCCTTCAGCACGATGCTCCGCGGCATCTCGGGAAAGCGGTCTTCGAGCGCCGCCAAGCGGCTGCATCCCGGAGCCGCAGCTTCTGCCGCTGACCTCGCGTTCCCCTCGCGCATGGCGTCCCTCCCCATCGCTTCAGTGCGGGTGCGAGCTCGCACTCGCGGGCTCGGCGCCCGCGCCGGCCAAGAGCCATGCGAAGTCCGCGTCCGCGCTCAGGTAGCCGCAGCGAGGACACGAAGCGGTGTACGGGGGCCGGTACTCGGCGGGAAAGCGCATTCCGTACTTCTCGGTGATCCGGTAGTGCTCGCGAGCCAGGGTGAGGAAATACTCCGTGGGCGGGACGGGCCGCGGCTCGTACAGAGAGCCCGGCGTATTGCACCAGATGTGGCTGCGCGGCTGGACGCCATTCTGCGCGCACCATTCGAAGCCGGCGATCACCGACCGCAGCCCTTCCGCGAAGGAGGAAAATGCCCCGGACACCATTTCCACGCCGACGACGAACTGGCACAGTGCGCGGCCCCGGCCGAACCGCTCGGCCGCTGCCGCGAGGCGATCCATCCAGGCGCGGCGGCCGATGTGGCGTTGCTTGCCGGGGACGATCTCGTCCCACAAGCGCTCCTCCCACACCTCCATGTTGAAGCACACCTCGTCGACGCCCGCCTCGCGGTGTTCCCGACAGTGGAGCGCGCGGCCTGGGCGCTCGCCCGCTGGGCGTCGTGGTGGCGCGAACGACACAGGTAGGGGCGCGGCTGCGCGCACGAAGAAGGGAGGCCAACATGTCAGAGGCCAAC
>JBBIUR010000019.1:0-2024 GCA_037440145.1 Myxococcales bacterium | reverse complement strand
CCCTGCGCGCCGGCAGCCTCGTGGGCGGCGCTGCGGTACTGGAAATGATCGGCACCACGGTGCTTGTGCCGCCGGGCTTCCGGGCGCGATACGACGCCTACCGGAACATCTACCTGGAGGCAGCGCGATGAGACCCTTTGGCCAGCCGCACCCCGACTTGCCGCCGCCGGTCGTTCTGCGCGCCCCGTACACCCTGCGCGAGCCGCTGGTGGAGGTCGACCCGGTGACATACGAGATCCTCCGCCACCGCATCGTCTACGTCGGCCTCACGATCGGCGAGACGCGCAAAAAGGTCTCGGGAACCATCGTCACCGCCGAGGCAAACGATATGAGCACGTACATCACGCTGGAAGACGGGGCCCCCGTGTTCCTCGGGCCGTACGTCGTGCTGCACTCCGGCATCGCCGACCTGATCGTCTCCAGCGTCATCCGCCTGAACGCGGAAGAGCCCGGAATCCGCCCTGGGGACATGTTCTTCGTCAACGACCCGTGGCTCGGCCCAGCGCACCAGGCCGACTGCGCCATCGTGGCCCCGGTCTTCGTGGGCGACGAGCTCTTTCTCTGGACAGGCGTTACTCTCCACCAGCTCGACATGGGCGGCCTCAGCCCCGGAGGCCTGTGCCCGGCTGCGCGCGACGTCTACGCTGAGCCCACTCTCTACCCGGCGATCAAGATCGTGGAGAACGGCAAGCTGCGCGCCGACATCGACCGCCTTCTGCGGCGCAACTCGCGCCTTCCGGAAATCCTGGCGCTCGACATCCGCTCCATGATCGCGGGGAACAACGCAGCGCGGCGCGACTTGCTGGGCCTCGTCGAGCAGTACGGCGCGCCGGTGGTCAAGTCCGCAATGATCCTCATGCAGCGGGAGGCGAGCGAGCGCTTCCGCGCGCGCCTCGCACAGCTCCCGCGGGGGCGGTTTCGCAGCCGCGATTGGTACGAAATCGGCGGCGCCGCGCCCGAGCTGCAGGACGAGGTATACGAGATCGACTGCACGCTCACCAACACCGGGGAAAAGCTCATCTTCGACTTCAGCGGCACCTCGCACCAGAGCACTGGGTTCGCCAATTGCGGGATCGGGGGCCTGCGTGGGGGCGTCCTCGGTGGCCTGCTGGAGCAGATCGCGTACGACATTCCGTGGAATGCTGGCATCTTGGTCCACATCGAGATCGTGACCCAGGAGGGAACGACGAACAATCCGCGCTTTCCCGCCGCGGTCAGCGACGGGATCACCGAAGGCGCCATCGCGACTGGCGTGGCTGCCGGTGGCGCCGTGGCCCATATGATCCTGGCCGACGACGACCTGCGGGCGCGCACCATTGGCGGTGCGGGCAGTGCCTTTCTCGGCAACACCCTGGGCGGCATCGACGCCAGCGGCAAGTTCTGGGGAACGCTCTTGATGGACCCGATTGGAATGGCCGCGGCCGCCAAGGAGGCGCGCGACGGCCCCGACGTCTGCGGCTCCAGTGGGATCCCGTACACGCAGTACGCGAACGTCGAGACGAACGAGCTCCACTATCCCATCCTCTATCTCTTCCGCCGGCGCGCGCGGCGAAGCTGCGGCCACGGGTACCGGCGTGGCGGCCGGGCGCTGGAGTTCGCCCTCAAGCCTCATCGCACTCCGCTCGTCTACCTGCTCCTCTGGTGCCACGGCGCGGAGTTTCCGAACGCCGCGGGCATGGCCGGGGGCTTGCCGCCGAGCGCCGCAGTGTTCCGGTTGGCCCGCTCCACGGACATCCGGGAGCGGTTCGCGCGCGGCCAGTGGCCAACCGATCCCGAAACCTTCCAGTGGGAGGCGCTCGCCGCAAAGAGCGAGTCGTACCTGGGCGAAGATGACATCGCGTATTTCGGCGTTCCCGGCGGAGCGGGTTACGGAGACCCGCTGCTCCGGGAACCGGAGCGCGTCGCGGCCGACGTGGCGGCCGAAGTGATCGATCCCGAAGAGGCGCGGGCCATCTACGGCGTCGTGCTGGACCCGGCGACCGGCAAGCCCAACCCAGACGACACGCGCGCTTGCCGAGCCGCGC
>JBBIUR010000018.1:0-2029 GCA_037440145.1 Myxococcales bacterium | reverse complement strand
CAGCCCTCGGTTGCGATGCGCCAAAGACCCCCGATCCCCGCCGCGACCACCGGCGGGAGCCAACCGTGCAGCCCCGCGCAGAGAACCGCTGCACCGAGTCCGGCCCGCCGCCGCTTCATAACCGATTCCCGAGCTACCACCCAGGTGTCGCAGTTCGCGCCTCGCTGTGGGCACTCAGAGCACCGTGAGCGGCACAATGATCATCACGAACGTCAACCCTACGGCCAGTACGACCACAAGCACTTGTCCGACGCGGTCCGCGGGCGTGGCTTCCTCGTCGAGCGAGCGCGCTGGCCGCGCCTCTGCAGGGGGCTGAGGCCCGACCGGTTCCACCATCTCCGCCCGCCTCGCTGCACTGCATCCCAAGGGCGCCGAAAGACAGAGCGGCATCAAGGCCAGGATCAGTATGCCAGACCATCGTGACATGGGGTCACCCTCCCAGGCTGCCCTTAGCGTGAATGCGCCGCGCACCGCAACGCGAGCTGGCGCTGCCGAGCCCGGTTCGCGCAGGATGCGCCGCCTGGAAGCCCGCGGCAGCTTCCGGCTCGAATGGCGAGGCAAGCGGGACACAAAAGCCGGTAACGTCTTGCAGGGCCGGTCGTTCCAAGAGGCGAAAACTACGGGAGAGAGTGTCCGATGAAAGCAAAAGAACTCGGTTTTCTGTCCGCGATTGTGGCTTCCACTTGCTGCGCACTGCCCCTCGGCCTCGCGTTGCTGGGGCTCGGCGGCCTGGGGCTTGGCAGCGCGATCGGTGGGTACCACTGGCATCTCATCGCCGCCGCGGTGCTCCTGCTCGCCGCAGCGTGGGGCTACTTCTTGCGCGAAAGGCGGCGCATGCAGGCGCTCGGGGCGGACGTCAAAAACGAGCGCACGACGCGCACCTCGCTCGTCCTCGCAACGGCCATCGTCGGCGCGTTCGCGTTCCTGCATCTGTACACCGCACTCGCCGCGGGCCGAGGACCCGCCATTGCCGATGCAGGCCCGGGCGAAGTCATCACCCTGCCCGTTCGCGGCATGGACTGCCCAGCGTGTCAGCTCTCGATCGAGGCGAACCTCCGCAAAATTCCCGGAGTCATCGAGGCGCACGCCAGCGCGGCAAAAGGCGTGGTCGTGGTGAAGGCAAAGCCCGGGGCCGTATCCCTCGCGGCAATTGCCGCTGCCGTCCGCGCCGCGGGCTACGAGCCCGCAGTAGAGCCGATCGGACAGGAAGGCTAGGCGATGCGTTCGATGTGGCGCAAACGGCGAATGTCGCAGCGCGACTTCGACCTCTTCGTCCTGGGCGGCGGCTCGGCAGCCTTCGCCGCAGCCATCCGCGGTGCGGAAATCGGCGCGCGGGTCGGCATCGCCGAGCGGGCCACGATTGGCGGCACGTGCGTCAACCGCGGATGCGTGCCCACCAAGAACCTCCTCCACGCGGCCGAGCGGTACTGGATGTATCGGAGCGACGGGTTCCCCGGCGTGCCGCGCGGCACCGAGCCGCTGCGGTTCCGCGACGTCATGGCCCAAAAGCGCGAACTCGTGGAGGGGATGCGCAAGCAGAAGTACTGGGATGTTCTGGAGGCCTACCCCTCCGTTCAGTACTTCGCCGGCCCGGCCCGCCTCACTGACCCGCACCAGGCACAAGTTGGCGAGCAGGCGATCACGGCGGAAAGCTTCCTGATCGCAACCGGCGCCTCCCCGGCGCCGCTGCGCGCCGAGGGGCTCGGGGAGACGCCCTACCTCACGTATGTCCAAGCTCTGGAACTGGAATCCGCGCCTCGCTCTCTGCTCGTCGTGGGAGGCGGGCCGATCGGGCTCGAACTCGGGCAAATGTTCTCTCGCTTCGGCACGCGCGTGACTCTTCTGGAAGCCTTGCCCCGCATCGCGCCTCAGGAGGAACCCGAGGTTTCCGCCCTGTTGCGCTCGTATCTGGAAGCCGAGGGGATGGAGATCCACACCGACGCGCGCATCGAGCGCGTTACCACAATCGAAGGCGGGGTCCTCGCGTGCGCCCAGGTCGGCGGGCGGCAGCGCGACTCCCAGGCCGAAA
>JBBIUR010000017.1:0-2039 GCA_037440145.1 Myxococcales bacterium | reverse complement strand
TCGCCGCCCCTTCGACTAGCACGTAATCGTACCCCGCAAAGCGCAACGCCGGCCCGAAATAACCTCCCGAATTCGAACACGCCACAGCGCCCGTGAGCGGCGATTTCGTCACCACCATATACCGCCCTCCGGTCGGAGCGTACGTCCCCGTCAGCGGCCCCGTCGCTAGAATCAAAGGATTCCCAGGGTCGAAGGCGTCGAGGCGCGGATCCGCCATGTTCTCGAAAAGGAGCTTCGTCCCCACTCCCCGGCCACCGAGAAAGGCGCGCGTGATCTCATCTGGAACTCGCTCTTTGCGCACCGAGCTGTTGCCCAGGTGCACGCGCAAGAGTGTCGCTCCCATCGCATTGCCTCCTTGTCGAATCTCGCCCCGGCCGCGCCCGAGGCCCGCCCTGCGCGCATTCGTCTACCACTGCCCCCGCCCGCCGACAAGGCGAGCGCCGCGCGGGGGGAATTGCAAGACTCCTTGCACCGCGATCGCCCGCGTCGGTAGAGGATGCACGGAGGGAACGCAATGGTCGTGCTGATAACCGGAGCTTCCAGTGGGATCGGCGAAGCCACGGCGCGGGCATTCGCCCATAACGGAGCGCATCTGGTCCTGGTCGCGCGCCGTATACAGCGGCTACGGGGCCTCGCCGCGCAGCTTCCGGTGGCGACGCACCTGATCGAGCTCGACATTCGGAAACGGCATGCGGTTGCTGCGGCGCTCGCCGCGCTGCCCGACCCGTTTCGCGCCGTGGACGTTTTGGTCAACAATGCGGGCCTCTCGCGCGGCCTCGATCCCCTCCACGAGGGGCGCGAAGACGACTGGGAGGAGATGATCGACACGAACGTAAAGGGCTTGCTCTATGTGACGCGTGCGGTGCTCCCGGGCATGGTGGCCCGAGGCCGCGGCCACATCGTCAACGTCGGCTCCGTGGCGGGCCACGAACCGTATGCGCGGGGAAATGTCTACTGCGCGACCAAAGCAGCCGTGCGCGCTCTGAATAAGGCGATGCGCCTGGATCTTCTCGGTACTGGCATTCGCGTCACGTGCATCGACCCGGGGATGGTCGCAACGGAGTTCAGCGAGGTGCGCTTCCACGGGGACCGAGAGCGGGCTGCCAAGGTGTACGAGAACACTCGACCGCTGTCGGCAGCGGACGTTGCCGAGGCGATCCTCTGGTGCGTGAGCCTGCCCGCGCGGGTCAATGCGGAGCAAATCCTGCTGATGCCTACCGACCAGGCATCGCCCTCTGCCGTCCACCGCAGGCCGCTGCCGCCGGAAGACTGCGATCCCCCCGAGCCCCTAGGGCTGGCCTGGCTGGCTGCATGGAACGCTCGGGATTTCACCCGGCTGGGCGCGCTGCACGACATCGCGGCGCACCACAGCGGGGGCGTCGCGGGCGAGCCGTGGGACCGGCCGGGGCCAGTGGACGGTCGCGCCGCGATCGAAGCGTACGCCCGGTACACGTGCGACCGGTTTCCCACCCTCCGGCTCGAACCCCGGTCCACAGCCACCGGTCTCCGAACCGCCGTCGTGGAATACCAGATCCGGGGTGGGGCCGAGGACGGAGTCCGCGCCGCCATCCTGGAACGCAGCGACGGCGGGCGCATCCAGTGCGCCCGCGTGTACCGCTGCACCTAAGCGGCACGTCTCCACACCAGCAACGAACCCGGCTGCCTCCCAGTGCCCTTGTCCGGCGCGGAACTCTCTCCGGCGAAAGGGCGTTCCACAAGCACCCCAACTGCTGGCTCGGGTCAGGCGAGAAGCGCCGCTCTCCGACCGGTGGCGAGCGAGCGCCTTGCGCCAGCGACATCCGGACGGATAGATAAGCAATGCTGTGAGCGCATCTCGGGATCCACTGCGCGGCGACCCGCCGAACTCCTCACCGACCCGCCAGGTCTTCGAGCGCTTCGCCCGCTTCGTGTCGCCATTCAAGGCAGGGACTTTCACCGCCTACGGCCTCGACTTCGTGATCGGCCGACGAGAAGGCTCCTACGTGTGGAACCTAGAGGGAACCAAGCGCCTTCTCAACTGCCACGGCAACGGGGGAACG
>JBBIUR010000016.1:746-2057 GCA_037440145.1 Myxococcales bacterium | reverse complement strand
TTTGTAGTAGGCCGCCGCCAGGTTGAAACGGACCGCGGGCGATTCGGGTTCGTCCACGAGAGCCTCCGCAAAACGCTCCGCCGCTGCGGCGTATTGACCCGCCTGGTACAGTCGGTTTCCTTCGGCGAGCCCGCCGGCGCGGGCGGCAGCAGGCACGGACAGGAAAAGCAGGGCCAGCGCCGCTCTGCGGAATGCGAGCGGCCAGCGCCGCAGCGCCGCACGGTCGGCCAGAAGAGGTTCCAGGAGCAGCAGGGCAAGAGCAATGGCAAGCGGAGCCTGGAATCGGCGTTCGTAGCGCCGCTCGAGCCAGGCGCGGACTTCTCGCTTTTCCATCTTCGCGATGTGGTCGCGGAAGATCTCTTCCAGCCCCAGCGACGCGCCGGTCCCGCGCACATACGCTCCGCCCGTCGCGACAGCAATCTTTTCCAGCGTTCCCTCGTCCAGGCGAGACTTGACCACCTGGCCGCTGCTGTCTTTCAGGTATCCCCCTTCCGGCAGCGGGATGAGTTCGCCTTCGGTGGTCCCCACCCCCACCGTGTAGATCTTCACGCCTCGGTCCGCTGCTGCCTTGGCTGCGGCTTCGATGTCGCCTTCGTGGTTTTCCCCATCGCTCACGAGGATCAACGCCTCGTGCTTGCCCTGCCGCGCCTCGAAGCCCTCCAGTGCCGTGCGGATTGCAGCGGCGAGTGCCGTGCCCCCGCGCGGGATGGTGCCGACCTGGACCGCAGCGAGGCTCTGAGAAAAAGCGCTATAGTCGAGCGTCAGCGGGCACTGCAGGAACGCTGTTCCGGCGAAAGCCACGAGGCCGATGCGGTCTCCCCGCAGGTAGGTGAGCAAGTCACCGACGGCGAGCTTTGCGCGTTCGAGGCGGTTCGGCTTCACGTCGGTGGCCAGCATGCTTCGCGATGTGTCGAGGGCGACGATCAGGTCGACCCCCTGGCGCCGGACTTCCTCCCAGCGTGAACCCCATCGGGGGCCGGCTAAAGCAACAACGCGCGCGGCGATGGCGGCGAGCCCGCACGCGTCCCGCGCGAGGCGGCGCCCGCGGTTCCGGTCCGGGGCCAGCCGCGGCAAGAGCGGCTCCTCCGCAAACGACCGCAGCGCCTGCGCAGCTTTGCGCCGCTGCCGCCAGGCAAAGGCAGCCAGGGTGGGTACAGCAAGGAGCAACCACAACCATTGCGGAGCTTCCCAGGACATCGTGCGCGCCCTCCCGTTCAGCGGCTCGAAGGATCGTCCCGCAGCGGCTTTTTCACGGCCATCGGTTCGCGGATCATGGCAGCACTCGCAGTACCGTTCGGGCCAGGCAGAACT
>JBBIUR010000016.1:431-647 GCA_037440145.1 Myxococcales bacterium | reverse complement strand
GGTCGATCTGCGCGTAGATGCGCTCCAGGCTCGGAATATCGGTTGCCCGGAAGTAGGCGCCCCCGGTCTGCGCGGCGATCTTCTGCAGCGTCTCCTCGTCGATGTCTACCGGCATCGGCCGGTAGAGCCGGTTGCCGAACAGGTCTCGGACGGGATACGGGGCCAGCCCGCGCGTGCCCGCCCCGATCGTGTAGACGCGATAGCCCAGTGCGCGGG
>JBBIUR010000016.1:0-421 GCA_037440145.1 Myxococcales bacterium | reverse complement strand
CGCCTCGGCGGCGGTCAGCGGCGAGAGCTTTCCGGCGTTGTTCTGGCCGTCGGTCAGCAACACCACGATTTTGCTGGGGGCGGTTGACGCCTCGAGGCGGCGGACGGCGGTGGCAAGAGCCGACCCGATCGCGGTTCCGTCCTCGATCATGCCCACCTTCGCGCGCTCGAGGTTGTGCAAGAGCCAGCCGTGGTCGAGCGTGAGGGGACACTGAGTGTATGGGCGCGCGGCAAACAGCACGAGGCCGATGCGGTCGTTGGGCCGGCGGGCGACAAAATCGCGTACCACGTCCTTTACCGCTTCGAGACGGCTGATGCGTTTGCCCGCCCGGGTGAAGTCCTCTGCGAGCATGCTTCCGGAGACGTCCACTGCGAGCACGATGTCGATGCCCTCGCGGAAGACCTTGCTGTCCTCCTTGCCC
>JBBIUR010000015.1:0-2135 GCA_037440145.1 Myxococcales bacterium | reverse complement strand
CGGGGAGGTGCTGTCCTCGTCGAAATAAAGGTTCAGGACCATCGCCGGTGGAAACTCACCCGGAAGGAACTGCCAGAAAAGGGTGGTGAGATGGGTACCGTGCAGCAGCGGGATGGAGATTTCCCCGTCTTTTGCGTTGCCGAACGGGATCCCGCGGACTGCTGGAGGCGGGAACCGAGTGAAGCCGAGGGGGCGGCCACCGCCACGCGCGGTGTGCCACACAGGACCCAACGGCCGGCCTGCAAGGTCCACGGCCTGGAGCAGCACTCCCGTAAGCCGCATTGCCTCCGCCGCGCTCCGCCCCCAGAAACCTCCCGCCAGCAGAATGAGCAGGCAGCAAGTAGCGGCGCGCCGCCAGCTCCGCCCTCTCGCCAAGACGCGGATCGGTCCCGCGGCTCCGCACCTGAGGGAAGAATTCGCCCCCGCCTGCCGCGCCTCCGGCACGCGCCGCCCAGTCCGGCCAGAACTTCCCCAGCGGCCCTTTGGCTGCAGATCGACGCCGCGGGGCAAGGGGACACGGCGACCGGTTTGCGCCGCGCACATTGCCCTAGCGACTCCTAATCCGGAGGCGCGAGAACATCCGGCGCTGCCTCCGTAGAACAGATCGCCAGCAGATCGAGCGCGTCGGGCGCCACCGCCCTGACGGCAAAATTCTCGACGGTCACCGGCTCCGAAAGAACTCCCGACCGCGCAATGCGCCGCCGAACCCAGCGGGCCAAGCGGGGATACAGAAACTCCACAACCCTGCGCGGGACCAAGCGCCGAAAACCGATGGGATCCAACCGCAGAATGCACCCCGCGTTGGCAGCACGCGCTCGCTCGTACGCGACCACCCGCTCGTCGCCGAATACTCCTAACATCACGACCTGCGGAAAGAAACGCCCCAGCAAGGCTCGTAATTCCTCCGCCTCGTATTCGTGGACATGGTATGGGTTTTCCACCGGCGACATGAGCCGGTTCGGGGTCGTCAAAATCAGCTCGCCCCCGCGATGGAGGATCCGCCGCACTTGCTCCAGGAACGGAACCGGGTCGCGCAAGTGCTCGATTACCTGAAAGTTCGACACGATATCGAACTGCTCGCCCAAACTCGCAATTCGGTCGAGCTCACACGCGACAAAGCGCAAGTTCGGCCGTCGATAGCGACGCGATGCGGCGGCGATCGCAGCCCTGTCTCGATCCACCCCTACGGCGCGAGCGGCGCTCGCTGCAAGCAGGTCGGTCCCGTATCCGTCCCCGCAACCCGCATCCAGCACGGCCCTGCACCGAACCCGCGCTTGCGCAAACCGGTAGGCAGCGAGGTGCCGGCTGAGATCTGCCACGAAGAGCGGATCCCCCGCAACGAGCCTTTCGCCAGTGAAAACGGCTTCGGGCGCGACCACGGGACTCCTCTCAGTCTCGGTCATTCGATGCGCCCCGCTCGGGCGCCGTAGCGCCCGTCCGACCCTCTTGCATTTCCGCGAACGCAGCGGCGGGCTCAGCCAGCATGCCTTGCCGAATTTGTCCCAGGCCCCAGAGGGCTGCCAGCCGCACTGCCTCCGCGGAATCGCTGAGGCCGGCTTCGAGTGCGGAGCGGAGCTCCGGGTCCCCGAGCCCCGCGGCAACCCAGAACACCTGTGTCCGGACACCTTCGGATTCGGAAGCCATCTTCCGGACAAGCTCGCGCCGCGTCGCTGCGGGATTGGTGGAGTACAATCGCGCGAGCAAAACGGCGGGTACCAAAGGATCCCAGTCCAAAAGATCGGCTACGGCGCGGAGTACATTGGAACCATAGCCCAACTCGACGAGGCTGTGCGCCGCGTCGACTCGCAGCGACACCTGCTCGTTCGCATCGCCGAGAATCCGCACCAGGAACGGCAGCACGGCCCGTTCTCCTTGGTGGGCGGAGATCCGAATTGCAAACGAGCGCAATGCGGGGAACTCCCAGGGGTTGTCGAGCCAGGTAATCAACGTTGGCATCCCAATTCGCTCCTCAATCGCCTCATAGTCGCTCTCATCCCGGGGCGCGTACCAGTACCCCTCGATCCAGGCGCGCGATGCGATTGTGAACAAGACACCTGCGATGGCCCCGCGAGCGCGCACATCGCCCCGATCCAGCAGCTCCAACAGCGGAGGTACGCAGCGAAGACCTCCCACTT
>JBBIUR010000014.1:0-2140 GCA_037440145.1 Myxococcales bacterium | reverse complement strand
GCATCTATTTCCGGGCTGTTTGGGGACTACGGTCTGGCTGCGTACAACGCAGCAAAGGCGGGGGTGGTGAACTACACGCGCACCGTGGCGATCGACCACGCCCGCGAAAACATCCGGGCCAACGCGATTTGTCCCGGGCCGATCGAAACCGCGCTTCTCAGTCCCCTGCTCGGCTTGCCAGGGGCCCGCGAGGAGTACGCGAAGCTCGTGCCCATGGGCCGGCTCGGCAGGCCCGAAGAAGTTGCGGCGCTGGTGGCCTTTCTCGCGTCCGACGAGGCCTCGTACATAACCGGCGCGGCAATCGCGATCGATGGCGGCGTGACCGCCGCAACGGGCCAGCCGAGCTTCACGAAGCTGGTGGGAGGGTGAAAGCCGGCCTGCCCATGGACCCGCGCTCTGGAAGGAGGCCCCGCGGGTGGTGACCGAAATCGCCCTGCTGCGCGCGAAGCCCGGGCAGCGCGAGCAATTGCGCGACGGCCTGCGCGCTGCCCGAAGCGTGATCGCGCAAGCCCCTGGCTATCGCGGCAGCGCCTTTTACCAGGGCGTCGAAGACCCAGACGCGTTTGTACTCGTGATCCACTGGGGCTCGCTCGACGACCACATGCACGGATTTCGGGAGGGCCCCTTGTTTGCCGAGTGGCGCCGGCGCTTCGCCGAGCACGCGGAGAGTCCCCCGCAAGTCAGCCACTTCGCGACGATTGCCCCGTGAGGGAGCGGCCAGACCAGGGTCGCGCTCGCCTTTCTTCTTGACCTCGTCGCCAAGTTGTGTATGGGTTGCTCGGCAGCGCGAGCGGACTCGGATCGAGCGTGGGGTTTGGGAGAGTAAAGGCGGGGCTGTTGATCGGTGGGCTGGCCGCCGCAGCCGGCTGGAGCCGCACGCCAGCGGCGCGCGCTGACGTACCGGCGGTACCGCAGGAGACAGGGGCCACAGTGCCGTTGCCGAAGCCGGCGGTGCTGCGCCCGCAAGTGGAGTTCTGGAAGAAAATTTTCGGCGTCTATTCCGAGGATCAGGTCGTGATCCACGACGCCGAAGATCTGCGGCGCGTGTACTCTGTGCTGGACTTTCGGCCGCTGCGCGCGCAGGGACTCGCCGACGACGAAATCGAAGAGCAGCGCCGCATTGCAGTGGAGCGGGAGAAGGGGCGGGTCGCGGAGCTGCTGCGGCGGCTCCGCGCGGCTGGCAACCCCGATCCCCTCGGAGAGGAGGGCCGAAAGATTGGGCGGCTTTTCGGGCCAAAGCCGAATTCGGAGGAGTTGCTTGCCGCTGCGAGACCGGATCGCATTCGAGCCCAGCGCGGGCTCCGGGAGCGATTCCAGGCAGGGATATCGATCTCGCGGCGCTATCTGCCTGAGATCGAAAGGATCTTCCGCGAGCACGGCGTGCCGGTGGCGCTCACCAGACTCGCGCTGGTGGAGTCCTGTTTCGACACGAACGCGTATTCGAAGGCGGGAGCAGCGGGGGTCTGGCAATTCATTCCATCGACCGGGCGGCTCTTCCTACGCATCGACGAGACGGTCGACGAGCGGCGCGACCCGGTGCTCTCCGCCAGAGCTGCGGCGCAGTTCTTGAGGCAAAATTACGAGAAGTTGGGCACGTGGCCGCTGGCAGTCACTGCCTACAACCACGGGCCGGGCGGAGTCGCTCGGGCCGTCAGCGTTCTGGGAACGACCGACATCGGTGCGATCTTGACGCGATACCGCGGACCCGCATTCGGCTTCGCTTCGCGCAATTTCTACCCCGAGCTGCTTGCAGCCCTGGAGATCGACGCGCGCTATGTAGAATATTTCGGGCCAATCGAGCTCGCCGAGCCCGCGCCCACCGAGTGGGTGGCCTTCGCCCATTACCTGCCCCTGCGGACGATCGCGCGGCTGGCGCGCGTGGAGCTCGAGGAGCTGATCGATCTGAACCCGGCGTTCAGCGAAGAGGTGCGGCAGGGCAAGCTGTATGTGGCGAAGGGATATCCGGTGCGGGTTCCGGCCGGACATGCGCAGCAAGCGCTGGCGCGCTACGCGTCGCTTTCGCCCACGGAGCGCTTTTTGCGGCAGCGAACTCTTTACGTGATGCACAGGGTGCGCAAGGGGCAGACGCTGAGCCACATCGCGCGGCACTACGGCACCACGGTGCGCAGAATCCAGGCGG
>JBBIUR010000013.1:953-2140 GCA_037440145.1 Myxococcales bacterium | reverse complement strand
AGTGCGCGCCTGCGCGGCGCAAGCGCTCGATTAGGGCCTCGATATCCTCGGCGCGCTCGGTTTCTTCCCAAATCCACGACGAGGGAATCCGCTCGAGTTGGAACTCCACTTCCAGGATGTGACCCGTGAGGCCCATTCCCCCGAGCGTGGCCCGGAAGAGCTCCGGCTCGGCGCTTTCCGAGCATTCCACCACGCGCCCGTCGGCGACGCGCAAGCGGAGCGAGCGCACGTACGCGCCGAAACAACCGCTCCGGTGGTGGTTTTTCCCGTGGACATCCGCCGCCACCATGCCGCCGAGCGTGACGTGCTGCGTTCCCGGCGTCACCGGGGTAAACCAGCCGCGCCGGAGCGACCACTCGTTGAGCCTGCGCAAGCAAAGCCCCGCTTCGGCACGCACCACGCCCGTTTGCGGGTTAAACGCGAGAAGCCGATCCGCAAGGGACGTGTTCGCCACGAGGTCCGCCGCCGCGGCAGGCAGGGACGCGTCGCCGTACGAGCGGCCGAGGCCGCGGCTCAAGTTGGCCGCGCGCGTAATGTCTTCCAGTTTCTCGCCCCAAACTTCGCGGCCCCAGACAACTGGATATTTACCCCAGCCCTGCAGGGCTCGAACCGCGACGGGCGCCGCAACTTCGAAATCGAATTCCGCCCGCGCGCCGAGCTCCTCACCGCGTCCTTCAGACACGCGGAAATTCATGCGCGCGATTGATAGCGCATCGCCGGTCAGCGCGCCACACGGCGCGCCCGCGGGGGGCAGCAACCCGAGCCAGCAGCCCCACCGGGCGGTGCGGCTCGACCGAGCTTGACGAGCGCCAAGCCCTCTCCTAATGAGCGAAGCGTGCCAGTTTCGCACGGCCGCTTGCTCTGCATCGCGCACCGGGGTGCATCGGGGAGCGCGCCCGAGCATACGCGAGCGGCGTTTCTGCGCGCACTGGCCCTGGGCGCCGACATGATCGAGCTCGACGTCCGGCTCACGCGGGACGGTCACCTCGTCGCGTTCCACGATCCGGAACTGGAAAGGACGACGGACGGAAAAGGGCCGGTCCGCGAGCACACGCTAGCCGAGCTGAAGCGGCTCGACGCCGGCGCCTGGTTTCACGCCCGATTCCGCGGCGAAGAAATTCTGACCCTCGAGGAAGTGGTGCAGCTGGTCGGGCGGCGAGCGATACTCAACGTAGAGGTCAAGAGCG
>JBBIUR010000013.1:0-870 GCA_037440145.1 Myxococcales bacterium | reverse complement strand
AGCTGGGGGCTCTCCGCAAAGTGCGCGAGGTGGTCCCGGCTGCCCGGCTGGGCATCTTGTGGCAGCGCGAGGAGTGGGAAGAGGCATGGAAGTGGTCGCGGGAGCTCGCCGCGTGGTCCCTGCACCCCTGGTTCCCTCTGGTCAGCGAGGCGGTGGTGCGCCAGGCTCACGCCCGTGGAATGCGCGTTTTCCCCTGGACCGTGAACGAGCCGGGCGACATTGCGCGGCTCGCCGACCTTGGGGTAGATGGCATCATTACCGATTTCCCGGAGCGGGTGTCAAAAGCGGTGCGGGCGCGGGCGGCAGCAAAAGCGGTTGGTTTCTTGACTCGTCAGAGGCTTCGCGGGTAAAAAAGGAAGCTTTGCGTCGTCGGGAACACCAAGCGGGAGCTGAGGCGAGCGCCGGACCAGGAGGGAGGTGAGCAGGCGCATGGCAGGAGTGCGCGTCAAGGAGAACGAATCCATTGACAGCGCGATTCGCCGCTTCAAAAAGCAGTGCGAGAAGGCGGGCATCCTCGCGGAGCTTCGCAAGCGGGAGCACTACGAGAAGCCGAGTGTGCGGCGAAAGAAAAAGGCACTCGCAGCGCGGAAGCGGCTGCTGCGCCGGGCGGCCCGCAGCGGCTTGTAGCGAATTGGGAGCCATGGCCCCCACCGCGCGGAGCCCCGACCATGAATAGTGTGGACGTCGCGGTGGCCGCAGTGGTGGGGGTCGCCGGCCTCCGGGGATACTGGCGCGGCTTTTTCCGCGAGCTGTTTGGCATCCTGGCGCTTGTGGGCGGCATCGCGGCAGCAATCGCTTGGACGCCCACCGGCGCCGGGCTGCTGGAGGGGCTCATTCCTGGGCCACAAATGGTGCGCGACGGGGTCGTCT
>JBBIUR010000012.1:960-2216 GCA_037440145.1 Myxococcales bacterium | reverse complement strand
CGCGCTGCTGAGTGCGGTGTGCGCGGCACCGCTGCTCCGGCGAGAGGTGCGAAGGTGAAACGGGGGCCGATTCTCATGGCCGCAGGGCTTGTCGTGGTCGCGGCCGATCTGCTGCCTTTGGCTCTGGTCGCAAAGCAAGCGTTCACACCCGAGGCAGAGAGCTTCGCCTGGCCGCCGACGTGGATTCCGGCGACTCTCACCGCGGACAATTTCCGCGCGCTGCGTTCGGCGGCGGAACTCGAGTACGGATTCTTTCTCAGCGGCACCGTAGCCCTGTGCAGCGCGCTCGGCACGCTTTCGCTCGCCCTGCCGGCCGCGTGGGTCTCCGCCCGCCATCCCCGGCTCGACCGGCCCCTCGACGCCTTGATGGTCGTCGCGCGCGCCTTCCCATCGATTGCGCTCGCCGTACCGCTGGCCGCGCTGTTCGTGCGCGCGGGTCTTTACAACCACCCGGCCGGTCTGGGCCTTTGGTTCGCTCACACGCTGCTCGGGTTGCCGTTCGCCTTTCTCGTCCTGCGCACGGGCTTCGCCAGCGTGCCCCGCGAGCTGGAGGAGGCGGCACTGCTGGACGGCGCGACGCCGCTCGGCGCCTTCTGGCGCGTGAGCCTGCCACTGGCGCGCTCTTCGGTGGCCGCTGCTGCAGTCCTTGTATTCCTGGTGTCGTGGGACGAGTTTGCCTACGCGCTGCTCTTGCAGGTGACCAACCGACCGCTGCCGCCGCTCTTGTACTATCTCGCCGCGTTCGGACACCCCGGCATGGCCAGCGCAATGGCGGTGGTCATGCTCGTGCCAGCACTGGCCATCATCGCGCTTCTCGAACCCGCGCTGCGCGCGGGGGTGCTGGCCGGAAGCGGGCGCTGATAGCGAAGGCGGAATCCCGCGGAGTGTGGAAACGCTTCGGCCAGCTGGTGGCCGTGCGCGACTTCACGCTGGGCGCCGGAGACGGCGAGCTCGTCGCCATCCTGGGCCCGTCCGGGTCTGGCAAATCCACGCTCCTGCGGCTTGCAGCGGGGCTCGAGGAACTGACCGCTGGTGCCATTTACCTGAGCGGGTGCCGCATTGATCCCCTGCCCCCCGCGGCAGCGAGACGTAGCAATGGTATTTCAGAACTATGCCCTCTACCCGCACATGAGCGTGCGGGAAAACATCGAGTTCCCGCTGCGCATGCGGGGAATTCCCCGCGGGGCGCGGCGGCGCCAGGTCGACCGGGTCGCCGAGCTGCTCGAGCTGGGCGATCTCCTCGATCGACTGCCGGC
>JBBIUR010000012.1:349-920 GCA_037440145.1 Myxococcales bacterium | reverse complement strand
GCCCTGATCCGCGAACCCGCGCTCTTCCTCCTCGACCAGCCGCTTTCGAACCTCGACGTGCGCCTTTGGCTGAGCGTGCGCCAGTACGTGCGCGAAGTGCAGCGGCGCCTCGGGGTGACGACGCTCTACGTCGCGCACGGCCAGACCGAAGCGATGACCCTTGGAGACCGCGTGGTCGTGATGCATCGAGGCATGGTACAGCAGGTCGGCACGCCCGCGACCATCTACGAGCGACCCGCCAACGCATTTGTCGCCAGCTTCGTCAGCAACCCTCGGATGAACCCCCTGCCTGGAGCACACGGGGACGGCGTGCTCCAGGTGGAAGACCAGCGGCTCCCTCTCGGGCCCGAGGTGCGCTCTCGGGCAGCGAACCTGGGCCCGCGCCTCCTGGTCGGCGTGCGGCCCGAGGCATTCGATGCCGGGCGCGAAGGCACCGCCCCTGGGCTTCGCCGCGGTTTCCGACCCGAGCACCGTGGAAATCCTCGGCAGCGAAACCCTGGTGCGCGCCCGCGTGGGCGCGCGCTGGGTCGCCGTGCGCCTCTTCGGCATCGCGCGGCGGGTGCCGCCGCTC
>JBBIUR010000012.1:0-316 GCA_037440145.1 Myxococcales bacterium | reverse complement strand
GGCCCCCAGAGCCGCGACTCCGGGTTGGAGCAGTCCGGCGCGAAAGTCGATGACCTGCAGAGGCAGGCGGAAACCATGCTCGCGCAACGCGCGGATGGCTTCATGGAGGTCGTTCCGTTTCCTTCTCGAGACCCGTACCTGGTCGCTCCATATCTGGCTCTGCGCCTTGCGCGGGATGTCCGGGTGGCCTTGACGATCGCGCGCGCTCCCCGTCGATCCCCTGCTGCACGATCAGGGCTTGCTTCGCGCGCCCCCCGGCCACGCGCTCGATCCTCCCGGCCACCAGCGCTTGCGCGGGCAGGCCGCGCCACCTTGG
>JBBIUR010000011.1:0-2226 GCA_037440145.1 Myxococcales bacterium | reverse complement strand
CAGACAGAGCGCGTTCGAGCGCCGGTCGAATGTCCTCCGGGCGCTCGACGTACTCCCCGTGGCCGCCCAGTGCTTCGACGACTCGATCGTACCGCGTATACGCCAGGCGCGTGGCAATCGCGCGTTCAGGCCCGTAGAGCTGCACTTGCCCGCGCAGGATCTGCGTCCAGGCCGCGTCGTTGCCCACGACTCCGACGACGTTGATCTTCTGCCGCACCATGGCCTCGAACTCGAGCCCATGGAGTCCGAAGGAGCCGTCGCCGTACAGGATCACCACCGCAGAGTCGGGCTTGGCGAGCTTGGCAGCCATGGCATAGCCCGGGCCCACCCCGAGGGTCCCCAGCGGGCCCGGGTCCAGCCAATGGCCCTGCTCGTACACGCGCACGATGGAGGCTGCGGTGGCCACGAAGTCCCCGCCGTCGCCAATCACGATGGCATTGCGGTCTAGCAGATCCGCCACCTCGCGGCACAACCGCAACGGATTGATCGGCACGGCGTCGGAGTACATTTCCGGTTCCATCTGGCGCCACCGCTGGCGCTCGCGTTCGCGCAAGTGGTCGACCCACGGCTTTGCCATGGCCGGCGAGTACCCGTCCACCAACGCGCACTGCGTAAGCTGTTCCATCACTAGGCCGGTGTCGCCAATGATTCCGACTTCCACTGGGCGGTTGCGGCCGATCTCCGAACCATCAAGGTCCACTTGGATCACTTTCGCTTCGGGGTGGAAGTGCGACTCGCGGCCATAACCGAGGCGAAAGTCGAACGGGGTCCCGAAGACGATCACGACATCCGCCTGGCGGAGCGCCTCTTTCCGCGTGTGGGCGAAAAAGTACGGGTGCTCCGGTGGCAAAGAACCGCGCCCGAGACCGCTCACGTACACGGGCAGCCCGAACGTCTCGACAAACCGCGGGTACGCTTCGCGGCGCACGGACCAGCGCAACTGCGTCCCCACAAGTGCCACGGGGCGCTGCGCAGTTTTCAGCAGTTCGAAGGCGCGCGCCACGTACCGCGGATCCCCCGCGATCCCCGCTTCCGTGCGGTACCTGGTGGGGAAGGGGATGCGCTCCTCGTCGTACGTGTCGAAGAGCTGGTCGATGGGGATTTCCAGAAAGACCGGCCCCGGCACGCCGGTGGTGGCCTTGCGGAAGGCCATGCTGACGTACTCGGCCAGGCGCCGCCCCTCCGGGACAGAGACTGCCCACTTCGTGATCGGACGCATCAGCTCCACGTGGTTCATGTCCTGCAAGGATCCCATGTCGGCGAACGGCCTGGGGCCCTGGCCGCCGATGAGGATCATCGGGATGTTGGCGCGGTGTGCGCTCGCAACCCCGGTCACCGCGTCCGTCAGGCCGGGGCCCGCCGTCACCACCGCGACCCCGGGCCGGCCCGTCACACGAGCCCAACCGTCGGCAGCATGCGCGGCAGTTTGCTCGTGGCGGACATCGATCACGCGGATGCCTTCGTCGATGCACCCATCGTATATGGGCATCACGTGACCCCCGCAAAGCGTGAAGATGAACGGCACCCTCTCGGCGCGCAGAGCTCTGGCCACCACGCGGCCGCCGTGAATCATCGCCATTTGCCTTCGCCCCCGATCTCCCTTGCCGCCTGAGCTTCCCACAGCACACCCGCCCGCCGGGGCTGGCGCCGCTTGCCCGACGATCGGCGAGCGCCGCAGTGCACGGATTCTTCGCGGGACCCCGCTCGCAAGAGCCGCACGGTTACCGCGGCGCGACTATACCGGCGCCGCCCCATAGCCGCAAGGCGCCAAGCTCCTTCGCGGGACGGCCAGAAGATTCGCTTTCAGGGCTCTCTCCCGCACAGGGGGCTCTCGGAGTGCGGGGAACAGCGCTAGCGACCCACCGCGGCTGAAGGTCACGAAGCCGCGGCCCCGCGGAACGCTCGGCGCGCCGCTCACCCCGTTTCCTCGATCACGATACCGGCGAGATCCTTCATCTCCTCGAGCAAGTACTGCTTGAGGCGCTTTTTCAACCGGCTCTCGATCTGGCGCACGCGCTCCCGGCTGATCCCGTACCGGTCCCCGATCTGCTGCAGCGTGAGCGGCTCGTCAGCCAGCAAGCGCTGCTCGAAGATCACCTTGTCCTTGCCCTGCAATCTCTCGCCGAACTGCCGAATCTTCTCGCTCACCTTGGCGCGGTATTCCGCATCCGCCATCTGCTGCTCAGCCGTAGCGGTCCCTGCCGGCAACAAGTCCAGCAGCGTCGT
>JBBIUR010000010.1:0-2259 GCA_037440145.1 Myxococcales bacterium | reverse complement strand
CGTGGGGAAATTTGTGACCCCGGCCCAGGCCGCCGGGGCACAAAGTCGCGGTACTGTGCGTGACGTTCAGACGTGGGCCAGGACGGAGGAAGGTGCAACTCCGATGGAATGCCTGGAGGCGGATTCGCCCGTCCGCAGTGAAGACGTGAATATTCGCTGCCGAATAGTTCATCGTCTCGCCGCCACTTCTACCGACCAGCAGGTTTGTGCGGAATGACGGAGGTCATTGTTTTTGCTGATACAGCGGCGTCGCGGTCTTACGTATAACTTATAGCTGCTCGCCGCTGTTCTCGGTGCGCACAGGCCTCGCGCGAATTCATGCCCGCTCCCCCGCAGCGGCGGCACCGCCTAGCCGAATCATCCCGGCTGGGGCCCGCGGCATCCGGCGCTGCGGGTCCGGGCGCGAGCTAGCGCGCGGCTGTCACCCGGCGCACTGCTTTACGGCTCCCGGATCGAAGACGAGGCGAACGAATTCTTCGAGGTCCGATGCGCCGACCGCTTCGTCGCAATCTGCGTCGCCTCGCGCACACGACACGGGGTCGCCGGCCGCCGAGCGGGCAGCAGCAACCAGGTCGGCCGCCCCCATGCGGCCGTCGCAATTCGCGTCCGGCAGCACGAACACCGGGTATGTTGCGGTGGCGACCCCGTCCCCGCTCCGATTTCCGTTTCCGTTGGCGCTGAGACCCGCACCATACAAGATGTACGTGCCGATCTCCGCCGGCGCCCGCCAACCGAATTCCCACACCGCAATGCCCTGCGCTGCGCGAAGCGGTTCGATATGGGTCAATTCCGCTCCTTCCAATCGGCTCCCTTCGCCTGCCTCGAGGTCACCCCCGCTCGCCGCTATGTCAAAACCAGCGAGGTTCTGCCGCTCCGACTGCGACGTCACCGCAAAGCGAAACGCAGCGGGGGTTTCCCGGACAACCACCTGTGGTCCCTCGAAGGTCACTGCAGGACTCTGCCCCCCGGAGTGGCAGCTCCCGCAGTCCGAACCGTCCTTCCCCGAATACCCGGTAATTCCCCCCGACAGTGCACGCAGGTCACCGACGGCGAGACCTAGCAAAAGCACCGCTGTGACGGCAAGTGACAACCGCGTCGGCCGCAGGTGCCTTCCAGCTACCGCTGATGAGAACGCTCGCCATGCAGAACTCACCCGGCAACGCATACGCCCTCCCGACACACCCCGTCGGCGGTCTCACTGACTTTGCAAGGGATCCCATCGGGCGCCGGCTCGCTCTGGCAGCCATTGGCTCCGTGAAAATCGTACGTGCACACGTCTCCATCGTCGCACAGGGACGAGGGGCAGTCCGGAGCGTCGGACAAGCACAACGCACTGATGCGGCTCGGAACTAGCGATTGCTGGTACGCCCGGTTGCCAGGGCCTGGGGGTTGGTCGCGCGCGCCCACACCGGCGCCGACGAACACCTCGCCCTCCAGAATCGCCGCACCCGACGCCACGGGACCATCCATCCGCGCGCGAAAGAGAGCCTCTCCCGTCTGCGCGTGATACGCAACCAGGTCGCCGACCAAACTTCCCATGAATACGACCCCCGGGGTCGCGGTCGTCGGGGCGAAACTCGGCGTCGCATCGGGATTCGACCAGGCCACAGCCCCATTTGCTGCCTCGAGCGCCCACGCCGCTGGCAACTGGGGAGCGCCCAGCGATGCGCCGATGGCAGTGCTGAAAAAGATCCTGCCTTCACCGACGGAAGCACTGGCGATAATTCCGCCGATCGGTCCGCCCGGGACGACCCTGGCCTGCCAATACGGCTCTATGCGACCCGTGATCTCGTTGATTCCGTCGCGGTCCAACAAATAGTAGGTGCCGTCCTTGTTCCCCACTCCCACGACTTCGCGCTTGACCCCTCCGATCACAACCTCGAAGAGATTCGGCACGCCTCCAAAAGCGAGGTCGAAGTTATCCACCTCCCGGGGTCGCCACGACCAGACGGGCTTCCCGTCAAACGTGAGCGCAAACAGCGCTTCGTCGAACTGCGGCATCGGCGGCCGAGGCTCTGGCGTCTCCGGGTCGTCGTCCGTATCGCAGTTGCTCGACGCCGTGAAAATCAAGCGCCGTTTCCGATCGACTGCGAAAGAAGACCAGATGTTTCCACAAGTAGTCCAGCTCCGATCGAAGTTGCACCCAGGCCGGGTGGCAAAGAAATCCGGCGGGAGCCCTAGCTCTTCTGCGGTGTGATAACCGTCGAAGCGACGCACGATGTCCGAGGGGAACGGCCGGCATGTGGCTCCCGTCTCCAG
>JBBIUR010000009.1:0-2438 GCA_037440145.1 Myxococcales bacterium | reverse complement strand
GACCCGCAAGCGATTCCGAGGAAGGCCGCTCCGGACGGGATGCCGACGGCGTATGGGGTGTACGGACCGCCGGAAGCCAAGTGGGAAGACGCATGGCACCGCACAGCGCTCCTGGTCGGGGAGTTGCGGCGCGCCGCAGAGCACGCCGGGGCGCGGCTCGCCGTTGCGATCGTGCCGAGCAAGGAGGAAGTGTACCCGGAGTGGTGGGAGGACGTTCTGGATGCCTATCCGCTGATGCGAGGCCGCCAGTGGAACCCCGATGCGCCGCGCGAGCGGATTGAGCAAATCTGCGCGAGCATGGGTTTGCCCTGCTTCGCCCTCGCGGGCGCGCTCCGCGCCCAGCCCAAGACGCCGCCTCTGTACTTCTACCACGACGGGCACTGGACCGAAGCGGGGCATCGCATCGCAGCACGGGAAACCGCGTCGTTTCTAGTGGCCGCGGGCCTCGTGCCCGCAACAAAGGGAGGGAACGAAAATGGGTTTCGGTGAAAGCCTGCGTGTCCGCCTAGGGATTGCCGGCGAGCTGCTCGCGTTTCTGTGGGAGCGCAAGCTGTGGTGGATGATTCCCATGGTCCTTGTGCTCTTAGTGGTGGGCGGGTTAATCGTCACGGCGCAGAGTACCGCGATTGGCCCTTTTATCTACACGCTCTTCTAACCGGCGCTGCCCGAGCGGTGCGAGCAGAGCCCGCGGATGGGGATTTTCGCTTCTGCTGCTAGTTACAGTTGTGCCGGTGGCAAATGCGGCGGTGTTCTATGTGCGGGAAAGCGGAAATGACGCGGCCGACGGGCGCACCCCCGCGACCGCGTTTGCGACGATTACGCGTGCTGCCCAGGCGGTCCAAAACGCGGGAGACGAGGTCATCGTGGGCCCGGGAACGTACGCCGAAGGCCGGATTTCGCCGGCCCGGAACGGCATCGCCGCGCGGGAGATCCGGTTCGTGGCCGATGCGAGCGGAGCGGCGACCGGTGATCCGCCTGGCCCGGTGACGATAGAGGTCCCCGGGGGAGAGCGTGCGGCTTTTCTCTTATTGGGCAGGCGGTTCGTGACGGTGGAGGGATTTGTAATTGTCGGTGGGCTCGATGCCGGCATCCGGGTTCGGCCGCAGCCGGGGGGCGAGCCGAGCTCGGACATCACCGTGCGGGGCAACACAGTGGCAAATTCGGCTGGCAACGGGATCGATGTCGAGGCGGACGGCGAGGTACGGGTGGAAGAGAACACGGTTGCCGACCAGGCGAAGACCGGGATCAAGCTTTTGGGTAGCGGCACCGCCGTCGTGCGCGGCAACACGGTATTGAGGAATGGCGGCTCAGGAATTTCGGTAGAAGTGTCTGGAACAGAACCCCGGGTCGAGGTGTCGGGAAACACGGCGGGCAGCAACGCAGCCCACGGGATCTTCGTGCGCGGCAACGGCACCGCGGCCGTCGTGGTGCAGAACAACGGGGCGTTCACCAACCGGGCGACGGGGATCACGCTGCGAGGCGTGCGCGCGCCGTTGGTCGTGAACAACTTGGTCTACGCAAACGCTGAGGATGGCATTGCCGTGGGTACCGGAGACCTGGCAAGCCCCGACGCCGTAATCCTCAACAATACCGTTTACTCAAACTCGGGTTGGGGGCTCCGCATAGGGACGGCGGTTGTTCCCTCGCCGAATGCCCTGGTGCTCAACAACATTTTCTGGGCGAACGGGAAGGGAGGGGTCGCCGTTGGCACTTCGTCGACTTGCGGCTATGTGGCTGGGTTCAACGTTCACCCCCGAGATTCCTACGGACCGAAGACGCCTTTCAACGAGTACGACATCGGGGAAGCTCCACAGTTCACAAACCCCGCTGGCCCTGACGGAGTTCTGGGCGGCGATGGCTTTGCCGACGACGATTTTCACTTGGCGCAGAGGCAGGCGGGAGACCCAGTCGATAGCCCCGGTGTCGACGGGGGATTCGGCACGGCAGCAGAAATTGGCTTGGGAGGTTCTACGGCCACCAGCGGTGCGCCCGATATGGGGCCGATCGATGCTGGCTTCCACTACGGCGCGGATGCCGGGCAGGGCATCCGGGTGCCGGATCCGTTTATGCCGGTGTACGTTCGCCAGGGTGGAGCAGGGGGGAATTCCGGCAAGTCGCCCGAGGTGGCGCTGGACTCGATTCAGTCCGCTGCACGCAAAGCGCGGGCTGGCGGGACAGTAATCGTAGGCCCCGGGGTCTACCGCGAGGGGAACATCCATCCCATCCAAGACGGGGGAGTCACGCGTTTCGTCGCCGACGCATCCGGGTCGCTGACGGGAGACCCCCCGGGACCAGTGCTTCTCGACGCCGAGGGCGCAGGAACCGGGTTCGTTCTCCTCCGCGCGTGCAAAGCCGTGGTCGACGGTTTCCGCGTAACAGGTGCCCTCACGGCTGGAATTCAAGTTCGGCTCGGATCGGATGGAGCGCGCATTCGAAAC
>JBBIUR010000008.1:2198-2455 GCA_037440145.1 Myxococcales bacterium | reverse complement strand
CCCACGGCGCCAGCACCAGTGCCGCTGTGGCGAGGAGGCATGCGAAGCCGCGGGGGCTCAGCAGAGGCGCAGTTTCGGGAGCTGCCTCCGGGCGAGCAGCGCCGGGGCGCAGCGGGCGGTCCGCGCGCCCGAGCAGCGGCGCCGCGGCGAGCGCGTGCAGCGCCGCGGTGCTCTTCACCAGCAACCCGGCGCCCAGCCAGAGGCCACTCGCCACCGCGCGCGCGGCGAAGAGACTGCGGGCGAACAGCACCACGAGG
>JBBIUR010000008.1:1595-2149 GCA_037440145.1 Myxococcales bacterium | reverse complement strand
CAGGACCAGCGTGGGGTGGAAGGTGCAAAAGAGAGCCGCCGCGAGGGCGGCGCGCGCCGGTCCGAAATCGCGGGCGATCCGGAGCACCAGCACGCACGTCGCCGCTCCGAGCGCCGCCTGGGCGGCTTGCCATGGCCAGCTCCGGTTACCGAAAAGTGCGAAGCTCGCAGCGAGCAGCAGGGGATAGAGAGGCAGGCGCTCCGCAGCGGCGGGCATTCCGGCCAGGGTGTAACCCTTTCCGGCGGCAAGGCTGCGCGCGATTTCGTCGTTGCCGTCTCCCGGGCCGAAACTGCCGGCGACCAGGGGGTAGCCTGCCGCGGAGAAGAGCAGGCGAGCGCAAAGCGCGAGGAGAAAGACCGCTGCTTCGACCTTCTGCGCTCGGGGCCGGGGGCCTCGCGTGGCTGGTTTCCCAGTGCGGCATTCGTTCCGGCCTGCCATCGGGTTTTCTATCCGCCTGATTTCCTTCGGTTTCCAGAGGCGCGGATGCGGTCCTCGCCCGGGGCCACAGCGCCGCAAAGCGGATGGCGGGCCGCAGAGGTTGGCTACCCATCCCC
>JBBIUR010000008.1:0-1523 GCA_037440145.1 Myxococcales bacterium | reverse complement strand
TCGCTGCGCGTGTCTTATTCGCTGGTCGGGCTCCCCTCGTCGCAGCTCGCGGGTGGCTTCGCCACGCCGCGCGCTCGCGGTTTCCGGCAGGGTGCCCCGCCAGAACACGCCCGGGATCCGCCGCCGTCAGACCCATTTGCGGGATTGTCTTGAACCTCCGGTTGCCATCGGTTAGCGTGCTCTTCGCGGAGGCCGCGTATGCAAAGAAAGACGCGCTTTCTGGTGGGCGGCGTCCTGCTGGTCGGTGCGGTCGGGTACTTGATGTACGCTGCGGTGAGCGAGACGTCTGTCTACTACCTCACGATGGACGAGTTCCAAGCGAAGAAGGAAGCGCTGGTCGGCGAGGGAGTGCGGATCGCCGGGCGAGTGCGGCCGGGGACCGTGGAGTGGGATCCGAAAACTCTGGTGCTTCGCTTCTCGCTCGCCAATATCCGCACGGGTGGCGACGGCTTGATGGTGCACTATACGGGCGTCTTGCCCGACATGTTCGGCGAAGGGCGCGACGTGATCGTGGAGGGCAAGTACGCTGGCGACGGGGTCTTCCGCGCACACACGATCCTGACGAGCTGTCCCTCGAAGTACGAGGCGGAAGACAAAGCAACCGGCGCGCGGGCGTCGGGGTGAGCGCGCCGCAGTACACCGAGTGCGGCGCGGGGCAAACAGCCTGCGGCTCGGCCTAGGGCCACCGCGGGCGGAGGGATGGAGGGCACTATGGCGGACATCGGCTCGCTAGCCATCGCGGCGGCGTGCGCCCTGTCGCTTTACGCGGTCCTGATCTCGGTAATCGGTGCGCGCTTGCGCAACGCGAACTTCATTGCTAGCGGCGAGCGCGGCGTCTTGGCCATATGGGCCCTCACCGCGCTCGCGACCGCGCTTCTGCTGCGAGCCTTGGTGGGGCACGACTTCCGCATCGAGTACGTAGCCAGCTACACGAGCTCCACGTTACCGCTTCCCTACCGCATCGCGGCACTGTGGGGCGGGATGAAGGGGTCGCTCCTCTTCTGGGTGCTGGTTCTCTCTTCCATCGCCGCCACGGTGGTGCTGCAGAACCGCGATCGCAACCGCGAGCTCATGCCCTACGTGAGCGCCGTGCTGATGGCGGTGGCGTTCTTTTTTCTCCTGTTGCTGGTATTCCTCGAGCCCCCGTTCGAGCGGCTCGCGTTCACGCCGGCAGATGGGCGAGACCTGAACCCCCTGCTCCAGAACTACTGGATGACTCTGCACCCCCCGTCGCTGTATCTGGGCTACGTGGGGGTGTCGGTGCCCTACGCATTTGCGATCGCCGCCTTGATCACGGGGCGCCTGGGAGACGAGTGGATTCGAACCACCCGCCGCTGGACGCTCTTCGCGTGGTTTTTCCTGACACTCGGGAACCTGTTCGGGGCGCTGTGGGCATACCTGGTTTTGGGCTGGGGTGGTTACTGGGCCTGGGATCCGGTGGAGAACGCGGCGTTCATGCCGTGGCTCACCACGACGGCGTTCCTGCACTCGGTGATGATCCAGGAAAAGAAGAACATGCTGAA
>JBBIUR010000007.1:1078-2456 GCA_037440145.1 Myxococcales bacterium | reverse complement strand
CGGTAGGGGCTGCACAAGGGGGGAATCGTGGGCATCACGATTGTGCAGAAGAGCGATCTGACGGTTCGGAAGCGGAACCCGAAGGTCGCATTGGTTCTCGCCGGGGGCGCAGTGACCGGCGGGGCGTTCAAACTGGGCGGTTTAAAAGCGCTCGACGACCTGCTCGTCAATCGGAAGACGACGGAGTTCGACATCTACGTCGGGCTGAGCGCAGGAGCGTTTTTGGCCGCACCGCTGGCGTGGGGGCTGACGCCAGCCGAGATGCTGCGCAGCCTGGAAGGAAAGTCGGAAGAGATCACGCAGCTCAAGCCGTCGGACTTTTACAACCTCAACGTCGAGGAATTCGCGCGCCGGCCGCTCGAGTACCTGTACGACCTCGCCGCGTACTTCCCCGGCGTGCTTCTCGACTTCGTACGCGAGGCTCCGGGGCTCCTGCGGCGCTTGCGCAAGCCTGCCGAGGCGATGCTCGCGGACCCGCGCCCCGATCACTTTTGGGAAATTCTGCGGCTCATCGGAGAGGCGGCCAGCAAGCGGCGCGAGTTTCCGTTCATCCTCGACTACTTACCTACCGGGCTTTTCGACAACCGCTCGCTCGAGCGGTACATTCGCGACAACCTTGCCCGCAACCGGCTGAGCAACGACTTCCGCGTTTTGCACCGGTTGACTGGAAAGTCCCTTTACATTTCGGCGATGAACCTCGACAGCGCCGAGCGCGTCGTTTTCGGGCACGACGAAGATGTGAGCCTCACCATCTCCGAGGCGGTGCAGGCCTCGACGGCACTGCCCGGGTTTTACCGCCCCGCGCGCATCCGCGGCGTCGATTACGTCGACGGGGGTGTGCGGCGGACGGCAAACATCGATGTGGCCATCGAGCACGGAGCGGACCTGGTGATCTGCTACAACCCGTTCCGCCCGTTTTCGAATCGGGTGCGGCGCCGCTTCGACAAGGAGCGCAACCGGTATGTCGTCGAGGGCCAGCCGCTGGCCGATCGAGGTGTGCTGACCGTATTGAATCAGGTATTTCGGACCCTGTTGCACTCGCGGCTGCAGTACGGCCTACGCGAATACCAGGACGATCCCAACTTCCGCGGGGACATCATCGTGATCGAACCGAAGGAGACGGACCTCCACTTCTTCCAGATGAACGTGCTTGCCTTCTGGCACCGGCTGCGCGCCGCGCAGCACGGGTACGTATCCGTGAGCGAGTCCATCGAGCGCCACTACGAGCTCATAAAGAAAATCCTCGAGAGCTATGGCATCACGATGACGCGCAAGCAGGTGCGGCGAAGCGTGGATCGGTTCCGCGAAGCGGGTGTGGAAGGGACTGTGGATGCCTTGCTCCGCGACGTCCCCCGCCGCAGCTTGAGCGTGGCGTGAC
>JBBIUR010000007.1:0-1068 GCA_037440145.1 Myxococcales bacterium | reverse complement strand
GCCCACGCGTGCGCAGCGCGGGGCGGAGAAGCGCGCCTGGCTGCGGAGCCCACTGCGGCCGGATTTCACACCGCACGAGCGCGGGCACCGCGCGCTCGCCGATGGCCCGGGGTCCGAGCGCGACGCGCCCGGTGACCGAAGGCACGGACAGCCGCGCGCTCCTGCGGAGATTGGCGGGCAACACCGCGGTCACCTTCGGCGGTACGCTGGCCTTGAAGGCGATCGGATTCGCGACGACCCTCGTGCTTGTGCGCGGCCTGGGAAGCGCCGCGTACGGGCTGTACGCGTATGTCCTCTCGTACCTCTTTTTCTTTTCCTTCCTCTCGGATCTCGGCATGGAGCGCGTCGTTACCCGGGAGCTGGCCCGGGAGCCGGAGCGGACGGGCGAGATTCTCGGCACGGCCCTCGTGCTCAAGTTTGCGCTCTCCCTGGTGGCCCTCGCAGTGGCGCTTGGCGTGGCCCACGCCCTTGGGCTCCCGCGCGACGTGCGCTACTGCATTTTCGTGGCGGGCCTCGGCCTGCCGTTTTCCATCGAGCTGGTGTTCCGCGGTTACTTCCAGGCGCGCTACCAGATGGCGTACGCGTTCGCGGTCAGCGTGCCGGCAAGCGTGGCGTTTTTTGCCGTGGCCGCAGCGAGCGTCCATTTCCAGTGGCCGGTGTACGCGCTGTTCTACGGCTCGCTGGCCATCGGGTTGGCAATGGTGGCCGTGCTTCTCGCGCTCGCGGTGCGGCAGGTGGATTCCCCCCTGCGAGTGCGCTGGCGCGCCATGCCGCTGCTCGTGCGCGATGCGCTGGAAATCGGGCTGTTCATCGTGCTCTTCATGGCTGCAGCGCGGCTCGATCAAGTGATGCTGTTTCACATGCGCTCCTCCGCCGACGTGGGATTGTACGCGGCGGCGGTGCGGCTCACCGAAGCGTTCCACCTGATCCCGGATGCGGTACTCGTGACGGTGTACCCGTTGCTCGCGGGCACGGAGCGCGCTGCGCCGGAGGTGTTTCGACAGGCGTTCCGGTTGAGCGCGAAATACCTCGTGGCTCTCGCCCTCGGCTTCGCTTTGGCGCTCACGG
>JBBIUR010000006.1:0-2574 GCA_037440145.1 Myxococcales bacterium | reverse complement strand
TTCTGATCGTGCCCCGAAATCGCTGCCCCGATGCATCACGACGGCTGAAAACGAGCGGGCAGAAAGGCCGCGCGCACTGGCGCCGTCGCGAGGGGCAGGATGTGGATAGCAAGGAGCCTCGTTGCTAGGAACATTGCGGCAGTGACGCTTTACCTAGTCCAACACGGCGAAGCGACCAGCGAAGCAGAAAATCCTGAGCGCCCGCTTACGTCCAAAGGCAGGGAAGACATGGAACGGGTCGCCCGCTTTTTAGCCTGCGCAGGGATCGCTTGCAGTGAAATCCGCCACAGTGGCAAACGCCGGGCAGCCGAAACTGCGGCCATACTAGGGGCAGCGCTTTGCGCTTCCACCGTTGAGCCCATGCAAGGCATTGCTCCCAACGACGACCCGCGGCCGGTTGCGCAAGAGCTGAGTGCTGCGAGCACGCCGCGGATGCTAGTCGGGCATCTGCCGTTTCTCTCGCGCCTGGTCGGCCTTCTGGTGGCCGGTGATCCGGCGTTGGAGATCGTGCGCTTTCGGACGGGGGGCGTGGTCTGCCTTGACCGGCAGGAACCGCACTGGGCGGTCCGGTGGATGTTGACCCCCGACTTGCTCGGCGGCCCCGATCGGTAGCGCCCCGGCGAGCCCTGCGTGCTCGCAGCGCGACTGGGGCGCGAACTCCACAAAGCATTCGAGACACCAGCGCGCAATTGCGCTGTGTTTTCGAGCGGGAGGCGAGCTGTGCTATAAGCGGGTCGGCAGGCGGCGCTGGGGTGGCCGTGGCGAAGGACACAGTGGTTGTCCAGCTGAGGTGGGCGGATCGAGACCGCGTGGGGTTGCGGACCCTCCAAGTTCGGTGTTCGTCTCTCGACGCGGCTTATGCCATCGTGGCCTCCGCGTTTGAAAAGCTTGCTGCAGAGCGCGGATCGACCCCCAGCACGTTTCGCTGCCCGCCCGAAACAGAGCAGCAGGCACTCGGCCGCAAGGCGCAAAGAGCAACCGCGCGAACCCGTCAAAAGCTGGCGAGCGGTCCAAAGAACCGCGATTCTGAGCGTCGGCCGCACTGCAGCGGCGGACCGGTCGCTGCGGACGGCGCGCCAGCGGGCCGCTACGGAATCGGCCGCATCGCCTGGGTGAAGCTGCTGCCGCCGGGGCGCTTCGCGCAGGAAGAAAGCACCCTGCTGCAGGTCGACGTAGGTAAGCGAGCGCTGGTTTTGAAGCTCGCAGCGAGGCTGTGCGATTTGCAGCCCGGGACGACTGTCGCTCTCGACGGGGCGTGGGAGGTGGGGCGATTCGCGCTGGCGAGCGTGCTTTCTCAGAACGGGCGAATCGTGCTGGAGGTTACGGACGCGGTACTCTAGCGCCGTCACCTCGGCCCCGTGGTCACTCGCGTGTGCAGCGCCGGTACTGCGAAGCCCTTAGGCATCCGCACGCGGCCCTAGCATTGCCCCGGACAATCTGGTTTGCTGGCGCCTGCGAAGCGGGGCCGGGGTGGCGAAAGCGGCAGACGCAAGGGACTTAAAATCCCTTGGGGAACTCCCCGTGCGGGTTCGAGTCCCGCCCCCGGCATTGCGCCAAGCCCTGGGGGAGCCGAATCTCCTGGCGCAGTTCGTTTCCCGGTGCGGCGCCTCAGGTCAGCGCGACGCACGAGCAGCACGCTGTAGCCCCTGCGCGGAAAACGGCGCTACAGCGTGCAAGAGATCCGTCCGCTCGCCACTAACCCCCTAGGCGCGCTTCGAGGCCGCCCGGCGGAACGGCGAACTCCCGCACGCGACCGGGACCGTAGGGGAAGTTCGCCGCGCGCTTCCTTGCTGCGCCGGCGGAGTTCACATATTTTCCGAGGCCGATGCCTGCACCGCCCGACCCCCGGCCGCGGGCGGAACCCGAGATGGAATCAAACGCCGCGGCGGAAATCCGAGCGACACCGATCCCGGTGCCGCGGCCGCGCCTGACGGTCGTGATCCCGGCATACAACGAGGAGCCGAACCTGCGTCGCGGAGCCCTGGGAAAGGTCGCAGAATACCTGGCGCAACAACCCTACGCGCACGAGATTCTCGTCGTCGATGACGGAAGCGAAGACGACACTGCTGCACAGGCAGAAAGGGCCATGCGGCAGTGCTCGCAGTTGCGGGTGATCCGCAACCCGCATCGCGGCAAGGCCTATGCCGTGGCGACGGGCCTCCTCCAGGCGGCAGGAGACATCGCGCTTTTCACAGACATGGACCAAGCTACGCCCATCAGTGAGGCGGAACGCCTACTTCCCTGGTTCGACCAGGGCTACGACGTGGTCATCGGCTCGCGCGGCACTGTCCGGCGGCACGCACCCCTCTGGCGGCGCTTCATGTCGCGGGCGCAGATCGCACTGCGCAATGCGATCCTCGGCTTTCGGGAGATCACGGACACGCAGTGCGGCTTCAAGGCCTTTCGCCGGGAGGTCGCGAAAGACATTTTAGACCACCTTCAAGTCTACCGGCCCCACTCGGACCACCGCGCGCACGGCCCCACGGTAACGTCGGGGTTCGACGTCGAAATGCTGTTCGTCGCCAAGAAACTCGGCTACCGAGTCAAGGAAGTGGCCGTGGAATGGGATTATCA
>JBBIUR010000005.1:2297-2652 GCA_037440145.1 Myxococcales bacterium | reverse complement strand
TTCCCGATCGTGGCAGTCGACCGCGGCGACCAGGTGTGCCCACCCGTCCTGCGCACAGGAGATATGGCTCACGCGCACAGGCCACCTCTGGTCGTCCCTCTGGGTCGGGCTGCGTTTTCCTCGAGCTGTGGGCCGTGGTGTTACGTGCCTCTGGTGCACAAGCCAGCCCTTCGGGCGCAGACCCCGGTAGTCCGCCCCGCGATTTAGAGAGATCCGTTCTGGGTAGCGCAGAACTGCTTATAGCTGGCGGTAACCGTAAATAGGGTAAGTGGCAATCATCGCCCGAGCCTTTCTGCCAGCACCTCGTCCACTCATTTGGCTTGCCGCTCTGGCCTCACACCCAGGGGCCCCACAG
>JBBIUR010000005.1:0-2266 GCA_037440145.1 Myxococcales bacterium | reverse complement strand
CACGTCGTCGGGTCCCTTGGGCGGAGCCGTTGTGCTGTGCGCAAGATATCCAAATCCAATTCGCGATCTTTTGCTCGATCGCTTTATGTGCTTGTCGTTGAGCGCTTGCTCGTCCCGTGCCCGGCTTCGCAGGCGTTTCTCGGCAGCAAGGAGGAAACGTTCTTTCCAGTCCTCCACTTCTGCGACCGAGGGCCGTGTTTTCGTGCTGCCTCGGCCAACCGAGGTCTCTCCCTTCAGGATGCTCAGCACCAAGGCTACCCGGCGCTTCGCGGTCCACGGCTGTACGTCTTTTGGAACTTCCCCCGTCATCCATCCACCTTCCCCCCGCAGTGATCTTAACCAGGATCTTCTTGGTGCTTTCAAATACGACGGGAGCAGGGTAGAGCTGCATGCGCGGCGTCCCATCGCCGGTGCGGGCTGCGGGTTATGCAACCCGCGCTGCGCGGCAAGCCGCGCTCAGCCACCTTCCGAGTCGGGCCGCCTCAAAGGGCAAACGGCCGCGCCAGCAGCACCTCGCCCTTCCCGTCCACAACGTAGACTACCACAGAATCGAATGGCGGCTGCCCGGGCGTTCTCGGCAGCGTTGCGTCGACCCGAGTCCAACTGCGGCCCAGCGAGAGCGGGTGTCCGGTCGTGGGATGGGCCGCGTGAAAGTGACCGCCCGCGCTAATCGCAAAACCCGGATTCTCTACCGGCCAGATCGCCCACGAGCGGGGCGAGGAGTGCGTGCTGCTCGCTACGACGAACACATAGCAGTCGATCGGGGTCTCGCTGTTCGCCCGCAAGCGCACGCTGATTGTCAGGCGCTCGGTCGCGTCACTTTTTTCGAGACGTGCCGAGAAGCGGGATACCTCGACCGCCGGCTGGCCAGGGATCTGGGTTTGTGCGTCTCCAGCCCCGCGGCACGCCGAGGAAATGGCTGCAGCCAAGAATGCGACGATGCACGCGCATGCGGCCGCGCCTGCGGCGATTGCCCGCCGCTGCACGTCGTTGGCCATCGGCGCGAAAGTAGGGAGGATGCGTCGCGAGTGCAACCCGCGCTAGGCGACTTTTGCACGGCGCCGATCAACCAGGGTAGCGCGAGTTTTCGGAGGACTAGCCGCAACTCGTGGAGGAAAAGCTCGACCACTTGCCGCGCGTGGAAGCCGTCTGGTAGTTTGCAGGCGGCGTTATGGGGCCCGCGCTGACTGTCTTGCTTCTCGTAGTCGTGATTCTCGCCAGCGGCATCAAAATCATCCGCGAGTACGAGCGCGCTGTCGTTCTCAGGCTTGGGCGAATCGTCGGCCCCCGTGGCCCGGGAGTGATCTTTGTGATTCCGTTCATCGAGCAAATGTACCGCATGGACTTGCGGACGATCACGCTCGATGTGCCCTCGCAGGACGTCATCACGCGGGACAACGTTTCCGTCAAGGTGAGTGCCGTCTTGTACTTTCGCGTCATCGATCCGAACCGCGCGGTGGTAGAGGTTCAAAATTACCTGTACGCGACGTCGCAGCTCGCCCAGACCACGCTGCGCAGCGTGTGCGGCCAGGCACAGCTCGACGAGCTTTTGAGCGAGCGCGAGAAATTCAACGCCTTGCTTCAGGAGACGATCGACACCAGCACGGAGCCGTGGGGGATCAAGGTGATGCTGGTAGAGGTCAAGCACGTGGACCTCCCGGAGGAGATGCGCCGCGCCATGGCGCGGCAGGCAGAGGCGGAGCGGCTGCGGCGCGCAAAGGTGATCAGCGCTGAGGGCGAATACCAGGCGGCGGGCCGGCTTGCGGAGGCTGCAGATCTCATGGAAGGCGGGGTAGCGGTACAGCTCCGCTTCTTGCAGACTCTGACGCAGATCGGCACGGAGAACAACAAGACCGTGCTGTTCCCCTTGCCGCTGGACTGGCTTGCAAGCGAGAGTGAGCGGGTCGGTGCCGCGCGTTAGCCGGGCAGAGTTCGCCCGCCGCCGCCGGCGCTTTCTAGAGCAGCTCGAGCCGGGGTCGGCGGCGCTTTTGAAAAGCGCGCCGGCCGCGATCCGCTCGAACGATGTAGAGTACCGCTACCGGCCGGACAGCGATTTTTACTATCTGACCGGTTTTCCCGAGCCGGATGCAGCGGCGCTCTTCCTGCCGGGGCACCCGAAGGAGGAGTTCGTTCTTTTCGTGGCACCGCGGGACGCAGAGCGAGAAACCTGGACTGGCCGCCGGTGTGGAGTCGAAGGTGCAGCCGAGTACGGTGCCGACATGGCGTATCCGATCGATCGGCTGGAACCGGAGGTCGGCCGCTACTT
>JBBIUR010000004.1:0-2689 GCA_037440145.1 Myxococcales bacterium | reverse complement strand
ACCTTGTTTCCCGCCGCCAAAGGCACGCAAACCTCCCACCCGTTCGCGGGCAGCACTCCGCGCGCCAACGCCCGCTCCTCCGGATCCCCGCTGAGCTCCAATTCATCCCGCAAGAGCACATCCTGATGGCGGGCAAGCGCTCGGATGAGTGCATGGTCCTCCGGCAGTTCCGGGAGCTCCGGCTCAGGCCCGGCACAGTGCGTCACCGCGAAACGGTGTCGCGCGCTGTCGAGCAAGACCACTGCGACCCGGTCGAGCTGCATGGTCTCTTGCAGCGTTTGCGCGAGCTCGCGTACCAGCCGCTCGCGGTCGAGAATCCGGACAATCGAGCGCGTAAATGCCCGCAGGGCGGCGCGGTACTCGTGCTTTTCGCGAAACAGGGAGCGCGCCACGCGCGCCTCTACCCGCAAGCGGAGCGTGGGGAAGAGAACGCCGACCGCCAAGAGCAGAGCGAAGAGGAGCAAGGAGAAGTTCGGGTGAACACTGCCGAAGGAGACTTTCTGCGACCACAGCGCCAGGCCGAAGGCGGGCAGGATCACGAGCGCCGAAACCGCGAGGTAGGCTACCCCCTTCGTGACGACGATGTCGATGTCCATCAAGCGGTGCCGGACAATGGCGTAGGCGACGATGGCGGCCCAGACCGCGCTTCCCAAGTTGCCAAGAGGGTACACGTACACCTCATACGCGGGCAGCAAGTTCGTGAGCCCCAAGGGAAGCGCAACGACAGCACCCAGGAGCCAGAACTTGAACTGCAATCTCGTTCGCGGCTCCGCAGCGCGCCGGTAACCCCTGAGTATCAGCCCCAGAGCGAGAACAAAATTGGCCACCGCGAAGGCCGTGTACAGGTACAAGTGATAGCCCGATGAACTGCCGGTGTAATAACCCCAAGCGTATGGTTGCAGCTTCAGCCCGAAGGCGCCTAGAGCGTTCAGCCCAGCAAAGGCGAATGCAAAGCAGTAGTCCGCAGCCAGGACGGCGCGCCACAATCGGCGGCCGCTCGCACTGAGCGCCAGACACATATGGAGGATCGCCGCCGGGAGCAGGTAGGCGCCCGTTCGGAAAACGCGGGCGAGGTACTCCGCGAGCTCGGCGTCCGACACGGAATAGAGAACGAAAAAGTTCAGGTTCCAGAATATGAGTGCGACGGCGAGGTAAACGAACGCGCGCGTCGCTTCCGTGCGCGGGCCATTGCGGCGGACGAGAATCGCGAGAGCAAGGCTTGCCAGCGCGGCAATGAGCGGAAGCAACGCGTGGTAGGCCATGGGGTCTCAGCCAGCACCCGAAACGGGTTGCAAGAGCTTCGCGAGAAAGCTCGCCGGATCGGCCAGACGCTGCCGCACTCCCGAGATGTCGAGGTTCATGAGGTGGGCCTCAAATCCAGGCCCCGGGTGGAAGAAGGTGACATCCAGGCGGCGGAACAACGCCTTTTCGTAAAACGAAATCAGAGAAGCGGGCACATAGATCAGCAGGTCTGTGAACCCCCGCCGCATCGTCACAGCGTAGGTCAGGTACATCACGCCGGAAAGGATCCGAACGCTCCGCTGCAGGTCTCGAAAGTCGGGCCGGATGCACAGGCGCCCCGTAAGCCCTGGCCGGCGACCCGGCCCGAGGATTTCGTCGATGTCGATGAACCGCTCGATTTCAAACGGCCGCAGCTCCGGGCCGAGGATGGCCGCACACCCAACGAGTTCGCGGTTCGGTCCTGCCAGGACGACCGGGTGGTAAGCGCGGTCTTCGCAAGGATCGATCGGCACGTGCCCGTACTGTTTCGAATACACCTTCTTGCGCAAGGCCAGCGCAGCTTCGCGCTCGGCCGCGTCGGCGAGCTTAAAGACGAGATCCCCGATCCGAAACGTCAATGGCAACTCGGCGTTCACCGACATCCGAGCGGACCGCCGGTAGCCGCTCTCGGCCCCGGCTCGCAGCTTGACATTTGCCATGACATACGCGTATTTTCCGGGCTGCCGCGTTGGTAGTCAAACAAGGCGGAACGAAGGCCGATGAGCTGCAAAATTGATTTCGCGCAGGATTGTGCTGCGTGATGCAAGAGTCGCGCCTCGCACCCTCGAAGCGCGAAGTCAGGGAGCGGCTAGCCACCTTATTGACCGAGATCGCGAAGGTCCCTCCTGAGAAAATCACTGATTCCGCCACCATCGAGGAAGACCTGCGTCTCGAGTCCGTCACATTCGTCGAACTCCAGGTTGCGATCGAGGAGGAATACGGGATCGAGGTCGACCCGATCCGCGTGGTGGAGTTGAACGAGTTCGGCGCCATTGTCGACTACATCCACGAGCGCGCCGTGCAAGGCGCGCAATGAGTCTCTTCACGGCTGCCCACGAAGCGTTTCGGACTCAGGTCCGCTCTTTCGTGGAAAGAGAGCTCGCTCCGCACGCCGAGGAATGGGAGCGAGAAGCCACGCTGCCGCGCAGCGTGTTCCGCGACCTGGCGCGCGAGGGACTCCTGGGACTCACGTACCCCAAGCAGTACGGCGGGCGGGAGTTGGACTTCGGATACAACGTCGTCTTGGCTGAAGAGCTGCCCCGCTCCCGGATGATGGGGCTCACGCTGAGCGTAATCACACAAACGAACGTCTTCTCTCCCTTGCTGGCGACCCTGGGCACGGAGGAGCAGAAACGAGAGTTCCTCGCCCCGGCCATCCGCGGGGAAAGGATTGGCTGCTTCGCGCTGA
>JBBIUR010000003.1:2118-2749 GCA_037440145.1 Myxococcales bacterium | reverse complement strand
GGCAGTCGCGCGCAGGGGCGCTGCTCGCACATGGCGAAAGGGCGGAAGAGAGGGCTTTTTTGCCGCCGGGGATTATGGGCAGTGGATCGCACGACCCGCTTTAGGCCCCGATGTGGGCACCGAGCCCATCGCTCGCGTCGCGGGTTCAGGAGCGCTCCCTTGATCCCATCCGCTTCGCCAGCTAAAGGCGGGCGACACGAGGGTTGCACAGTGAAGATCGCACCCGGATCGGGAATCGACATTCCATCCCTCCTGCTGGTGGAAGACGATCCGGATGACGCCGAGCTCACGCAGCGGGCACTGGCGCGGGCTGGCATCGGGAATCGGATGACGGTGGTGAGCGACGGCGAGGCGGCAATGGAAATCCTGTACCGCCAGGCGATGACAGGAAGCGACGAGGTTGGACTCATCCTTCTCGATCTCGGGCTACCCAAACTCGACGGCCGCGAAGTGCTCCGGCGCGTCTGGGAAGATCGCCGGCTGCGCGACATCCCGGTGATCGTGCTCACCGGATCGGCAAAAGAAGAGGACATGCTGCGCAGTTACAAGTCCGGCGCTGTCGCCTTCCTCCGCAAGCCCGTCGATGTGGACCGCCTCCTGCGCGCCGTCGGCGAGCTCCACGGCTACCGCC
>JBBIUR010000003.1:1116-2077 GCA_037440145.1 Myxococcales bacterium | reverse complement strand
CACTTACGCGGACGTCCCCTTCTCCTCCCGGCAATCCGGCAATCGCGGGCGGCAGAGATCGCGTGCCAGGATGCGCTTTCGGCTCGCGGGGCGAACGGCCGCACCGTTGGCCCGTGCAGCACCGCGCGGAGGCGCCGGGCCCTCGCGTCCGAGCACCTTGCGGTACTCTGCGGGGGGTCTCTGTCGGCTCCGGTGCCGCGGGCGCTCCTGCGCTCTGCACACTGGCGGCGCGAGCAGTTCCAGAAGTGGCGGAGCCGCGAATGGACCGCCTACCAGCCCGAGTAAACCGCGCAGGTGCGGCCCGGGCACAGTCGGCGCGTTCCGCGGCATCCGAGCGGTGCTTCTCGGTGGGCTGCGCGCGGGAGCAAGAGTGAAATGGTGCAATGCTGCAGCGCGCCTCGGAGTGCGGCTCTCCGATGAGGTACTGCTTGAGAGCAAAGAGACATGCTCCGGGCGGGGAGGGAGTCTTCCCGCTGGGCAAGGCGCGGTATAAGAACCGCCCGTGCGGTTCCATCGCCGGAGCGTACTTGTCCTGGGGCTTGCCGGAAGCGCGGCCTTGGTGCTCTGGTTCGCCCGGCGCCGGCGCGCGAGTGGATTTCGCCCCACACTCGAGGAAGCGGCTTCTGCAGCCGCGTGGCTCCGGGAGCACCCGGTGATCGACGCGCACGCGCACCCCGGCCGCACCTTCGTGCGCGGCGCCAGCAAGCTCTCGCTGCCGCTTCGCCTGTATGCTGCGCTGGGAACCTTTGAGGAGAGAACCATTCGGGACATGGTGACGGGCGGTCTCGGCGCAGCGGTTTTCGCAGCGGTCTCGGACTTTCCCGTACTGGGCCTTTCCCGGTCGGGACTCCGGCCGGTCCGCGAATTCGATCGCGGCGAGGCCCTCCGGTCCTACCAGACCCAAATGCGCAACCTGCACGCACTGGCGGCGCGAGGGCTCATTCGCCTCGCAGAGGACCAC
>JBBIUR010000003.1:220-1095 GCA_037440145.1 Myxococcales bacterium | reverse complement strand
CTGACTCAAGCCGGAGCGAACGCTCGACCTGCGGCAATTCTCGGCGTCGAAGGCGGGGATTTTCTGGAGGGAAAACCAGAGCGGGTAAAGAGAGCCTGGGAAGATGGTGTCCGCGTCATCGCGCTCGTGCACTATCGGCCCAACGAGCTCGGAGACGTTCAGACCGAGGAGGCGCGGAGCGGAGGCCTCACCGAAGCGGGCCGGGCCGTCGTACGCGAGATGAACCGCCTCGGCATTCTCGTCGACATCGCGCACGCCTCCGAGGCCACTGCGCGCGGCGTCCTGGACGTATCGACCAAGCCAGTTCTGCTTTCGCACACGCACGTCTACCGAGAAAACTCTGCGCCGCGCTCCTTTCCCGAGAACCGCTTCGTCTCGCTCGGCCTCGCGCGCGATGTCGCTGCCTCCGGCGGCCTCATTGGAGCCTGGCCCGCGGGCATCGGCATCTCGGATCTCGAGGGGTTCGCACGGCGAATCGCCGAACTCGTGGTGGCGGTGGGCATCGATCACGTGGGCCTGGGAACCGACATGGATGCCAATTTCCGACCCGTCCTTCGAACGTACGCCGATCTTCCCCTGCTCCTCATCACCTTGCGCCGCGCGGGCTTTTCGGACTCCGAACTGTTAAAAGTGCTCCGCGCCAACTTCATCCGGCTGTTTGCCCGGAAGTGACGGGACCCAGGGGAGCGCGGCAACAGACTTTGCGGTGCGCCGCAGCGCCGGATCACACCAGGATATGCCACTTGTCCGGGCTCGCTCCTGCGGCGAACCCGGATCGTCGTTGACAGCCCGCGAGCGAAGCGTAAAGGAAATCAAGCCACGTTCTGGCGCTGCATGATCATTGGCGTCCCCCGAGAGATCAAAGCCGAGGAAAA
>JBBIUR010000003.1:0-210 GCA_037440145.1 Myxococcales bacterium | reverse complement strand
CCGCGTCGCGATCACGCCGAGCGGCGTAGCAGCACTGGCAGCGCATCGGCACACCGTGCTCGTCGAGCGCGGAGCCGGCCTTGGCAGCGGCATTCCGGACGCGAAGTACCGCGCCGCGGGCGCGCGGATTGTGAACCGCCGCGACGTCTGGGAAAGATCCGACCTGATTCTCAAGGTCAAAGAGCCGCTGCCTTCGGAGTACCGCTTCCT
>JBBIUR010000002.1:0-2956 GCA_037440145.1 Myxococcales bacterium | reverse complement strand
GACGCGATCCTGACTGGGCTCTTCCCCGATGCCGCGCCGGAGGCGATCCGGCTGCTGCGCCGGGTATCTCTCGACGTGATCTGCAAGCGCGTCGCCCGCGGCGACGGCATCGTCTATCCGGGGGTGCCCGAGACGCTGGAGCGGCTGGCGCGCGAGGGGCACACGATGGTGATCGCTTCGAACGGGCGCCGGCAGTACGTGGAGACGGTGCTGCGATCGCATGGGCTGGCGCGCTGGTTTGCTCCGCTGCTGAGCCTCGATGGCGAGGGCTTGCCCGATAAGACCGCACTGCTGCGCGCGTACTTACAGCGGCATCGGATCGAGCCTGAGGATGCCGTCCTCGTAGGGGACCGAGCGAGCGATGTGGCAGCCGCGGCAGCGGTGGGATGCGCGTTTGTCGGCTGTGCATACGGGCACGGAGGTGGTGCGGAGGTCGAGGGGCGCGGCCCGGTTGTCGATTCCTTTTCGGAACTGCCGTGCGCGCTTGCGGCAACCCGGAGAGAACAGCGATTGCGGTGCAGCTCGCGAGGCGGTGCGCGCTAGCGCAGCCGCCATTTTGGCCGCCGGCCGGAGCTGAAAGCAACTTGCCCCGCTCGAATCGAGTCGGGGCTGGTGCCCAGCCCGACAAAGGCGTAGGCGAGCGAAAGCGCCTGGCTGCGGGAAAGCTCGCGGGCAGTCCAGATGGCCCGCAGCGTGCCCTGGATGGCCAGCGGGGGTTGCGAGGCAATGGCCTCGGCGGCCCACTGCGCTGCTTCTTTCAGCCGATCCCCCGGCACGACTTCGGAGACGAGGCCGATTTCGTAAGCGCGCCGCGCCGACATTCTCTCGTGGCTGCCCAGAAGGGCGAGGCGGAGAACTTCTTGCAGCGGCATTTTCTGCAGCAAGTGGATGGGCTCGAAGGCCGCGGTCATGCCGTAGGTCACGTGCGGGTCGAAGAACGTAGCGTGCTCTGCCGCGATGATGAAGTCCACTTCGCCTAACATGTAAAAGGCACCGCCGCACGCCATTCCGTTCACGGCAGCGATCACGGGCTTCCACAGGTCGCACGATTTCGGGCCGAGGTTGGACCCCGGATCGTCGAACATGAAGGGGCCGGACACCGATCCCACTTCTCGGGTGCTTCCGGGCCCCTGGTCGAACGTCTCCGTGCGATCGATTCCGGTGCAAAAGGCTTTGTCCCCGGCCCCGGTGAGCACGGCGACGCGCACGCTTTCGTTGCGACGCAAAGCTCGCCAGATCTCCCGCAGCTCGCGCTGCATCTGCATGTTGAACGCGTTGTGCACCTCGGGCCGGTTCAAAGTGACCCACGCGACCCCGTTTTGCTCCTCGTACGCGATCGTCTCGTAGCTCGGCATCGCCTCCTCCGAGCGCTTGCGGCGGCCTCGCCGAGAGCGGCGAGGACCGCCAGGATTCCGGGCGTGTCCTGACCCGCCCTCCGTTTACCGCCAGCGGGCGGGGGGGTCAAACGCGGCCGCAAAGGCCGCGTTTGCGCCGCCTCAAAAGATGGGGCGCGTGTAAATGCGATAGATGTCCCGCGCGGTCGCCAGCGGGGTACTCTTGCCCTGCACACAGTCCTCGATCTTCCGCAGACTGCGCGTCAGGCGCCACGTCGCTACGTCTCGCCCGACGTACCGGCGCACTTCCTCGGGGCGGATGGGCGGAGAGTCCGGGTCACCCACCTCGTCGCGCAAGAACGCGTTGGCGAGAGGCAGCAGCGGGGAGACAAGGTCCGGGCGCCCGTGAATGCTGACGTTGCCGAGGAAGTCGAGGACGATCGTTCGCGGGCGGAAATAGCGGTCGAGAATGCTTCGCGCCAGCGGCTTGAGCAGGGGGCGCAGGAGCCGGGGCGTTGCTTGCAGATAGAATTCAATGGGCAAGCAGTCCTGCCCGCGGTGGCGCATCATGGGGGTGTTCGTGTCCAGGTAAATCAACCCCTCGTCGCCCCGGAGCTCGGCGCCCGGTTCGTACCGGTGCAGGGCCCAGTTCGGAATCTGGCCGTCGAGGCCAATTTCGAATCCGAATTGGGCTTGCTCGCGGTTGTACCGGATCCACTTGCGGTATTCAGCGAGAACCATGCGAAAGAGAATGACGGCTTGTTCCACGGAGGCGCGGAGCAACAGCTCCTTTGCCACCGAGCGGGGATCGACCAGTGCTTGGGTCGCATAGACGACGAGGCGCCCGTCGGACCTCCGAAGGGCCCGGCATCCGAACTCGGGAACCGCAATGCCCACTTCGTCGCGCAGCCTGCGGTTGTACTCCAAGTATGCGGCTTTGTAGCGCTCCGCGGAGGCTGCGTCAGGGAAAGGGGCCAGCCTTTTGTAGACGACCGCGGGCCTGGTCGCGGGCCGGCCGAAGGGCGAGGCCGGAGACCCTTCCAAACCAATTGTGCGAGAGATCTCGCCGAACCCGTACTGCCGAATTTCGAGCTGGCTCGGTGCAGCAGCGCGGAGCGTGCGCATCAGCTCGCGCAGTGCCTTCCGCTCCGCGCACAAGGCCGCTGCGAAGTCAGAAGTGCGGCGCGCCACGGCCGCGGCTCTCTCGGGAGAGAACGCCCGCTGGCAAGCCGCTCGCGACTCCAGGAACGCGTCTTCGGCTGCGACGCATCCCAGGATGCCGTGCGGGTCGAGGAGCAGTGCCGCAGCGCGGTCCGCTATCCTGGGGTTCGGGAGCCATTCGGTGCAGGCGCGGCGCAGCCGTTCCGGGGTCGCGCCCCGCGGCGCCCGGTTCGCTGCGGCGACCTCTTGCCAGACGGGATCGAGCTCGGGCCGGCCGAGGGGGGACTCCTCCCACAGCGCTAGTGTTCCCTCCGCGGAGGCTGCGAGCGCTGCTATGGGGCCTCGCGCAGCAGCTCTCGTGAGCGCGCGGAGCAAGCGGCGCTTGTGCGCGCTAGCCCGCTCCAACCGCAGCAGTGCGCTCGCGAGTAGCGTGCTGTCGGTGCCTCGCTCGCCTTGCAGGC
>JBBIUR010000001.1:2941-4496 GCA_037440145.1 Myxococcales bacterium | reverse complement strand
CGGCGCAGAGCTGGAAAAAACGCTCAACGAGAAAGGCTTCTCGTGCGGGCACTTCCCCCAATCCATCGACTTGTCGACCGTAGGCGGCTGGGTCGCCACGCGCTCGGCGGGGCAGTTTTCCACCCGTTACGGCTCGATCGAAGACATCCTGGCCGCGCTGGAGGTAGTGCTGCCGGCGGGCACGGTCGTGCGCACCAAGCCGGTCCCCCGCGCTGCAACGGGGCCCGACTTGCGTGAGATCTTCCTGGGCTCGGAAGGCACGTTGGGAATCGTCACCGAAGCCACCCTCCGCATCCTTCCCAAACCGCCCTCGCGCGTGCTGGCCGCGTTCGCTTTTCCTGCGCTGGCCCGCGGTCTCGAGGCCATCCGCCAGCTCGTACAAGCGGGATGGCGCCCGCCCGTCCTCCGTCTGTACGACGAACTGGAAACTGCTCGGCATTTCTCGGACTGGGCCGCCCCCGAGACGGCCCTCCTGCTCGTCCTCTCGGAGGGACCTCCAGCCCTCACCGAAGCGGAGATGGCTGCCTGCTCCGCCGCCTGCGCTGCCGAGCGTGGCTCCGCCCTGGGGCCGGCTCCGGTCGAGCACTGGCTTGAGCACCGCAACGACGTGCCTCCGCTGGAGCCCTTTTTCGAACGGGGAATCGTGGTGGACACAATCGAGGTCGCGGCCCCCTGGAGCGCGATCCCGGCACTGTACGAAGGCGTGGCCGCCGGCCTCCGAGCGGTGCCGGGCATCCTAGTCGCCTCCGCGCACAGCTCGCATTCCTACGTGACCGGCACGAACCTCTACTTCACTTTCGCTGTGCAGACCGAAAACCCAGACCGAGCGGAAGAGATCTACCACCAGTGCTGGGCCGCGGCCATGGAAGCGACTCTCGCGGCGGGCGGTACCATCTCGCACCATCACGGAATCGGGCGCATCCGCCGCCCGTGGATGGCACAGGAGCACGGGCTGGGAATCGGCGTGCTCCGCGCTTTAAAGGCTGCTCTCGACCCCCAGGGCATCATGAATCCCGGGGTTTTGCTGCCCTGAGGTGGCTGCCCGTGAGCGACCTGGTCCTCGCCCTCGACATTGGCACCACGAGCGTCCGCGCCCTCGTGTTCGACTCCTCCAGCGCTGTCCGCGGTGCCTTTCGCGAAGAGTTTCGACCAAGGTACCCGCGACCCGCTTGGGTGGAAATCGATCCAGCCGAAATGTGGGAGGCGGTGCTGCGGGTCTGGCACGGCGCGCTCGCTGCCGCCGGCGTCGCCCCGCAAGACTTGGCCGCTGCGGGGATCGCCAACCAGCGGGCAACGGTCGTCGCGTGGGATGCGCACACCGGCGAGCCCCTTTACCCAGCAATCGTGTGGCAAGACTTGCGGACAGCGAAGCGCGTGAACGAGCTCCTCGCGCAAGGGGTGTTCGCCAACACCATGGCATCGTCCACTAAGATGGAGTGGCTGCTGCGCGAAGTCGAGGAAGTCCGCCAAGAAGTGGCGAGCGGGCACGCGCGTTTCGGAACCGTGGACAGTTGGATTGCCTGGAAGCTGAGCGGCGGGAGAGCGCATGTGACCG
>JBBIUR010000001.1:2568-2910 GCA_037440145.1 Myxococcales bacterium | reverse complement strand
TCGCGAGTGGCCGCTGGGACGAAGCGCAGCTCGAATTCTTCGGAATTCCCGCAGCCGCCCTGGCCGAGGTCTTGGATTCGAGCGGCGTCCGCACACTCACGGATCCGGCGACTGCAGGAGCACGGGTGCCCATTGCCGCCATTGCCGGAGATCAGCAAGCAGCGGCGTTTGGCCACCTTCGGCTGCACAAAGGAGAGATGAAAATCACGCTCGGGACCTCGGCTATGGCCGATGTCAACACGGGGGACGCGCTGGTGCCGCCGCCTGCCGGAACGTACCCCCTGGTCCTCTGGAGCCTCCAAGGCCAGCGGAGCTTCTGTCTCGAAGGCGCCGTGCTGACGG
>JBBIUR010000001.1:1588-2544 GCA_037440145.1 Myxococcales bacterium | reverse complement strand
TGCGCGACGGGATGGGTGCTCTTCCAAGCTTGGAAGAGGCGTGCTCGCTGCCGCATACTGTTTCCGATACCGGGGGAGTTTGGGCGATTCCCGCGCTGCAGGGGTTGGGCACCCCGCACATGGCCCCCAGCGCGCGCGCTCTGATCGGAGGGCTTTCGCGAGGGTCGACCAGAGCCCACGTCGTGCGCGCAATGCTGGAGGGGATTGCGTTCCGCTGTTCCGAGGTCGTCTCCACGCTGGCGGCGGCAGTCGGGCAACCGGAAGCGAGCCCGGTGCGCGTCGACGGGGGGGCAGCCATCAACGATTTCCTGGTGCAGATGATCGCCAACGCCGTAGGGTCTCCGGTCGAGCGGCCAGCGACGCTTCAAGCCACGGCACTGGGCGTGGCATACCTGGCCGGCCTCGCGACTGGCGTGTGGGGCGACATCGAGCAACTCCGAGACTCCTGGTGCTTGGGAGTTCGAATGCAGCCGTTGTGGTCGGCAGACGAGCGCAGAGAGCGCCTGCGGGAGTGGCAGGCGCGGGTCGAGCTGGCCCTCGCGGCTGCGAGTCGGCTTGGCAGCACCGAGGCTCTGTAGCCGGCTTCAGTCCCCCGGCCGTGCGTCATCGAGCAGGAGTCAGCGAACCCGCTGGCAACCACCCCGCGGGCTGCCGCCCACCACCTTTTCATTTGACAAAAGATCGCCCTCCGAGAAAAAGTGAATTGCTTCTCGCGCGGGCCGTGATGCCCGGACGAGGAGTCGTTTCGGAAGGAGCATAGAATGCGTTCGGCTGGAGCCCTGCTGCTCGCATTGGCAGCTATCGGAAGCCAGAGCCTGCCCGCGCCTGCCGCCCCGCCGTCGTTTGTCGTTTTGACCCCAGTGGCAGTGCCAAAGCGAATCAAAGGCGTGGCCGTGGCGGATTTCGATGGGGACGGGATCGACGATATCGCCGTTGCGAGCAGTGGCACCAACCGG
>JBBIUR010000001.1:936-1571 GCA_037440145.1 Myxococcales bacterium | reverse complement strand
GGTAGGCGAAGGCGGTGAAATCCGACAAAGTACCGCCGTCGCCGTCGGGCGTTCCCTCAAGGCGGTCGCCGCCGGTGACCTTGACCAAGACACCTTTGCGGATCTCGTAGTCGCAGCGGGCGGGCGCCGCATTTTTCTCCTTTTCGGTTCGGGAACCGGCACGGTCCGGCAGATTCGCCAATTTCGCCATTGCTGCACGAGCTTCGACGTGGCGATCGCCGACGTCGACGGCCAGAAAGGCCCGGATCTGATTCTCTCCAACCCGAGGACGGACGACGTGAGCGTGCTCACGAACAAAGGGGACGGCACGTTCTCCACCGAGCGGCGCTTCCGGGCCGGGCGCCGGCCGCGGCTGCTGGCAAGCGCCGATTTCAACCAAGACGGTCTGCCCGACGTCGCGGCTGCGAACACGGGAGGCGGCGGCGCGCGCGACGCGAGCATATTGCTCAGCGCGGGAAACGGGAATCTGAGCCTTGTCGGCAACTTCATCACCGGAAAAGGGGCAGTCGACATTGCGGTAGCGGACATCGACGGCGATGGCCTGCCGGACGTTGTCGCCGGCGGCCGGACGAGAAGGGAGGCGAACATCCTGTTGAACCGGGGCGGCGGCTTTTTCGCCGCGCCGTTGACGTTCG
>JBBIUR010000001.1:0-918 GCA_037440145.1 Myxococcales bacterium | reverse complement strand
CACGTCCGCAGAATCCCCAGAACCCACGGCGCAGTGCCAGTTGCGCGCCGTCACCGCGTCGGACTTCGACGGAGACGGCCTGGGAGACCTTGCGGGGGTTCTCTCCTTTCCGAGTTCCGGGACGACCCCGCAGGAGCTGGGGAGTGCACGCCTCGACGTCGCACCTGGGGTTGGCGGTGGATCGTTCCAGACGCCCACAGGGATTCGGGGCATTGGGCGGTCCGTGAACTTCGTGAAAGTCGGAAATTTTAACCGCGACGACAAACCCGACCTAGTTGTGGCCACGTCGGCAGATTCTCTGGTTCGGGTCCTCGTCAACACCACCGGAGGGATCCCACCGGGTCCGACGGTCACCCCCTCACCAACCCTCGGCCCCTGCGAGCCGGTCAAAGGCCGCGGTCAGGCGTGCGTCTACCGGCCGGAGGAACCAGATCCTAATTGCGAGTGCACGCCTCCACTGTTCTGTTCCCGCACTGGTTCGGGAAACGAAGGGGTTTGCTGTGACACCCCGTGCCAAGGTGGAAACGAGCGGTGCGATCTCGCGGGCGCGGCGGGCACCTGCCTTCCCGTGAACCTCCCGCTGGGAGAAGTTTGCTCCGTCGACGACCAGTGCACGAGCCGTGTGTGTCAAAACGGCGTCTGCGCGACGGGCCCCACTCGCACGCCGACTCCGACCGGCTTTGGACCTTCTTCCGGGACGCCCTCGGCTACACCGGTCCCGCCGCAATCGCCGACGCCTACCCTCAAACCCACGGCGGCCGCGTGCACCGCAGATTCCGAGTGTACGACCGGTATCTGCCAGAACTTCCGCTGCTGCAGCCGGCGGTGCGACCCGTCTGCCCAGCGCTGCGACATCACAGGGGCGGAGGGCACGTGCACAGCGCCGAGAAGTACGGGAGAAGCATGCGGGAAGGATAC